>CAZSVT010000084.1:3130-11100 GCA_964610365.1 uncultured Isosphaeraceae bacterium
CAATTTACCGTCCACGCCCACGCTGATTTTCCCCGTCTCCTCGCTCACCACCACCACGAGCGCATCCGTCTCGATGGTGGCGCCCACCGCGGCGCGATGGCGCGAGCCGAGCCGATGTCCCGGGCTCTCCTCCGCCAGCGGAAGCTGGACGCAGGCGGCGGCGATGCGGTCGCCGCGGATCACCACGGCCAGGTCATGCAGCGGACTGCTGGGCCAGAAGATCGATTCGAGCAGGCGGGAGCTGACCACCGCGTCGATGGGGACGCCGTTGGCGGCGAGCCCGCTGAGCGGCACCGTCCGTTCGATGACGATCACCGCGCCGAAGGTGTTGCGCGCGAGGAACTCCACCGCCTCCGAGACGGCCTCGAAGATGCGCCCGCGCCGCCGGCGCTCCGGATGCAGCGCCGCCGTCTGGCCGAGACGCACCATGCCCTGGCGGAGTTCGGGCTGGAAGACCACCAGCAGGAAGATCGCCAGCGCGCCGAGGAGGCCTTCGCTGAGGAAGCGCAGCCGGGCGAAGGAATCGCTGAAGAGACCCACCAGGCGAAGGGCCAGGAAGAGCGCCGCCACCAGCACGATGAGGCCCTTGAAGACGCCGGCGCCGCGCGTGCCCTGGAGGAATCGCAGCACCAGGAAGACGCCGATCCAGATGACCGCCATCTCCGCGATCACCGCCAGCGGATCCTGACCTCGGAAGAGCTGGAGGAGACGCTCGAGCATCGGCGGCGCCGAGTATAGCCCGCGCGATGCGCGACCCGGACGGATAGCATGCGATCGATGGCGACGCAGACGAATCGACTCTCGATCGGGCGCTCCACGGGTCGCTGCGCGGCCACCGGCGCGGAGCTCGCGCCGGGCACCTCGTGCATCGCGGTGGTCATCGACCGGGGCGACGAGGGCTTCGAGCGGCGCGACTACGCCCCGGAGGCCTGGGCGCGGCAGCCCCGTCCCGAGGGCGTCCTCTGCGTCTGGAAGACCACGGTGCCGGCGCCGGAGGCGCGACGCGGGATCGTCATCGACGACGAGGTGCTGGAGGAGATGGTCACGCGGCTGGCCGGGGACGAGCGGCCCGATCGCGTCGCCTTCCGGTGGCTGGTGGTGCTGATGCTCCTGCGCAAGCGACGGCTGCGACACCTCCGGGTGGAGCGGCGCGACGGCCGCGAGATCTGGTGGTTCGTGCGGCGCGGCGAGGAGGAGTCGAGCGCCTTCGAGGTGGTCAACCCGCACCTCTCCGAGGAGGACCTGCGATCGCTCGCCGAGCAGATCGGGGCCTTCGTGGAGTCGGATCTCGCTTGAGCGCGGCGCTGGCACGAGGCTCGTGCATCGCCCTGATCGCGATGGCGATGCCGGCGTGCTGCCCGGGGTCCGGCGACGGCGCGGGCGCCGTGCAGGGCGCGGGCGCCGGAACCGGCGCCGTGGCGCGTTCGGGCGCCGACCGCGGCTCGGCCGGCGGCGCCCCTGCGACCGGAGTCGGCGCGACCACACCGTCGGTCGGTGCCGGAGCGGGGGACGCGGTGAGCGCCACGGCGCTCCTGGAGGCCCACGCGGCGCAGCTCGCGAAGCTGCCGTCGCTCGTCGCCGTCGGCGTGGTCGAAGTCCGCTGGCGGGACGACCAGGGCGATCACTTCGAGCAGGGGGATCTCGATCTTCGCTACCGGGCGCCGGAGGAACTCTCGTTCCGCGTGTCGAAGGTGGGTGAGACGATCTTCATGGGCGGTTGCCGGCCCGACGCGTGGTGGTGGTACGAGGGATGGTCGAAGCCCACGCGCTTCTGGTCGCGCCCGCGCCTTCCCCGTGATCCCGACGACGCCCATCGACCGCAGGTCACCATGGACGAGATGCTGGCGCTGGCGGGGCTGCGGGCGCTCGGGACCGCCGACGGCCCGGCGATCGACCTCTCGGCCGAAGGCGAGCCGGGGCGCTACGCGGTGGATCTGCCCGAGGCGACCTCCGTGCTGCGGCTCCCCACGAGGGCCGTCTTCGCGCCCCATCAGGTGCAGGGCGAGACCGGCTGGTCGCTCGTTCGAGTGGAGGTCTTCGACCGGCGCGGGCAGCTCATGGTCGGGTCCGATCTCTCCGGGCACCGTCGCGTGGAGCGACGCGGCGCGCCGCCCGGAGACTGGCCGGCGGTCGCCTCGCGGGTGTCGGTGGCGGTGCCGGCGCGAGGTGATCGCGGCGCCTACACCCTGCTCGTGGCGCTCGATCGACCCAGCGCCACCGGGGAGCGCATCGTGGAGCGGCTCTTCGATCCGAAGGCGGTGCGGGAATCGCTGCGCCCGCAGGTCGTGGACGACGGCGGCGCCGGAGCGCCCTGATGTCGACGCTCGTCCTGGCCCTCGCCGCGATCCTGTCGCTCGCGCCGCCGGAGCTCCTCTCCAGCGGGGACGGGTCGCACCTCTGGATGGTGGCGCGACGCGAGGGGCGCATCATGCTGCTGCACGCCGCGGCCGGAATGCCCGCGGGCAGCGTGCGCGACGCCTCGGTGATCCAGGGTGGTCCTCCCATCGACCTGTCGAACTGGGGAGCGCGCGCGGATCTCCTCTTTCCGGCGCGGTCGGCGATCCTCCCGCGACCGCACATCCTCACCACCGCCGCCGAGCAGCATCCCACGAGCGGACGCTGGTACTCGGTACCGCCCGATCGGCTCGAACTCCTGCCCGCGCTTCCGGAGGAAGGCGAGATCGAGTCGTTCGCCTCGCTGGAGGAGGGGCCGATCGTGCTCTTCGACGGCGCGAATCGGGCGTGGCGCCTTCGCCGCGGCGCCTGGGAGGCGGTGGAGCTTCCCGCGGCGCTCGCCGGCGCCTCGGGTCGACGGATCGAACGGGGGGCCGCGAGTCCGTCGATTCTCGCGCGCACGGGCGAGGACGGCGGATGGGAGCGATGGCGCCTTGATGAAGCGGGGTGGAAGCGAACGGCCCTGCGGCTCGCGGGTACGATCGAGCTGCGGCCGATCGGAGGACCGCAGTCGATGGTGGTGGCCGAGGGCGAAGCTCGACGGCTCCTCTACCTCCCGGGCGACGGCCCCATCGAAGTGGCGCGCATCGAATCGGGAGACGAAGCGGTGTGGTTCCGCCAGGGGCCGAAGCTCCTCGCGGACACGGGCCAGATCGAGATGCGCAGCGTCGATCCGGTGCGCGGGGAGATCGGGCCGCCGGAGCGACTGGAATCGGCGCGGGTGGACCCCGCCGCGTGGATCCATCTCCCGCTGATCGGCGCCGCGCTCGTGGCGATCCTCATGCTGGTGCTCTTCGTCCGCTCCCTGCGCGATCCGCAGGCGCCGCGGATTCCCCAGGGATGGGCGCCGCTCCCGATTCCGCGCCGCCTGATCGCCCTGGCCGTCGATCTTGCGCCCGCGATCGTGGCGGTGAAGGTCGTCGGCGGCGCGCCGTGGTCGCGCGTGCTCATGCCGCCGGCCTTCGAGTTCGACACGGAAGCGGCGCTGCCGGCCTTCGCGGTCATCCTGGTGGCGGTGACGCTGAGCACCGTCTGCGAGGCAATCACCTCGAGGAGTCTCGGGAAGCTCCTGGTGGGCGGGCGGGTGGTGAGCGCCCGGCCGGGCACCGCGACGGCTCCCGCGCTCCTGCAGATCCTGTCGCGCAACCTCTTCAAGGCGGTGGTCCTCCAGATGCCGGCGCTGGGGCTCTTCACGCTGCTCGATCCGCAGCGGCAAGGGATCGGCGAGATGGTGTCGGCGACCGCCGTGGTGATCGATCGCCCCGCCGCCGTCGAGCCAGCGCCGAGCTGACCGGGTGACCGGACCGCGGGGGCGGCGGTCGGGGGACCACGCCGTGACCGATCGGCGACCGCTCCGGAGGCCGGGCGCAAGCATTGCCCGACCGCTTCAAGGTCCGACCGGCCGGCGACCGATACGGAGGGGGCGGCGAACGGACTCGCCGCGAAGTCGACCCGTCGCCCGTGCGACGGAGAGAGGATCTCGTGCGCGACGAGCCGAAGAGCGATCTCCGGTCGGTCACCGATGCCGACCCGCCCGAAGCCGGGCGCCGCCGAACGAGGCGGCTCCTGGCGGTCGGCGCGATCCTCTTCCTGGCGGCGGGCGGCGCGGGATTCGCCGCGTGGCGATTCGGGTTCGGCGCGTCCGAGCCGCCGCCGCGCCCACCGACCATCGCCGAGCAGCTGGCGGCCCTGGAGCAGGCGGCGCTGGCGTGCGGCGCCGGCGAGACGCCGGAGTTCGTGCCGCCTCCGTCGATCATGGCCGACCGCGGCCTGCGCGCCCGCTTCGCCCTGGCGCAGGCCGGAGTGCTCCTGCGGGACGGCCGCGCGGAGGCGGCGCTCGAGCGCCTCGAGACGGAGTCGAACGCCGACCCCTCGATCGTCGACGGCGCCTGGCACTCGCTTCGACTGCGGGCCCTGCGGGCCCTGGATCGACCGGCCGATGCCGAGCGTGAATGCCTTGCCTGGCGCGAGTCGCTGGGGGAGGAGCACCCCGATCGCGCCTGGAGCGAGGCGGAGGCGGCGCTGCACCTGGCCCTGCAGGGGCGCGATGACGAGGCCGAGGCGATCGCGTCGCCGTGGCTGGGGCGATCCCTCTCCCCGACGGCGCTCAGCCGGCTCCGACTGGCGGAATCGCTCTTCCGAAGCGCTCGCGGAGATCACGCCGTCGCCGCCGCGGCCTTCGAAGGCGCGCGGGCGGCGGACGAGGACTGCGAACCGATCGCTCGACTTCCGTGCCCGGAATTCGTCTCGATCGCCGTGGAACTGGCCGACGCGGCCGGCGCCGCGGGCGAAGCGGCCACCGCGAGCGAGCTCTGCCGGCACGGGCTTTCGCTGGTTCCGGAGGGCGCGGCGCGGAGCGAGCTCCTGCGACGCCACGCCGCCGCGAGCCGGACCGACGCGGCGGCGCGCCTCGAGTCGCTGCGTCGCGCCGCGGGCGCGGGCGGCGCCGATGCCGCGGAGATCGAACGGACCAACCAGCGCTTCCTGGCGGCGGCCGAGTCGGCGAGCGAGCTGGCGCGGCGCCTCGGCAGCGATTCGGCGGGCGACGCGCCGGCGCTCCGCGCCTCGGCGATCCACCTGGCCGCCGAGTGCTGGGAGCTCGCGGGTCGCGTCGATGAGGCGGTGGCGGCCTGGCGCGAGTGGCTGCGCTGGCGTCCCGACTCCGATCCCGACCGCGCCGAGGTGCTCTGGCGCATCGCGGAGCTCCTGCACGGACTCCAGCGCTGCGGCGAAGCGGTCGACGCGTACCGGATGCTCATGCGCATCCATCCGAACAGTCCGCATGCGGCGCGGGCGCCGGTGGCCGCGGCCCGCGCCCTGCGGGCCATGGGCGACATCGTGGCGGCCTCGGACCTGCTCGACGGCGTGCTCTCGGGTCGCGGAGGAATCGACCCGGAGTCGCCGGCGTACTCGGCGGCGCTGCTGGAGCGGGGGCGCCTGGCCCACGGCGTGGGCGACGGCGAACAGGCCTGCCTGCGGCTGGAGGAACTGCTGCGGCGCGAGCCGTTCCGCGACGACGCGACGACGGTGCGCCTGCTGCTCGCCGACGCGTGGCGGCTCCGCGCCCTGGAGGCGGAGGCGCTGGCGGAAGGACCGTCCTCGCCGTCGGAGCGCGCGGCGGCGCTGGCGCGGAGCGCGGAGGCATGGCGCCGCGCCGCGAACAACTTCGCCGAGGTGGTGGCGCGCCTCGACGCCCGCGACCTCCCGTCGGACGATGCCGCGCGGCGCGAGCAGGATCGATTCGCGCGCGTCGGACTGGCGGCGTCGCTGGAGGCGAGCGGTCGGGTCGACGAGGCGATCACCGCGTGGGAGGAAGTGGACCGGCGGCACCCGGACTCCGACGCGGCGCTGGTGGCGCTGGAGCGATTGCGCCGGCTGCCGGGCGTGGACGCCGAGGCGATCCGCCGGCGGGCCCAGCGGCGCCTCGAAGGACTGCACGACGACGGCGTCCCGCACCTGCTCTCGCGCGAGGGATGGCGCCTCTGGTTCGAATCGCCGGACGAGCGGCTGGCGGTGGCGGAGGGAGGCGCATGAGCGTCGCCCGGGCCATCGAACTGGCGGAGGAACTGCGCCGCCTCGACGCATCGATCATGGACTCGGCGCTCGGCGTGGAGCGCCTGGAACCGATCCTGCGCCGGCGCGAGGAGGTGGTCTGGTCGCTGCGCGGCGAGTGCGGCGCGGATCGCCTGGCGGGCGCCGACGCCGCGGAGCGCGAGCGTCTGGCGTCGCTGCTGCGGGCCTCCACCAACGACGAGGGGCGGCTCTTCGAATCGCTCGGGGCCCGACGCGACCGGGCCCTCATCGACTTCGCGGCGACCTCGCGGCCCCGCGCCGCGGACGCCCGACCCGAGCCGCGCTTCACGGAGCGCGTGGCATGAGCGCGTCCACCGACATCGCCGCGCCCGTGTCGACCGCCGCGGTGGACGGCGCGCCGGCGCTCCCGGAGCTCCTGCGGGTCTTCAACGAAGTGTCCGGGCGGCTGGCCGAGACGCACCGGCGCCTGGAGGAGCGCGTGGCCGGACTCCAGCGCGAGCTGGAGGAGGCGCACGAGGGACTGCGACGGAGCCGCGCCCTGGCGGCGCTGGGCGAGATGGCGGCGGGCATCGCCCACGAGGTGCGCAATCCGCTGGCCAGCATCGCCCTGCACGCGGAGGTGCTGCGCGAGGACCTGGCCGACCGGCCGAACGAGCGCGCCGTGCTGGAGAAGATCTCCCGCGCGGTCACCCGGCTCGACTCGATCGTCGGCGACGTGCTCCGATTCGCGCGCACCTCGTGCAGCCGGCGCGATCGCCTGCCGGTGATCCGCGTGGTGGAGGAGGCGATCGCCTCCTGCGAGGCGGAGACGACGGCCGCGGGCGCGGAGCTTCGGGTCGAGATCGACCCCGACCTGGAGATCTGCGCCGACGCCGCCGCCATCACCCAGGCGCTGGTGAATCTCGTCCGCAACGCGGTGGACGCCATCCGCGAGACGCCGGGTTCGCGGCCGATCATCCGCATCGACGCCGAGCGCCGCGAGCGCCTGGGCGCGGACGGGCGCCGCGCGCCGATGACCGTCCTCGGCGTGGAGGACGGCGGACCGGGCTTCGACCCGTCGGTCGTCGACCGGGTCTTCACCCCCTTCGTGACGACGCGCGAGGCCGGCACCGGGCTGGGCCTCGCCATCGTCCACCGGATCGTGGATGCGCACGACGGCGCGGTGGGCATCGCGTCGGCGTCGTCCATCGGAGGGGCTCGAATCGAACTGCTTCTCCCCGCTCCGGCGCCCGTCGAAGGACGCGGCGCCGACGGCGGGGAGGGTGCTCGGGATCGATCCGGGAGCGTCGGCGCCGAGGCGTCCGGCGACTCCCGGATCACCCACGCGCATGCCGACTGCACGGGGAACGGCACGACCGCATGCGCCGCCGCACGCAACCCACTCGACCAGGGCGGCGAGCTGGATCATGCGGTTGCGGCACGGTTGAGGCGCGCGCGCCGAAGTCCGCAGCGTCGGACCCTCGGCGGCAAAGGAGCATGACATGGGCTGCGTGATCGTCGTGGACGACAAGGAACTGATGCGGGACTCCGTGGGAACGGTGCTGGCGCGGCGCGGACATCGCGTCATCGCGGTGCCCGGCGGGCGCGAGGCGATCGACCGGCTCGCCGAGCGCGGCGTGGACGCGGTGGTGACCGACCTCCAGATGCCGGAGATGGACGGGCTGGAGCTCCTCGCCGAGATCCGCCGCATCGACGAGACCATCCCGGTGATCTTCATGACCGCGTACGGAACGGTGGAAACCGCGGTCCGCGCCCTCAAGAACGGCGCCTTCGACTACGTGACCAAGCCCTTCACCGGCGATGAGCTCTCCATCGCCGTGGAGCGGGCCATCGATCATGTGCGCCTCCTGCGCGAGAACCAGCTGCTGCGCGTCACCAGCCCGTCGGCGGTGGTGCGCGACGGCGACGATCTCCTGGTGGGCTCGAGCCCGGCCATGGAGCACCTGCGCGACGAGCTGCCGCGCATCGCCGAGAGCCAGGGC
>CAZSVT010000085.1:0-11044 GCA_964610365.1 uncultured Isosphaeraceae bacterium
GCCACCGCCACCGCTTGTGTTATATTCTGGTTGTACTGCGAGATCTACATGGGCGCCGAGGACGTGCGGCGCCAGGCCCTCAACGTGGTCCGCATGCGGCTGCTTGGCGCCGTGGTGCGCGAAGTCACCACCGGAAGCCGCACGCTCAAGGACGCCACGAACGAGGCGATGCGCGACTGGATGGGCTCCGTCGGCCGCACCCATTACATCCTCGGCAGCGTGGTGGGGCCGCATCCGTTCCCCACCATCGTGCGCGAATTCCAGAGCGTGATCGGGCGCGAGTGCCGGGCGCAGTGCCTCGATCGCCTGGGCCGGCTGCCCGAACTCCTGGTGGCCTGCGTCGGCGGCGGATCGAATGCCGCGGGGTTCTTCCATCCCTTCGTCGGCGACGCGTCGGTGGCGATGGTGGGCGTGGAGGCCGGCGGCCACGGACCCGCGCCCGGCCGTCACGCGGCCACGCTCACGCACGGCGCGCCGGGCATCCTGCACGGATCCTTCAGCTTCGTGCTCCAGGACGACTCGGGCCAGACCGCGGAGGTGCACAGCTGCTCGGCGGGTCTCGACTACCCGGGCGTCGGCCCGGAGCACGCGGCGTGGAAGGAGTCGGGTCGCGTGCGCTACCTTGCGGTGCGCGACGAGGAGGCGCTCGCCGCCTTCGATGCGCTGGCGCGACGGGAGGGCATCATTCCCGCGCTGGAGAGCGCGCACGCGGTGCACGCGGCGTGCGAACTGGCGCGCACCATGCCCCGCAGCGCGAACCTGGTGATCTGCCTCTCCGGGCGCGGCGACAAGGACGTGGACGAGGTGGTGCGCCTCAAGGCGTCGACGGCGCGCTAGCCGGAGGCGCGGCCGCCGGTGGCGCCGGGGCCTTGGCCGGAGCCGGGGGCGTCGTCGCAGGCGGCGCCGAAGGTGGCGCCGGAGCGCGGGCGCCGCCGGGACCCTCGATGCCGTCGCCGCCGGGCCGGCCGTCGGCGCCCCAGAGCTTCGTCTCCGCGCCGTTCGGATGGGCCGTCGGCGCATCGCGGGGAATCAGGTCGACGGCGAGCGGACGATGATCGCTCGCGTAGCGCTCGGGCGGCGGATCGGTGCGCCAGTTCCAGTCGTCGCCCGGTGCGAAGGTGGCCAGGATGAAGAAGCTCCGCGGCACGACATCGCCCTTCAGCCCCTCGCTCATGAAGATGTAGTCGATGACGCGGCCGCTGGCGTGGGTGACGAAGGTGTCGCGCGGCTGGTTGCGGTCGAAGCGGAACTCCCACGCGTTGGCGAGACCGCCGAACGCCGGATCGAGATAGACCTTCACGCTCTTCTCGCTGGGCGAGGCGTTGAAGTCGCCCAGGACGGCGATGTTGGCGTTGGGATCCTCGGCGAGCCGCTGCTTGACGAGGTCGATGATGCCCAGCGCCTCCGCCTCGCGCTGGAACGCGAACTCCTTGCCGCCCGCCTTGTGGTGCACCACGAAGAGGTCGAGCGCGTATCCCTCCGGGGTCTTCACCTGCACGAAGAGCGGGCTCCGCTGGAAGCGCGTGCCGCTGTCCGTGCGGGACGAGCTCCAGCCCTCGCCGGTGCGCCTGGGCGCCGTGGCCGTGAGGTCGGCGTCCTTCCACACCTGCGCGTGGAGGATGGGGAAGCGGCTCAGCACGCACTGCTCCACGCCGCGCGGATAGCCCACGTCGATGGACGCCATCCACTCGTACCCCATGCCGGAGAGCTGCTGATCGCGGAACCAGCGCAGGGCGTCGAGGCTCTCCACCTCCTCGAGGCAGAGCACGTCGGCATCGAGGGCTCGGATCGCCTCGCCCAGCGCCCGGCGGCGCGACTCGGGCACGGTCATCTTCGCGTCGTCGTACTCGCCCGAAGGTTCGGGGTCGTCGCGGTCGTCGAAGAGGTTCTCCACGTTGTAGCAGGCCAGGCGCAGCGTCCCTTCACGGCGCGGGAGGGGCGTGGGCGTCCCGTAGCGCACGGCGCCCTCGCGCTTCCTCGGCGCCGGAACGGGCGTCACGGGCGCGTCCGGGGCGGCCGATGGCGCGGTGGGCGCCGGTGGCGCGGACGGCGCACCCGGGCGCGACGCGGGCGGTGCGCCGGTCGGCGGCGTCTCCGGCGCCCCCGACGGCGCCCCCGACGGCGCGGCGGATGGCGAGGCGCCCGGCGCGGGCGACGCCGATCCCGATGATTGCGCCCGGGGTCCGAAGGCCACCAGCACGGGCAGGAGCATCGAGCCGATCGCCGCGGAGAGGACGAGAGGTCGTCGGGTCATGGCGGAATCGTAGCGGACGCGTCGGACGCTCCCTTCCTATTCTGGCTGGCGGTGGCCTCACCTCCACGAAGCAGCCGCCGGCGCTTCGCCGACTACCTGGCGACGATGCGCGAGCGGCGGCGCGGACGCCGGACCGTCCTCACCCGGGACGGCGCCGAGCGGCCGGCGCAGCGACGGCGTTCGGCCTTCGAGCTCCTGCGTCGATTCGTGCGCCTGCTGCGACCGCATCGGGCGGCGATGGTCATCGCCCTCTCCACGCTCTCCGTGGCCACGGTGCTGGGGCTGGTGCCGCCGGCGGCCACGAAGTTCGCCGTCGACAACGTCTTCCTCGGTCATCCGCTCCCGGCGTCCATCACCGCGCGGGTGCCGACGGCCTGGGTGGAGGATCGTTCCTCGCTCCTGCTGGTGCTCGCGGTGGGCGTGGCGCTCGTCTCGATCGTCCGCTCGGTGGTGCATCTGGCGGGCCGATGGCAGGCCACGCGGGCGCTGAAGCTGCTCGCGTCGGAGGTCCGGCGCGAGGTCTTCGAGCACGCGGTGCGACTGCCGCTGGCGCGCGTGCACGACCTGAAGGCCGGCGGCGTGGCGAGCCTCCTGCGCGACGACGCCGGCGGCGTGGCGGATCTCCTCTTCAACCTGATCTACAACCCGTGGCGCGCGGTCATCCAGCTCTCCGGCATCCTGGTGATCCTGGCGTGGACCGATTGGCGACTCCTGCTGGGATCGATGCTGCTCCTGCCGCTCCTCTGGTTCACCCACCGCGCCTGGATCGGCCGGATCCGCCCGGTCTTCCGCGATGTCCGGGCGCAGCGCAGCGTGGTGGACGGCCACGCCGCGGAGATCTTCGGCGGCCTGCGCGTGGTGCGCGGATTCTCGCGCGAGCGCAGCGAAGGGCTGCGCGTGGCGGCGGGCAACCATCTCATGTCGCGGCAGGAGCTGGTGGCGTGGTGGTGGAGCCGCGGCATCGAACTGGCGTGGGAGCTGCTCGTTCCCGTCGCCAGCGCCCTGCTGCTCTTCTACGGCGGGCGGCAGGTGCTGTCGGGTTCGCTCACCCCGGGCGATCTCATCCTCTTCCTCACCTACCTGGTGATGCTGCTGGGCCCCATCGAGTCGCTCGCCAACAGCGCCACCTGGTTCCAATCCAACCTGGCGGGCTTCGACCGCGTGCTCGACCTGCTCGAGGAGCCGCGCGAACTCCCCGACCGGCCGGGGGCGATCGACCTCGATCCGAAGCGCGTGCGCGGGGACATCGAGTTCGACGACGTCTCCTTCCGCTATCCGGGGGGGCGCGATCCCGTCCTGCGCGGCGTCTCCTTCCGGGTCCCGGCCGGATCGATGGTGGCCCTGGTGGGGGCGAGCGGCGCCGGCAAGACGACGCTCTGCAATCTCGTGGCCCGCTTCTTCGATCCCACCTCGGGCGCCATCCGGCTGGACGGCACGGACCTGCGCGATCTCCGGCTGGCGAGCCATCGGCGGCTCCTGGGGATCGTGGAGCAGGACGTCTTCCTCTTCGACGGCACGATCGCGGAGAACATCGCCTACGGTCGTCGCAGCGCGGACGCCTCGGCGCTGCGCGCCGCGGCGAAGGCGGCGGCGCTCGACGGATTCATCGACACCCTGCCGCAGGGCTGGGAGACGGTGATCGGCGAGCGCGGCGTGCGGCTTTCCGGCGGCCAGCGCCAGCGCGTGGCGATCGCCCGGGCGCTCCTGGCCGATCCCAGGATCCTCATCCTCGACGAGGCGACGAGCAATCTCGACACCGAGAACGAGCGCCTCATCCAGTCGGCCATCGCCGCGCTCGTCCGCGACCGCACCACCTTCGTCATCGCCCATCGGCTGAGCACCATCGCGCACGCGGACCGGATCATCGTGCTGCGCGGCGGGCGCGTGGCCGAGTCGGGGACGCACGATTCGCTCATGGCCGCGGGCGGCTCCTACCGCGACATGGTGGCGGCGCAGACGGCGGCGCCGGAGCGACCCAAGACCGCGGCGCCCGCTCAGCCCCCCGCCGCCGAGGCGCAGTCCACCACCATTCCGTCGGCCACCGCGTAGAGGCGGTCGCCGTCCTCGGGGACCACGCGCACACCTCGGCTGAAGCGCGTGAAGGCGGGCAGGACGGCGCGGCGCCGACCGATGACGAAGCACGGCAGTTCCACCCGGTCCACGCGCCCGGCGAGGCGCACCATGGGATGGAGATGACCGCCGAGGGCGTAGCCGGCCGGATGCGGCCGCGATTCGTGGAGGTGGACGAACGGCTCGTCGAGGACCGCGTCCGCCAGTCGCGCCACGCGCCACGACGAGGGAAGACGCGCCACGAGTTCGTCGTGATTGCCGGGGACCAGTTCGAGCGCCCCGTCGAAGCGCCCGCGCCAGCGCGCCACCGCGTCCACCACCGCGTCGCTGAGACCGCGCGGCGCGTGGACGAGATCGCCGAGGACCACCAGACGCGCCGCGCCGGTGGAGCGCAGGATCGCTTCGAGTCGCGCCAGCGTCTCCTCCAGCACGCCGTCGGGCATGGGCATGCCCCGGTCGAGCAGCGCCTCCTCCTTTCCCAGGTGCAGGTCCGCCACCAGGAGCGTGGATCGCCGGGGCCACCATGCGGCGCGCTCGGCGAGGAGGTGGATCCGCTCGCCCCGGATGGGCACCACCACCTCGCCCGACATCGCGATGGCACCGCGCATGCGCGGGAGCCTACGCCGACGCCCCTTCCAGGAGCAGGGCCCGCAGCCGATCGCGCAGCGTCTCGGTGGAGAGGACCGTGCCGAGTCGATCGGCCAGCAGCGGCCACGCCAACGGGCCCGGCTGCGGAAGCGCCACCACGCGCATCGGCTCCGATGCGAGGCGGCGGAGCGTGCGGGCGAGCCGGTCGTCCTCGAAGTGACGGTCGAGGACCTCCCGCTGGGCCTGGCGCAGGAGCGGGTTCTCCGGATCGAAGTTCCGGAAGACCTCGAAGAGGAGCGACGCCCCCGCCTGCACCTGCCGGGCGGTGCGCTCCGAGCGGTGATCCCGCTGCTGCACCAGGCCGGCCACGCGGGCGATCTCGCGGAACTGACGCGACGCGAGCTGACCGCCGTTGACGGCCTCGAGCAGGTCCTCGGCCAGGCGCTCCGTGGAGCACACGCCGCCGCCGGGCGCGCTCCGCGAGCGCTCCAGGTCCTCGGCGAAGTTGCGTTCGCTCCGCGTCAGCAGCTCCACGCCGTAGTCGTTGGAGGAGAGCAGGAAGGTGGCCCGCTCCAGCCGTCCCAGCCGCAGCGCCAGGAGCGCCGCGAGCCCCTCGTGCACCAGGCGCCCTTCGAACGGGTAGACGAAGAGGTGCCAGCCCTCCTCGCTTCGGCAGCGCTCCACCAGGGTCTCGCCCGCGCGCGGGATGGCGCTCATCTGCGCCTGGGCGTCGAGGATCGGCGCCGCGGCGATCATCTCCGGCTCCTCCATCCGGCCGTTCGCGGCGTCGTCCAGGATGCGGCGCAGGGCCGATGAGAGGGCGGTGCTCAGGGGGAAGCGGCTTCCCGCCCAGCGCGGCGTGTGGGTGGTGCGGCGCTTCGACGGGCGCGCCAGCGCCGTCGTCTCGTGCAGGCGCACGAACTCGAGCATGCGGCCCGCGAAGAGGAAATCGTCGCCGGGACGGAGCCTGGCGACGAAGTCCTCCTCGATGGTGCCGAGGCGCCGGCCGCGCACCAGGGCCACGGAGACCACCGGCTCCGAGGTGATGGTGCCGACATTGAGCCGGTGGGTCCGGGCGATGCGCGCATCGCGCACCCGGTGCGTGCCCGCGTCGTCCACCGCCACGCGGCGGAAGCGCGGCTGCGTGCGCAGGGCCGTGCCGCCGGTCGTCACCAGCGAGAGCGCCCAGTCGAACTCGGCCCGCGAGAGCCCGTCGAACGACGCGCAGGTGCGCACTTCCTCGAAGAGTTCGTCGGGAGTGAATCCGCCGCCGGTGGCCACCGTGACGAGGTGCTGCACCAGGCAGTCGAGCGCCAGCGACGGCCCGGGCCGGCGTTCGATCTCGCCGCGTTCCACCGCCTGCCTCGCCGCCGCCATCTCCGCCAGTTCCATGGCGTGCGTCGGCACGCAGAGGATCTCGCAGGGCGCGCCCGGACGATGGGCGCTGCGCCCGGCGCGCTGGAGAAGGCGCGAAATGCCCTTCGGGGAGCCGATCTGCACCACGCGCTCCACCGGCGAGAAGTCCACGCCCAGGTCGAGGCTGCTCGTGGCCACCACGATGCCGAAGGCGCCGGACTTCACCCCCGCCTCCACGCGCTCGCGCACGCCGCGATCGATCGAGCCGTGGTGCAGGGCCACGCGGCCGTTCCACTCCGGGCGCCGGCGCATGATCTCCATGAACCAGCGCTCCGCCTGCGATCGCGTGTTGGTGAAGACGAGGGTGCTGATCGACGGATCGAGGTGGTCCAGCAGCGCGCCGGCCATGGACAGGCCCATGTGGCCGGACCACGGCAGCGATTCGATCGACTCCGGCAGGAGCGTGCGGACGACCACGGGTCGATCGACGCCTCCGTCGATCACCATCGCCTCGTCGCCGCGCGAGCCGAGGAGCCGGCGCGCCGCCAGGTCGGGGCGCGCCAGCGTCGCCGAGAGACCCCACACCACCACGCCCGGCCTCCATCGCCTCAGTCGCGCCAGCGCCAGCTCCACCTGCACGCCGCGCTTGCCGGCCAGCAGTTCGTGCCATTCGTCCACGATCACCGCCTCCAGGCGCCCGAAGAGGGTCCGCGCCTCGGAGCGGCAGAGCAGGAGCGAGAGGCTCTCCGGGGTGGTGACGAGGATCTCCGGCAGGCGCGTGCGCTGGCGCGAACGCTCGCGCTCGCCGGTGTCACCGGTCCTCGAGCCCACCTCGGCCCACGGCACGAGGGCGGCCGCCGGCTCGCGCAGGGCCAACTCGATGTCCCGGGCGACCGCGCGCAGCGGCGTGAGGTGGATGGAGCGCACGCCGCGGGCATCGCCGCGCCGGCCGCCGCTCGGCTCGGGCTCCTCGACGAGCCGCGAGAGCGGGCCCCCGTGCGCGGCGAAGGTCTTCCCCGCGCCCGTGGGCACATGGACGAGCCCGCTGCGTCCGGCGCGGGCCGCGAGCCAGCAGCGGCGCTGGAAGTCGAAGGGCGTCCATCCCTTCGAACGAAACCACGCTTCCAGCCTCTCCGTTCCGTTCATGCTCCGCTCGCGTCGCGGCGCAATCGCCGCTCGGCGCGAGCATAGACCACGCTGACGATCACCATGAAGAGGCCCACGCCCAGGAGCGCCGCCACGCGCGCCAGGGTGGGCGAGCCTCGCATGTCGAGGACGAGCACCTTGAGCGCGGCCACGCCCAGGACGGACAGGGAGAGCCAGCGCAGGGCGGTGAGGCGCCATCGGAATCCCGCGAGCACGCCGGCCACCGCCACCGCCGCCCACCAGACGCTGTGGAGCGCCTGCCGAACCGTGGCTCGATCGATCGCGGTGCCGTCCATCGTGCGGGCGAGTCGCTCCAGGTCGAGCGATCCGGCGGCCATCACCACCAGGAGCACGGCGCAGGCCCCGGCGGAGGCGGCCACGGGAAGCGACGCGCCGATCGCCGCCAGAACCACCGCGGCCGTGGCGTTGGAGATGTTCGACATGGGCGTCACCGACGCGAGCCCGAACGCGGCGGTCATCACGATGCCGCCGTAGAGCCATGCCGCCGCCGACCAGAGGGCCAGGCCCATCGCCGCGCCGCGGCCGAGTCCGGCGCGCAGCAGCAACGCGCCCGCGGCGCCGAGTCCGGCCACCAGCTGCACTTCGCTCGCGAATGGATCCGCCGGCGCGGAGGAGCGGCGGACATCGAAGTGCAGCAGGGCCGTGAGCCCCACCATCACCCATGCCAGGGTGAGCTCGACGCGTCCGGACTTCCCACCGTCTCGCACCCCGTGGAGCGCCACGAGTCCCGCCGAGACGAGGAGCGCCAGGGCCTGCGAGGTGGGATCGGCGCGGCCGCCCAGGCGCGCGAAGACGGCGGCGACGACCACCGCCACGAGGAGCAGGATCGCCAGCACCTGGCCGCCGCGTCGCACCAGCGGATCGCCGAGCGGTCGCGGCACGAGCAGGAGCCACGCCGGAAGCGCGGCGGCCACGAGCAGCTCGGACCCGTTCACGCCCACGGCCGTCGCCAGCGCCGCCATCGACGCCGCGCTCCACGCGAGCAGCACGCCCCGCATCCAGGCACCGCGCGCGAGCGGTCGCAGGGCGTGCACCGACGCGACCGCGGACACGAGGACGATCAGCGGCAGCCACCAGTTCGGTCCCGCGCGGAGCTGGCTGGCCGCGAAGCCGGGAATGGTTCCCTGCCAGACGCCGACCCCGGACATGCTTCCGCGAAGCGCCATCACGGAGGCCACCGCCGTCGCCGCCCCGCACGCCGCCGTGGCCAGAAGCCCCAGCGGCATCGATCCGTTCCGCGCCGCCAGGAACGCCGCCCCGCATCCCATCACCGCCCAGATGGCGCCGGCCGACTGCTCCGAGAAGAGGAGCGCCACCGCGGAGACCACGGCCGCGGCGCCGAGCGCCTCGAGCGCCGAGATCATCCGCTCCATCGCGCCGGGCGCTCCCGCGGCGTCGAGCCGCATGGAGCGCAGGAGCGCCGACGCGGCGAACGCCAGCACGCCCTGGCCCACGGGCAGCCAGGCCCAGAGATCGCCGGGCCCGGTCCACGCGCCGGCGAAGAAGAAGGCGGCGCCGATCGACGCCACCATGGCGAAGCCCGCGAGCACCACCTCGGCGCGCCCCGAGGTGGGGGACGCGGGCGCCACCGTCTCACCGCCCTGCTCGGGATCGACGCGGCGCCCCTCCTGCCGCACGACCGCCGCCACCGCCTCGAGCGTGACCAGCGCCCACCAGAGCATCACGAACGCCTGCTCCGCGCGCGGCCCGAGTCCTCGCCCCGCCAGGAGCAGGCCCGCCACGAGCACGTGCAGGATCACCGCCACCAGTCGCACCGATCGCTGCGCCGAGGACCAGTGGCCGATGGCCAGTCCGGCCGCGAGCACCGCCGTCAGATAGACGGGCGGCCAGAGCGAGCCGCCCAACCGCAGCGTGCCCGTGAAGATCGGCACCGCGTAGGCGCCGACCATCACCACCACGCCCACGGCGAGCAGTCTCGATCGCCAGGCGACGAGCGTGCCGAGGGCCACCGCTCCGAGCGAGAAGGCCAGCGCGCCCTCGGCGCCGAAGACCGGCATCACCTCCGGCAGCGTCACGGCCGACGCGATGACGAAGAGCGACCCGATGCCCGCGCCGAAGAGCCCCGCCGCCGCCGCCCGCCCCCACCGACGCAGCGCGAATTCGCCCGCGCCGACCAGCGCCAGGGCCGTGGCGGTGGCGCCGGCGAAGCGCCCCCACTTGCCGAGCTGTCCGAGCCACTCCTGGTCGTAGGCGTACTTCACCAGCACGCCCACGCCGATCATCACGATCACGGCACCGACCCACGCCGCGATGCGGCCGCCGATGACCTGCTCCGTGGAGGTGGCCGAGCGGATCGAAGGGGCCGAAGGAACCGGCGGCGGCGCGAAGGGATCGTGCGGCCGCGCCGGCGCCGTCAGTTCGCGCGGCGCGGGTTCCTGAAGGAACGCCGAGACCCCCTCGGGCGCCGATGCCGGATGCTCGCGCGCGGGCACCGCGGGACCCGACGCCGACGGAGCGGGAGGAGGCGGCGCTGCGTCCGAAGCCGAAGCGATCCGAGTGAACCGCTCCAGCCGCAGGAGACGCTCTTCGATCTCGCGGAGCGACCGCGCGATCTCGCGCTCATCCATGCTCGGAGATCATGCCAGAGGAGGGCGTCGGCTGCAACGGCGCGTGCGTTCTCCCCCGCCACTCACGGCGTCCCGCGCGATGGAGGAAGGCGCTGTGCCACTGGATGGCGGTCATGAGGGCCACGCCGACCGGATGCAGGATCACGCCGATCCAGGACTGCCGGAATCGCAGGGCCAGCATCGCCCGCTCCACGAAGGCCGCGCCGATCGCGGCGATCGCCAGCGCCGACGCGGCGCGGTCCACGGGCCGCCCCGCGGCGAGATCCAGGAGCGCCGCCGCCACCGCCACCCACGGCAGGAGATGGCCCCAGGCGTGCAGCACGGTGAAGAAGAGGAGCAGCGCCGGCGATCCGAGTCCCTCGTAGGCGTTCTTCGCGAAGCCGCGCCAGCAGGAGCGCGCGCCGCGGTACATCCGGCACGCCACCACCGCGGTGCCGTCGAAGAGGTCGGTCCGACCTCCGTGCTCGCGGATCCGGCGCGGCAGCATGATGCCGTCGTGCATCGAGGCCCGGAAGGCGGCGTGACCGCCCGCGCCGCGCCACGCCTCCCGGCGCACCAGCAGGTACTGCCCGCACCCGGCGCTCATCGCCGGCTGGCGCGAGCGCCGCATGGCGCCGATCGGGAGATAGCTCAGCAGGATGAAGTGGATGAGCGGGACCACCAGGTGTTCGAGCAGCGACCCGGTCACCTGGCGCGGGATGGTGGAGACGAGGTCGGCGCCGCGCGCCCGCGCCTCGTCGAGGCCCGCGAACACGGCGCCCGGACCGAATCGGACATCGGCGTCGGTGAAGAGCAGCCACTCCCCCGCGGCCGCGTCGCCCATGCGCTGGCAGCCGTGCTGCTTCCCGTTCCAGCCGGGAGGCAGCGGCGCGGTGTCCACCAGCCGCACGCGCGGATCCTCGGCCGCCAGCCTCGCCGCGATCGCCCCCGTGCCGTCGGTCGAGTGATCGTCGTAGACGAGCACCTCGAGGCGCACGCCGCGCTGCCCCAGCAGGCCGCGCACGCAGGCCTCCAGGTTCGC
>CAZSVT010000086.1:0-11044 GCA_964610365.1 uncultured Isosphaeraceae bacterium
CGGTGTCCGTGTCCCAGCGCTCCCGGGCGCTCTCGCCCAGCGCGCCGGTCACGAAGAGGCGATCGCCGGCGCGGGCCCGATGGCGCCGCACGACCCAGCGGGAGGGATCCGCGCCGGGATCCTTCCTCACCGCCTCGGGCCACGGCTCGGCGAGGATCGTCACCGAGAGGACCAGCGGGTCGTCGCCGGCGTGGACGGAGAGATCGCCGCCGACCAGCGGGCAGCCGAACTCGAGCGCCCAGCGCCGCAGTGCATGGAAGAGCGATTCCGCGCGCGCCGGCGTCCATGAGGCCGGGAGTACGCAGGCCGCCAGCGTGGCCACCGGTCTCGCCGCCATGGCCGCCGCGTCGCTCGTGTTGCGGGCGATCGCCTTGCGGGCGATGAGTTCCTCGGAGGCGCCGCGAAGGAAGTGCCGCCCTTCCACCACCTGGTCCACCGCCGCCAGGAGCGCGCCGCCCGCCAGCGCCAGCACCGCCATGTCGTCGCCGGGGCCGACGACCACGCCGGCGGGCCACGGCCGGCTCGCCCGCGCGATCGACGCGAGCAGTTTCGACTCGCTCAGGTCAGGCATGGATGGCCTCGCGCCGGCCGCGCCGATCGGCGGAGTCCGCGCGGCGGGCCGGGTGTTCACGGAGGATCCTGAGCAGGAGCTCGGCGCTCCTGCGGGACGCCCCCTGCTGGCTGCGGATCACCTGGCGACCGCGCTCGGCGAGGGCCCGTCGCGCCGCCGGATCCGCGAGGAGCCGCCGGAGCTCCCCGGCGAGCGCCTCCGCCGTGCATTGCACCAGCCCCCCCGCCGCCGCGAGCTGCTCCACCGTCTCGCGGAAGTTCGCCACGTCCGGCCCCACGATCACCGCCTTGCCCAGCGCCACCGGTTCCATCATGTCCGAGCCGCCGAATCGACCACCGATCTCGAGCGTGCGGCCGACCACCACCAGGTCCGCCAGCGCGTAGGCGCGGCGCAGCTCGCCGATGGTGTCGAGCAGGAACGTGCGCGGCGCGGCGCTCCCCCCCGCCGTCGCTCCCGCGCCGCCGGCGGCGCCATCGGCCGCGACGCGCGATCGCCGCACGCAACCCGGGAGCGCCCGTTCCGCGGCGTCGAACCACTCCGGACGACGCGGGGCGCAGAGGAGCTGCACGCCGGGCGGCAGCGACTGGAGCAGCAGCGACTCCTCCCCCGGAGCGGTGGAACCCGCCACGACCAGCGGCTTCGTTCGATCGATGCCCAGCGACTGCGCCAGGGCCTCGGCGCCCTCCACGACATCGGCGATCTCCGCGGTGTCCCACTTCATCGTTCCGGCGCGCACCACTCGATCGGCGGGCACGCCCATCGCCCGGAAGCGATCGGCGTAGGCCTCGGACTGCGCCGCCACCAGGGCGAGCGATCGAAACGATCGCGCCAGCACGGGGCGCAGCAGTCGATAGCGGCCCTCGCTCCGCTCGCTGAGACGGCCGTTCACCACCGCCACGGGAATGCCGCGGCGCCCGCACTCGGCGACGAAGTTCGGCCAGACCTCGAGTTCCGTCAGGGCCACCAGGTCCGGCCGCACCGCGTCCAGGAAGCGGCGCACGCAGCGGCCGAAGTCGAAGGGATAGCGCACGATCCGGTGCTGTGCGGCGTAGAGCGACCGGGCCCGTTCGATGCCCGTGTCCGTGGTGGCGGAGATCACGATCTCCGGCTCCTCGGGCGCTCCGGAGAGTTCGCCGACGAGATGCCGGATGGCCGCCGCCTCGCCCACGCTCACCGCGTGGATGAGGATCCGGGGATGCGCGGAGCGGGGCCACGGCGCCGCGTCGCCGAAGCGGCCGCGCCAATCGGTGCGGAGCTTGCCCGTCGTCGCCATGCGGACGAACCAGAGCGGCATCGTCACCGTCGCCGCGACGGCGTACGCGGCGTCGGTCACCAGGCCCATGCACGGTTCCGCGCGGAGGTCACCGGAGGTTCTTGAGCATCGCCCGCATCCACGCCTCCTGCTGGACGCTGGTTCCCACGTCGGTCATCCGACCGCGCGAGTCCACGTAGACGATCTTCGGGATCGTGGGCGCCTTCTCGCGGGTCGCGATGAGTTCGAGGAGCGGTCGGGTGGCCATGGTCTCGAGGAGCTCCGCGGCGTGGGCCTTCCCCGCCACGTGTCGGCGCACCACGGCCGGATCCTTGTCCACGCTCGCGGCCAGGAAGATGACCTTGCCCTTGTACTCGGGCGCCAGCCGGGCCATCAGCTCGCGCTGCCGCAGGCACGGCCCGCAGGTGGTCGACCAGACCTCGATGACCATGGGCGTTCCCGCGAAGCGATCGAGCGGGAAGTCCTTCCCGTCGAGATCCTTGAGCACCACCTCGTGGACCGGACCGCGGGCCGGCGGAGCGGCGGGTCCGGGAGGAGCCGCGGGAGGCGGAGACGAAGTCCCGGGGGCGGATGGCCCCGCCGGCGGAGGGGCGGCGGGTGGCGCTCCCGGCGCCTTGGGTGGATCCGTCACCGGTGCGGCGGCCAGGAGCAGGAGGAGCATCGTCGTCGGAAGGCTCATCGCCGCCAGCGTAGCCCGAGGCCGGAGCGGAAGCGACCGGGGCCAAGAAAATGCCCCACGCCTGCCCGCGGATGAGCGTGACGAGGCGTGGGGCTGAATTGGCACAGGTGTTCGGACGCGGCGAAGGCCTTCCGCGCCGTCGGGACGCGGCGCTACTCGGGCACCTTCTGGAAGTAGAGGATCTTCGGCGGATCGGACGGCCGCTCCACCTGCGAGCGGTCGATGCCCATCACGTAGCGGCTGTCGTCGATGATGAGGCGCGGATCGGTGCCGTCGTAGCGGCCGGTGATCGGATCCGGCCGGATGCTCCGGACGCGGAAGTAGACGGTGAAGACATCGCTGCGCGTGGTCAGGATGTTCGAGAGGCTGGAGAGCAGGAGCTGCTGTTCGTGGGCGTCGCCCGCCGCCAGGTTCTGCGTGGGGATCTCGCGCACGGCGAGCGACGAGCCCGAGCCGTCGTAGTCCATCACCGCCCCGCGCCGCGAGTCGACGCTGATGCGGCCGGAGTACGGAGGCTGGAGGTACGGGCCGTTGGCGGTCCCCTGCCGGTAGCCACCGCCGAAGTCGACGGCGTTGTTCGCCGACGCCTGCGAGAGGCGGAACGGATCGAGGCCGGCGAAGCGGATGCTCCAGCTCTTGTTGTCGTCCCAGCCCCACGGCGGATTCACGGAGCCGTCGTTCGGCGCCGCCGAGGTGCGGGTGATGAGCATCGTCTCGCCGAGGCTGTCGAAGCCGCGCTCGGCGCGCATGCCGGGGAAGAAGCCGTTGTCCTGGAAGGAGTCGCCGTTGGAGTCGCCGGGGATCCGGCCGCGATCGAGGTAGTTCGGCATCGTCGGCTGGTTGCCGGAGGCGACGCCTCGATTGGCGCGGCTGGGGTAGACGAGGTCCGGCGTCCACGCCGTGTTCGTCCTGCTGCGGTAGAGATCCATGGCTTCCGGGATGCGCACCAGCGGGCTCGCCGAGTTCTGCGGCGCCGGGCGCTGGGTGTCCAGGAAGCCGTCGTTGTCGGTGTCGATGAGGTCGTACTGATCGGCCACGCCGTCGCCATCCAGGTCGGCGGCGTCGGCGTAGATCAGCCTCGACATGTGCGGCAGGGTGCGGAGCACTTCCACGGGCGCCGTGTTGACATTCACCAGGCCGGGAACGCCCTTGCCGGTGCCGCCGGCGGCCAGCCGGAAGCGACGATCCTCGAGCCACTGGGCCATCTCGTTGTTCTCGCCGGCCGTGGCGGCGGCGGAACCGTAGAGGACGCCGTTGCCGTTGAGATCGCTGGATCGAGGAATCGCCCGGTAGACATTGTTCACCAGCGTGGTCCCGCGATCGTCCAGCGTGAAGGCTTCCAGCAGGCGCGTGCCCACCGGCAGGCTGGAGGCGTAGTTGCCCACGGCGCCGGCGGCGCCGCCCCACTGCCGCAGCGCGCTCTGCGCCGGCGGAGCCACGGCCACGCCGTTCCAGTCGAACCAGCTGAAGGCCACCGTGGGGCCGTCGAACTGGAGGCGGTTCAGATACGCCCACGCCGGGTTCTGCTCCTCCGTGCCGGAGAAGCCGTCGCCATCGAGATCGACGAAGCGATGGACGAGCCCCACCGGGTATCCGGGCACCCGATCGGTGAGGATCTCTCCCATGGTGTGCCGGACATCGCCGCTGGAGTCGTAGACCGGGCCCCAGACCATGAGGTCGGTGATCTCGGCCACGGTGTCGAAGTCGGCGCCGCGGAAGGAAGGCGAGAACGAGCCGTCCATCGGCAGGAGCGCATCCATCGCGGAGGCGAAGTCGCTGCCGGGCGGATTGCCCGCGTTGTAGGCGATCTCCGAATCCATGGAGGAATTGGAGACCGGCGGACGCATGCCCTTGTCCGCCAGGAAGGTGTAGGGACTCTGGACGCCGTTGGGCAGCGAGACGCCGAAGTCGAGGCCGAAGATCTGGCGCGGCAAGGTCTCGCCCTGGGGAAGTCCGACCACGGTGCGCGTGGGGAAACTCACCGGCTTCATCGCCACGCGCAGCACCGGCACGCCGAGCAGCGGCGTGGGGTTCGCCGGCGGCCATGCCTGGCCCGACGCGTTCTCCGCGAGCAGGCTGGTGGTGTAGTTGCGGACGAGCGGAAGCAGGTGCAGTCCCTTGAGCGGAACGCCGCCGATGAGCTGGCCGAGGATGTCGGGATCCCCGGCGCCGGCGTCGGTGGAGGGATTGTTCTGATTGGCCGGGTTCTTCAGGAAGGGCGGCAGCGGATAGGGCTGCGCGGTCGGGCCGTAGTTGAAGAGGAGGTCCTGGGCCCACGGAGTGAGCCCGGCGAACGCCTGGAACCCGGCGCCTCGGTAGGTCTCGCCGTTGACGCGACCCGGGAAGGGACCCTGGCCGTCGGCGAAGATCGCGCCGCCGGCGACCGAACCGTCGAGCGGAAGATCGGGCCGCTGCTTGCTCGAGGAGAACATGAAGCGCGGGGCGCGCTCGTCGGGCGAGATCCGACCGTCGCCCTTGCCGTTGTTGTTCGCCGGATCGCGGTCGTAGGCCACCGGCACCGCGTCGGCACCGTAGACCACGGCGAAGTCCTTGCCCCAGAGCCGCGAGGAGCGGGTCCAGGTGGTGTAGTAATCGTTCGTGGCGATGCGGATGCCGTTGAAGGTGTTCCCCTGCTGCGGCTTCAGGTGCCAGGGATGCGGCGGCAGCGGCGGCGGCGGTCCGACGGGCGGCGCGTTGAGCAGCGGGTGCATCTGGTCCTCGTCGCCCGAGTGACCCAGGTCGATGTCCGGCGGCCAGAAGCGGCCGCCTTGCTCGAGAAGCAGGCTCGCGGCGGCCGAGATGTTCCACCCGCTCACCGGATCGGCCGAGGACTGATTCACATCCGACGGATCGCGGTCGAAGCGGTCCACGACCACGCGCGTGGCCACGTTGCCGGTCTCCGGATCCAGGACGCGCCGGACGATCGAGATGCCCTCGTCCGGCCGGTAGGACGCCACATCGGTGCCGAACTCCTGCGTGGCGTCGAGGATCTTGGTCTCCGCGATCGGGTTGATGGTGTCGAGCTTGCTCCCGAAGACGGCGCTGCTGTAGCGACTGGTGCCGTTGAGGCGGCGGCGCGGGAACTGGATGCTGAGCGTGGGCTGATCGATCTCGGTGCCCCGGATGCCCGCGGTGTGCGGACAGAAGGCGCTCGGCGTGGCGCCCGAGAGCGAGGAGGTCTGGAGGGACGCGCTGGCTCCTCCCAGGTCGCTCGCCTCCACGATGTCCAGGTAGTCCAGCCAGCGCGCGCGGAAGAAGGGATCGAACTCCACGCCCTTCGTCAGCGGGTAGCGGTTGGGAACGGCGAGCGAATCACCGGGCTTGTAGTTGATCTGGTTGTGATCGGTGATGGCGAAGACGATGGCGCTGCGCGGCGCGTCCTCCGTGGCCGGACCGAGCACGAGGGGCACCGGATCGGAGGTGCCGTCGCCGTTGGTGTCGGGACCGAGCACCAGGTTCCCGTTGGCGTCGATCTCGTAGTCGGGGAAGTGGAAGGTGCGGCCGAAGACCTTGAGCTCGAAGTCGGAGAGGCGGATCGGCTGCGGATACGGGTTCGCCACCTGCACCGCCACCACGGCGGTGGACTGGCGCTGCCAGTCCGCCGGCGCCTGGCCGGCCCACGCGGTCTGCGTGGCCTGGTCCACGAACTGATCCCGCGGGACGATCGCCACGAAGTGGCTCTCGTTGCCGCCGTTGTTGTAGTTCGTGGGAATGGAGTAGGGATCGGCGGGCTTGGGCGAGATCTGGCTGGGGTTGTTGGTTCCCACCGCCAGCGCCCAGTTGGACCCGAGGCGCGTCTTGGGCCACACCACCGCGAAGAAGGCCTCCATGACCACCGGGTGCGGCGTGTCGCCGGTGAAGGCGATCACCTTCGCCTGCGATCCCCCGCTTCCCGGCAGCGTCGGGTCGGGATCGGTGGCCAGCACCCGCTGGTCCGGAACCGCTCCGAAGTTCACATAGGAGAGCGGCGGCATGTTCACCTCGATGCCGTAGCGCGACGAGTAGCCCTGCGGGTTCAGCGGCGGATAGCCGCGAAGGCCGCGCCGCGACGCCGAGGCGTTGGCGGCCAGGCTGGCGGCCATCGCGTCGGTGACCATCTCCGACTCCAGCGCCGTGTCGATGGCGTCACCGTTGGCGCCGACGATGCTGCGCGGCCGGAAGGTCCCGGTGAGCGTGCGGAAGCCGTTCATGGGCATGTCGGAGCCCACCTGGAAGCGGTCCGCGTAGCTCACCACCGTGCGCACCGGCGCCGTGCCGGTGAGACCGTCGTCGTCGATCTTGTACTCGTACTTGAGGGCGCGCAGGGCGCGGCGGCGGAAGCCCTCCTGCCACTCGATGGAGTTGAAGGCGTGATCGAAGGTGTTGACGGTGTTGTCGGGCCGGCGTCCCAGTCCGCTCGCATTCATGCGCCCGACGATGCCGAAGCTGGGATCGAGCACGGGCGTGGTCTGCGCGCCGCTGCCGTCGGCGCCCACCGTGTCGTTGTCGATGGGAGCGCGGAGATCGAGCTTCGAGTTCCAGATGAAGAAGTCGCGGCGAGCCGCATCCAGGTCACGGGCGTCGACGACGCCGTCGTTGTTGGCGTCGCCGGCCACGGAGCGGATCACCTCCGGACGCCAGCCGCCGGTGGTGAAGACCTCGAACTGGGTCACGCCGGTGTAGGCCGGAGGATCGACGGTGGCCAGATCCGACTGCAGCTGGGCGAGCGTGGGATAGGCGTAGGGAAGGTCGTTGATGCCCGGCGGGCCGTACCACGGCATGGGACGGTTCTTGTCGATGGGACGGAGGACGCCGTTCTCCACGTTCCACCAGCGCGTCCAGAGCGCCGGCGGAAGCGCCTCGTTGCGCGCGGAGGAGACGGTGGTCAGCTTGCTCCGGTTGTCCGCCACCAGTTCCGGAAGCGTGAGCTGCTTGCCGGTCCACTCGCTGGACTCCTCGCGGCTCTGGCTCGATCGGAGGAAGGCGTTGGAGTTCCCCTCGGTGTTGAGCGAGCGCTCGAGTCGGCTGAGCATGAACGGCTGGTTCTGGCCGTGGCTCATCCGCAGTTCCGCTTCGTCGGCCGGCGTGAACGGGCTCAGCCGCGACGCGTAGCCGGCGGGTGAGAAGGCGGCGGAGCCGGCATTGAGATCCGGTACCGGCAGCCCCGACGCCGACGGCGGCAGGAAGTAGCGCACGGCGCCGTCGTCGAAGGCGGCCTTGAAGTTGCGCAGGCGCTCCGACTGCGACCGGAGCTGCTCCGGGAAGAGGAGCGCCGCGCTCGGCGTGCCGGCGTCGCTGGCCACCACGCCGCGCTCGCGCAGGAAGGAGGGATCGTCCTCGTCGGGATCGGCCCACTGGTCCGTGTCGAAGTCCACCGTCAGCTGCGGCGAGGAGAGGTAGGCCCCGGTGGGATGGTGATTGTCGGGCGAGTTCAGGAAGCCCACCGCGTAGCCGGACTCGTCGATGGCCAGCGGCTGCGAATCGCTGGCGCTGCGATCCGAGACGAGCGCGAGGTCCGCAGGCGTCTGGCCCCGCGTCTCGCGGAGCGCGGGGAGCGGGTTCGTGCCGGAGGCCGGGTAGTTGCGCCGCTGGAAGCGCGTGGCCACGTTCAGGTTCAGCATGCCCGAGTTGTCGATGATGCGCACCGCCACCAGCTGCCGCACGCCGCGATCCATGGAGCTCGGCGCGAGGAACCAGAAGCTGTCGGTGACGCCGTCGCCGTCGGTGTCCGTCAGCACCCGCTCGATCTGGTTGCGGATGGTGTTGTTCGAATCATCGGGCGTGCCGTTGGCCAGGAAGCGCGTGGGTCCGGCGTCGGTGGGACGCGTGCCGGCGGAGAGGATGGTGCCCGTTTCCAGCGGATCGGTCAGGCGGATGCAGTTGGGCAGCATCAGCGAGGGGTCCGGCGACGGGGCCGCGCCGAACGGACCGTGCACCGCCAGGTAGTAGCCCGCGGGCGTGAACCACGCGGCGGCGCGGGTGCGGAAGTTGCTGGCGCTGGTCACCCGATCGGGAATGACGCCGGGGAGCCACTGCTCGTAGGGAACGCCCAGGGCCGCGAGGCTCGAGCCGACGGGAATCGTGGTCGGATCCGACGGGACCTCCACGAGGTTGCCCGCCGCATCGGCGCCGAGCGGACCGGTCAGCGTGTTGGCGACGACATCGGAGATGTCCCGCACCACGCGGAAGCCGTTCTCCGCGGTGGCGATCCACGAGAGGTGCGCCCAGTGGGAGAAGGTGTTGCCGAAGGGATCCGGGACGAGCGTTCCGTTCTGCAGGATGATGGCCCGCTGCGGCTGCGTGCTGGCCAGCCAGCGCATGTCGCCGAAACCGGGATTGCCGAGCGGATTGCTCTCGCCCCACATGACGCCGAAGTTGTCGGGCCAGTTGGTCCAAGGATTGACGCTGTAGGGCGCGAAGTTGTAGCCGTCGGGGTAGCCGTCGCCGCCGTTGATCGAGCCGAAGAGGGCGTTGAGGTTGCCCGGGTCGAGGAGGTTCGTCAGGCGGTCGACCGGATCGATGCCGTAGCGAGCCGCGGTGGGGCTCGGACGGGCGCGAGGCCAGTCGCTGCGACCGACCGGGATGACGCCGGGGACGCTCTGCGTGAGACCCGGATCGCCCGCCGCGGCGTCGTCCGCCGGATCGATCACCGGCTTCACGAAGAGGCTCTGCGTCACTTCCTCCACCAGGGCGCCGGCGACGGCGTCGGTGCGCGCATCGATCACCGAGCGCGACTGGGTGGCGCTGGCCACTTCGGCCGCCCCCTGCGTGCGCACGATGTACGCCATCCCCAGGATCATGAGCATCAGGAGGATGGCCGCCACCAGGACCAGGGCGTTGCCGCGGCGTCCGCCGCTGCGGAACGCGGTGGACCGGGGCAGCGTCGGCCGCGGCGGTGCGGATCGCGAAGGGCTTCGGTGAATGGCTCGCATGGACATCGCTGATCACTCCTGCGTCTGCTGCGGCAGATCCACCACGAACTGGAAGGTGCGTCCCGTTTCGATCGTGAGGCGCGGATCGTGGAGTCTCATGGTGAACCGCAACGACCGGGGCCACGGCGTGAAGTCATCGCGGAGGTAGGAAGTCCCGTCGAAGGACTTCTCCACCGGCTGA
This sequence comes from uncultured Isosphaeraceae bacterium, assembly GCA_964610365.1. GTDB lineage: Bacteria > Planctomycetota > Phycisphaerae > Phycisphaerales > SM1A02 > VGXK01. The sequence continues at coordinate 9,616 of CAZSVT010000086.1, forward strand.
TTGCGGTTGAACCCGAAGACGGCGGTGTAGACCCACACCGGCATGTTGGCGCCGAGGGGTCGGATCACGCCGTCGAGCCCCTCGATGTTGGCGGGGATCACCGGTGCCGCCACGCGGACGGCGTTGTCGAACGGCACCCAGGTGTTGTTGCCCGACTGGAAGACATTGGTGCCGATGAGCGTGGTGCCGCCGACGACCGACGAAGGAAGCTGCGTCCCCAGCGGACCCGCCAGCGAGGTGATGCCGCGCCACTGCGACGTCGGCATGAGGCCGTCGGGCATGCCGAACCAGACGGTGCCGGCGCGCGGGTCGACATTGACGCCCGCCAGGCCGACCGCCAGGCCCGCGTTCGGACCGGTGGCGATCCGCGCCGTGGCCAGCGAGTTGCCGGCGCCGGTCTGGCGCGCCGTGTCGTTCGACCAGGTCCAGTCGATCTCCAGCGACGAGCAGTTCCCCGCCAGCATCGTGGCGGAGAGGACCTCGTCGAGGCGGCTCATGCTCGGCGCCGTCTTCTCCGAGCGGGGCCAGGCGTGGAGCCCGGCGAGCGAGGCGCCGCCGTTGCCCGAGACCGGGGGCCCGTAGGTCATGTTGCGGATGCGCAGCCACTGCCCCTCGGTGCCGGAGCCGCTGGTGAGCCACGGCAGGCGCAGTCCGTTGCCGCCGAGCGTGACCAGGCGCTGCACATCGTCGATGTTGCTGCCGGCGATGTCCACGCGACCGGAGACGAGCCACGGATCGGGCAGCAGCGAGGCCGTCGGCGCGAAGCCCCAGAAGGGCGCGTTGTCGGCGGCCGACGCGGGCGCTCCCGGGTTCCGCCAGAGCGCGGCGGCCGCGTTGGGCCCGTAGGAGTTGTCGGTGTTGAAGTAGTACTTGCTGCCGCCGTCGTCACCCAGCAGCGTGGCCTGGCGCGAGAGGATCCACTTCCGCGCCTCAGGCTGCGTGCCGTAGACATCGGGTCCGGCGTTGTTGCCGCCCACGTTCCAGTAGCTCGTCTCCAGGTTGGGCTGCGGCGGGGCGTCGAAGGTCCAGGGGAAGAGCGGCGTGAAGGCGCTGCCGAAGTCGAGGTATCCGGGATCCGGACGCTGGTTCAGGTTGTTCGGGCGCAGCGACGGCATCTGCACCGCGTGCCCGATGGAGATGCGGCCGGCCAGGGCCTGCTGGTTGCCGCCGAACTGGAGGCTGCCGCCGAGGAGCTGGCTGCCCACGAACCTCGAGGTCTGCTCGAAGCCCTGCGTGAAGAAGGTGACGCGGTCGCAGCGGATCATGGCGTCCGCCGGGCGCGACGGATCCAGCAGCGGCGCGATCGTGGATCCGCCGAACTGCGCGGCCTGCGGCCAGGTGGTGGAGTTGTTCACATCGTTGCGGACCGCGATGCACTCGATGAGCAGGTAGCCGTCCGGGCTCATCCGCGCCACATCCTGTCGGATGA
>CAZSVT010000087.1:0-11029 GCA_964610365.1 uncultured Isosphaeraceae bacterium
GGCGTTCTTGCGTCACCACGCCATCCGCCGCTAGGATCCGACCGAGGCGGATCTCCGTGAACAAAGCAGGCACCGTCACCATCAAGTCGGAGGAGCTTCCCGACGGCGTGCTGCTGGCGCCGAGCGGCGAGATCGATCTCGCCCGCAGCCCCTCCATGCGGGCCCAGGTGGCGGAAGCCATGAAGCGCAGCCCGAAGCGGCTGGTGATCGACCTCTCCGGGGTTCCCTACATGGACAGTTCGGGGGTGGCCACGCTGGTGGAGGCCCTGCAGTCCACGCGGAAGGCCGGGGCCAAGCTCCTGCTCTGTGCCCTGACGCCGCGGGTGCGGAGCATCCTGGAGATCTCCCGCCTCGACACCGTCTTCACGATCGTGCAGGACCGCGCGGCCGCGCTGGCCGCGTGACGCTCCATGGACGAGACCGTCAAGCGACCCATCTTCCCGATCCGACTGCTCGACGCCTGGATCGGGATGTGGATGATGGCGGCGCAGATCGTCGGCGAGCTGATGCTGCTCCTGGCGGACACGCTGCGATGGATGGGGCGGACCATCGTCCTGCGTCGCGCCCGTTTCGGATTCCACGCCACCGTCAGCCAGATCCTCCGCGTGGGCGTGCGCAGCATCGGGATCGTGATGCTCGTCTCCGGGTCGATCGGCATCATCCTGGCGTTCCAGACGGCGCCGTCGCTGGAGGAGTTCGGCCAGACGGACAAGGTGGCCAACCTCATCGGCGTGGCGGTCTTCCGTGAACTGGGCCCCCTGATCGCCGCGATCGTGCTCACCGGGTTCGCCGGCGCCAGCATCGCCGCCGAACTGGGCACCATGGTGGTGGGCGAGGAGATCGAAGCCCTCGAGTCGATGGCCCTCAACCCCGTGCGCGTGCTGGTGATGCCGCGCGTGGTGGCCACCACGATCTCACTGATCCTCCTCTCCGTGATCAGCGACCTCACCGCGGTCATCATGGGCGGCATCGTGGGCGTCCTGGCCCTGGACATCCCGTTCGAGATCTACAAGTCGAACACCATCAACCAGGTGACCAACACGGACTTCGTGACCGGTCTCTTCAAGGCGAGCGTCTTCGGAATGATCCTCGGCCTGATCGCCTGCAACAACGGCCTTCGCGTGAGCGGCGGCGCCGCGGGCGTGGGTCGGGCCACCACCGACACCGTGGTGCAGACGGTGGTGACCGTGGTCCTCGCCGACCTCATGTTCACCACGCTCTTCTACGCCCTGGGCCTCACCGGCACCTGATGGTCGGCCGGCACCGCCGGTCGATCGCTCCGCGCGGCGCGGACCCGGCGCGGTGCGAGCAGCCGCAAGTTCCTCCATCGTGATTCGCGCGAGGGCGGCGCCGGCGTCCAGGCCTTCCTCGTCGAACAACCGGCGCACGGCGCGATCGACCGCCCCCGCGCGCCGCGGGAGCGGGGCGCGGCGCGTCGCTGGTTCGCGCAGCCCGGGCTCCTGCGGCGCGGGCTTGGACGGCGCAGGCTCCGGCAGCGCGGGCTCCGGCAGCGCGGGATCCGGCAGCGCGGGATCCGGCAGCGCGGGAGCCGGCAGCGCCGGATCCGGCGGCGCCCGCTCCCGAGTCGCCGCGCGGCGGGGCGCGGGGGCGCGCCGCTCTGCCACCCCCTCGGCGGCGGGCGTGCCCCGCGCCGCGGCGCCGTCCCGGATGAGGCGATGGCATCCCGCCGACACCACGCTCTGCACCGGTCCGGGCACCGCCATGGCCATGCGGCCGAGATCCTCCACCGCCAGCCGCGCCGTGATGTTTGCGCCGCTGTCGACGGCCGCTTCCACCACCACCACGCCCAGCGCCATGCCGGCGATCAGGCGGTTGCGGCGCGGAAAGTGTCCGGGCCGCACCTCCACGCGCATGGCGAACTCACTCACCACGGCGCCGCCGGCATCGATGAGCCGGTCGAAGAGGGACTCGTGCTCCGGCGGGTAGGTGACGGCGAGCCCGCAGCCCATGACCGCGATGGTGCGGCCGCCGACCCGCATCGCGGAGCGGTGAGCCTCGGCGTCGATGCCGCGAGCGCCCCCGCTCACCACCACCATCCCTCGACCGGCGAGATCCCCCGCCATCCGCGCCGCGAGGTCCAGGCCGTACCGCGTGGCGTCCCGGCTGCCCACGATGGCCACGGCCCAGGCGTCCTCGCTGCACAGGGTCCCGCGCACCGAGAGGGCCGGAGGCGGATCAGGCGAAAGACGCAGGAGGGCCGGGTAGTCCGGATCCTCCAGCAGCACCATCTGCACGCCGCGACGCTCCATCTCGCGCCGCTCGTCGTCGGGATTCGCCCGGTCGATCTCCCGGCGCAGCGCCGTCCCCGTGAGCGCCAGGCCCTGCACGCTCCGCAGCGCCTCGTGCAGCTCCGCCGCACCGGCCGCCACGACGGCCTCCCACGGGCCGAAGACCTCCCGGAGCCGCATCAGCGCTCTCGGCCCCAGGCCGTCCACGAGGAGCAGCTTCAGCAACGAATCGGGAATCTCCCCCGGGCGGCGCGGCATGCGCGCCAACCTATCGGGTCATGCGTCGGGGGCGTCCGCGCGCTCCGCTTCTTCGTCGACGGCGGGCGACCCGGACGCCGGCGCGGGCCTCGCCGCGATCGGCGAGAGGAGGAGCCCGATGAAGACCATGAAGGCACCGGCGCCGATCGCCCAGAGTCGGCGCTGTCCTTCGGTCCAGCGGGTCAGCAGCGTGTCGGCCGGCGGCGCGGCTCGGTACGGCGGTCGCTCGACCGTGGCTTCCACCCAGTCGGAGACGCTGGCGCTGACGCTCGAGGCCATGAGGATCGGCGTCTCGCCGCGCGGCATCATGTTGAGCTGCGCCGCGGCCAGTCGGCGGATGAGGGCCGGGTCGCGATCGTCCAGGTCCTGCGCGAATCGTGCATAGGCCGCCAGCACTTCGAAGTTCGATTGCTCGGCATGGCGCAGCTCGGCGAGCTGCTCCTCCAGGTCATGGAGCTCCCGTCCCGACGGAATCACCGCGGCGGCGAGCACCAGCGAGAGCCCGGCGAGGAGGAAGAGCCAGCCGGGGTCGAGACGGATCAATGGACGCGATCGGCGCACTCGTCGAGTATCGGCCGCGGACGCATGGAGCGTTCACAATCGCCGGCTCGAACCCGCTGCGGCGATCGGCGGCGGCACCGCGCGTGCCGACGGCTCGCCTGGAGACCGACGCCGCACCGAGGTCACCCGCGCGCGTCGAGGGCGCCGTCGATGAGGTCCAGCACCCGTCGAAGCTGCGAACGACTCTCGGGAGCGCCCCAGAGGATGTCGTACTCGATGCGCCAGTTGCAGCGTCGGAACTGCGTGTTCTGACTGAACCACGGGGCGTTCGTCAGCACCAGCGTGCATCCGTCGAAGACGCAGTCGATGAAGGCGTTGCCCGCCAGGTGCACGGTCTGCGCCGTGAAGGTCCGCTTCTCGTGGCGGGTGAGCGCCAACTGCGGCCCCTGCGGAGGATTCGGCGAAGGCTGCGGAGCGGAAGGAGGAGGCGGGTCGGACTCGGACATGGGTTCGATCCTAGGCGGCGCGGCGATCGTTCACGCGAGCTCGGGGAAGATCTTCCGCACCGCCGCCACCAGGTCCTTCACATGGCTGATGGACTCGTCCATGAACTTCCGCTCGTCGGCGTCCATCTTGAACTCCACCACCTTCTCCATGCCCTTGGCCCCGAGGATGCACGGCACGCCCACGAAGTACCCCTTGCCCTTCTGGCCGGGAGCCACGCCGAACTCGTCCTCGCAGTACGCGGCGCAGGGAAGGATGCGCTTCTTGTCCTTGATGATGGCCTCGGCCATCTGGATGGTGCCGCTCGCCGGCGCGTAGTACGCGCTGGTGCCCATCAACTGCACGATCTCTCCCCCGCCGACCTTCGCGCGCTGCACGCAGCGATCGATGGTCTCCTTCGGCAGGAGCTGATCGATCGGGATGCCGTGGACGCTGGTGAGGCGCGGCAGCGGAACCATGTCGTCGCCGTGGCCGCCGAGGAGGAGGGCCTGGATGTCCTCGATGGAGCAGCCGAGCTCCATGGCCAGGAAGGCGCGGAAGCGGGCCACATCGAGGCAGCCGGCCTGTCCGAGGATCCGGTGCGTGGGGAAGCCGCTGGACTTCCACGCGGTGTAGACCATCGCGTCCAGCGGATTGCTGACGACGATCATGATCGCGTCGGGCGAGTGCTTGGCCACCTGCTCGGAGACGCTTCGGACGATCTTCACATTGGTCTGGATGAGGTCGTCGCGGCTCATGCCCGGCTTGCGCGGCAGGCCGGCGGTCACCACCACCACGTCGCTCCCGGCGGTGTCCTTGTAGTCCGCGGTGCCCACCACGCGACTGTCGAACTCCTCGATCGGCCCGCACTGCATCAGGTCGAGGGCCTTGCCCTTCGCAACGCCCTCGCGCTCCGGCACATCCAGGAGCACGATGTCTCCCAGCTCCTTCGCGGCGGCCCAGTGGGCGCAGGTGGCTCCGACGTTCCCGGCTCCGACGACGGTGATCTTGGCTCGACGCATGGTGTCCTTGGCGTGGGGAAAGTCGGGCATGATACAGGGCCATGCCGACCTCGGAGGCCGTTCCAGCCCGCACGGCACGGCGGCTGCTTCGCTCGCTGCAGGCGCTCGACGGCCGCCGACCGCGAAGCTCCCCGTCGGCGGTGGCGGCGCTCGTGGGGCGCCTCGGCTATGTGCAGATCGACTCCATCAATGTGGTGGAGCGCGCCCACCACCTGATCCTCGGCGCGCGGCTCGAGGGATACCAGCCGCGCCACCTGGCCCACGCGCTCGAGCGCTCCCGCCGGCTCTTCGAGCATTGGACCCACGATGCGTGCGCGGTGCCGATCGACTGGTATCCGCATTGGCGGCATCGTTTCCGCCGCTTCGCCGCGAAGGATCGGCCGAACGCATGGTGGCGGGAGCGATTCGGCGATGAACCGCAGCGCCTGATCCGGCGCGTGCTGGCGCGGGTGCGCCGCGAGGGGGCGCTGCGTGCGCGGGACTTCCTTCCGCCGGATCGCGCGCGGACCGAGCCCGGCGGCTGGTGGAACTGGCATCCCGAGAAGGCGGCGCTCGAGCATCTCTGGCGGCGCGGGGAGCTGGCGATCGCCCGGCGCGAGCGATTCGAGAAGGTCTACGACCTGCCCGAGCGCGTGCATCCGGATGCGCACGCCCTGCCCCGCAGCGACGCCGCGTCCCATCGCCGCTGGGCGTGTCGCGAAGCGCTCGATCGCCTGGGCATCGCCACCGAGCGCGAGATCGCCCGCTTCTTCCAGGTCGTCGATGTCGCGGAGGTGCGCCGATGGGCGTCGGCGGCGCTCCGTCGCGGCGAGGTGGAGCGCGTGCAGGTGGAGCCGGAGGGCGGAGGGCGACCCGTCGCCTGCCTGGCGCTCGCCGATTGGCGCGAGCGCGCGCGGGCATGCGACGACCGCCCGGGCGAGGCCGCCGAAATGCTCGCGCTGGCGCCCTTCGATCCGCTGGTGCGCGACCGCGATCGCCTGCTCCGCCTCTTCCGCTTCGACTATCGCTTCGAGGCGTTCACGCCGGCGTCGAAGCGGAAGTACGGCTACTACGCCATGCCGCTCCTGGACGGCGATCGCATGGTGGGCCGCGTCGATCCGAAGTTCGATCGCGAGAACGGCGTGCTCCTCGTGCGCGGGCCGTGGTGGGAGCCGGGCGTGCGTCCCGATCGGGCGCGGCGTGCGAGGCTCGAGGCGGCCCTGGAGCGGCTGGCCGGTCAGATCGGCGCCGCTCGATGGAGCTTGCTCGCCTGAGCGCCTCCGGGGCCCCGCGGCATCGGCTCACGGTCCGCACGGCAAGGCCCACCCGGTGCCCGTCGCGGCGGGATGGACTCCGGCGTGCAAGTCCGCGGTGCCGAAGGCTGTGAGTCGAAGCTGGAGAGGCGATCGGCCGGCGCCAGATCGCCAACTCGATCGGACCCGAACTCTGGACGCCTACCCATCGGCAGGTCGGCGAGCGCCAGCATCGACGCGATGCTTGTGCACGAGGCGCTCGACACCGTCGTGCGCACTCGCCGGCTCGGCCAACATCTGCTTCACCAAAGCGATCGCGGCAGGCGAAGGCCGTCCTGCGTGTCTGGCACCTTCCAGCAAGAACCAGGAGAAGTCCCTGAACTGACGAGACGCACTCACCAGGTGGGGTGAATGGCGGCCGCCCGCCCGTGCTCGTGTCTATCCTCGATTGCAGTTCCCATGCCCAAGGAGATCGTCCATGACTCGACGACACTCGTTCCTGATTTCAGTGTGTGCATCGGCCGCAGCCCTCTTCCTGCTCAGCAGCTGCAAAGATGGCGGCACCGGGGAGAAGGCCGGCAAGGCCGTGGACAATGCGGTTGAAAACGCCGGCGACGGCGTTGGTACCGCGCTCAACAAGGCCGGCGACGCTGTGAAGGATGTCACGAAGTAGCGACCGACGGGGTCGCTGGCAGACGCGTCAAGTGTGCTGTCAGTGATGGCGGTGCGCTGAACAGGTCCGCGTTCCCGCGCACATCCGCTCTGACAACGGCAGCGAATTCACGGCAACCGTGGTGCGGGAGTGGCTGGGCAAGGTGGGCGTGATGACGCTGTACATCGAGCCGGGGAGCCCCTGGGAGAACGGGTACGTGGAGAGCTTCAACGGGAAGCTGCGTGATGAGCTCCTGAACGGCGAGCACTTCCACACGGTGCTGGAGGCTCGTATCCTGATCGAGCAATGGCGGTGGCACTACAACGAGGTGAGGCCGCACAGCGCCCTGGGCGGGCGTCCGCCAGCACCGGAGGCGAGGCGGCTTGCGATCGAGGGCTCCCTGAACGGCCCTCGCTCGCAAGTCGCGGGGACCGCCAACGGACTAACTCTCAACGTGGTATAAAGATTGGGGGCAGATCAGGCCATCACGAGGAGCATTGAGCATGAAGTACTGCCCGCCTAGGCGCACGCTTGTCACGATCATGGCATTCGCAACAGTCATGATCGCCGAGTTCGACGTACAGGCACAAACTTCCATAGTCTAGTGACCAAGAAGTGCTGCACCTATATTGCGGAAAGTCATCCGGAGCATTGGACAATTTGCCAGTATGGCGAGGACTTCGCGTATTGTCCGCCAGTCATTGTTCAGAATGACGACTTTAGCCATCCAGTTATTGCGCCGGAGGGCTATTCGTACATGCCTGCAGTCACTGGTCCGAAGTGCTACCTTCGCCCATATGTTTGCGGCGAGACCGGTTGCGAGCTAGGCCCCATGGTCCAATACGGCTGCACGAGCAGCGTGCCAGGCGCGGCGTGTCCATAGCACTGGGTCCATTGAGAGCAACATGATGAGACGACCGCGGCGTATCGCATTTGCTGCACTCGGTGGTCTCGCAGTCTCCGCCACACTGCTATCTGCACGTTCGTCGGTGGCGGATCGAGACTCGGTGTTCAGCGCCGTCCCAGGACGCATCGTGATTCGAGGTCCCGAGTCACTCAGGGCAGCTGGACTCGGCGCCTTGATCTGGACTGGTCCGACCGATGAGGAGCTTCTGTCGTTTGCCGCGGAGCTCGGCATCTCCGGCCCGTGGCTGGAGCTGGCGCAAGAGTCGGTGCGAAGACATCGCGAGAAAGAGAATGAGCTCGAAGCGGAGATTCTGCCCAAGCTCAATGAGCTTGCGGGGCCCGCCTCGCCGTTCTCCAAGCCTGGCGATCACGAGGGTCTTGGTCCGATCGCCGCGGCTCAGTCGTTCCATGCGTTGCGCGTGAAGTTGCTCGATCGCAGAGCATCGCTCGAGTCCGATGTGGTCCTGGCGATCGCCGCCCTGGCGGAGCAGGCTGGCACGATCGATGTCGAGGAGATTGCCGTTCGACGATCTCGCTTTGAGCAGGCTCGCTGGCGGCTCCGGTGCAGCGAGATCACGCTCGACCTGCCGGTGGCGCGTCTCGATCTCGCGCTGCTCGCAAGGGCGGTCTGTGAACCGGAATGGGAGTCAACTCACAAGACCGAAGTGCGTGAGCTCGTCGAGAGTTACTGGCGTGAAATCACTCCGCTCTCGGTGCGAGCGGTCCAAGCGGAGCACAAGCTTGGAGCACGCATCTCGGATGTCTGGATGAACATGCGGGAGCTTCCCATCCCGGAGCGCAAGTCGCTGCAGCTTGAGTACCAATCCCTCTGGCGTGAGCGCCACTCCCCCGCCTATGAGCGGGCAAGGCTCAATCGGGAGTGGGTTCCGCGCTTCGCGGCCCTCATGTCGGAGTCCGATGCCCGCGAGTTTTCGGCGGCCGCTCGGGCGATCATGTTCCCTCGGCTCCTGGGCGACCGTCCCGAAGGCCGCAGCCGTGGCCAGAAGGCCGTCCGTGACGCGTTGGGACTCGATGGACTCAGCGCCGAGCAGATGGAATCGCTGACGATCCTTCGGGATGACCTTGATCGCAGGATCGAGCTGATCGACCGTCGTATCGAGGACCAGTTCATGAAGATCGCGCGCCGCATCAGTGGGTTGGATGGCGCGACCGGCCCGATCGTGGAGTTTGATGAACAGATCGCGGGCTTGATCTTGCAGCGAGACAAGATCCAAGCCGAGGCGATCGCGATGCTCACGAACCACATTCCTCCTGAACAGCTCGCGAAGATCGCCATCGAGTTACCTCCACTCGGCGCCGACGAAACGATCATGATCGCGCCCGGACCGGACGGTGCTCCCGTCAAGCGAAGAGTGAAGCTTCCGCGACCTGAATCGAGTTCTGCGACATCCAGGTGAGGGTGGGTCTCGGAGTGTTCCCCACCGAGACTCCATCATGCACGGCGCCAACGAATCCAGGCACCCGGGACCGAATGGGGTCGTCGGCGCCCGGGGAATTCAATGGCCAGACGCCACAATTCGCTCGTCTGTCAGCACCTCGAGAATTCCGGCGTGGACGCGCTCGCGAATCTCGCCCAGGCGATCGCGCATTGGCGCCACGTCGTCTACGCGCTCTCGATCGCAAGGGCGAGCTCTGCGACGTCGGCCTGGCGAACAATCTACGGTCGCGGCTTGGCCATCACCTGAAGGATCAGCACCGGCGAGCGCTGGCACCGCTTCAGCGTCTACTTGCCGATCGACTCGCGGCAGATGAAGGATTTCGAGTCGCTCGTCATTCGAATCGCGCAGCCGAACGGAGGCAAGTCCAAGGGCAGGTCCGCGGCATCGGAGGCCCTGCCTCGCAAACTGACGTGCAGCGCGAAAGCTCGCTTCAAGAAGGAGCTGGCGCTGCTCACGGGCCGCGCCGTGAAGCCTGCGGCGCCGGCGCGCGTGGCGGCGAAGGGCGGCGAGGTCGCGAAGTACACCACGAAAGCCACGTACCTGAAGGATCGCTTCAAGGGCGCGCTCTACTGGGCGCGAAGCCGCAGCGACGAGCGCATTCGCTTCAGCGGTCAGCTCGTCAGGTCGCCCTCGGCTGCCGCCCAGGCGATCCGCAAGAAGCCGACCGATGGCTGGACCTTCTGGAGCTACGAACGCGTGCCAGGGCAGTGGCCAAGGACCACGACCTCCAGGTCGCCAGCGCCGACTTCCAGCGAGCGATCACCGAGGCCGAGGGGGCCCCGAACCCGATCGGCTCCCCCGATAGCGCGCCAGACAGCGCGAAATGCAGCGCGCTCAGCGCGCGCCGGGAATGCTCACGGAGAGACACGAGCTTCGAAAACGCGGGGAAATGACGCTCCACGGCACGCGCTGAGAACGCGTGAGCATCGTGGAGCAATCAATCAAGTGGGCCAGAGAGGACTCGAACCTCCGACCTCGCCCTTATCAGGGGCGTGCTCTAGCCAGCTGAGCTACTAGCCCGAAGAGCGGAGAGTGTAGCCGCGGCCCCGGCTCATCGCCACCGCTCAGCCGGCACCGTACCGCACGTCGCAGCCGGCACCGCACCGCTCAGCCGGGCCGCGCCGCCGTGGTGGCCGCGGCCGTCACGGTGATGCTGTGTTCCACCGACTCCACCGTCCGCGACGGATACCAGCCCCACTCCGGCCGATCCGCCGGGCCGAACGCTTCCCACTCCTGGCTGCGGATGATCGCGTGGTTCAGCTTCGATCGAGCATCGGCCAGCAGGGCCATCTCGCCCGGCCGCAACTCGATGTCCATGCGCGAGACCTCGAGATCCAGGCGCACCTCGATCGCCCGCCGCGCCATCCGAAGTCCCTGCTGCGACAGTTCACCGCGCCGGGCGCTGGCGACGGCCGACAGGAGATCGTGTCGCGCCCGCTCGATGGCCGCCATCGGCGTGGTCGGAACCGGCGCCGTCGATCCGGACCCCGGCGCAGCCGCGGCAACCGCCGGCGCCGGGAGATCCACCGCCCGCGCGGTGCCGCAGACGCCGCAGGTGATGCACGCGGCGCAGGCCAGGGACGCCAGCGTCGCCGTCCTGGACGACCTCCGTGGATGGGTCACGCCGCCCCGCGCCGTCCCGTCATCGTCGAGCATGTGCCTCACGCCGCGCCTCCTCGGCCCCCGTGGGAATCCTCCGAGCGCCGATCGGCGTGGAGGCGGGGCCGGGTGTGACCGTCGCAAGCGGGCGGCGACGAGGCGCCCCGGCGCGACGGGAATCCCCGCCGCCCCTTCCGTTCCCCCCGATCGTGCCGATCGTGCCGTCAGGTCTCGCCTTCGAAGGTCCCCACCAGCGGCTCCACCAGGTCGCTCAGGGTGACCAGGCCGATGGGCGCTCCCGCCGCATCCCCCACCACCGCGAGTTTCGCCCGCTCCCGGCGCATCGACTCCAGTGCTTCCAGGAGCGAAGTGTTCGGCGTCACCCGGCACGGCGCGACCGCCACCGAGGCGAGCGGCCGCTCCGGGTGCAGCGTCGCATCGAGCGCCGAGACGATGCCGAGGACCTTCCCATGTCCGTCGACCAGCGGATACCGGCTGAAGGGCCGGTTGCGCATGAGCGTCCGTCGATCGCCCGGGTCGAGGTCGTCGCGCAGCGCCACCACGCGCCGCCACGGCACCATGCGCTCCGCCACGGTCCTGCCCGCCACGCCCATCACGCGCTCCGCGATCGACACCTGGGTCTCGCTCAGCGCGCCGGAGCCCGCGC
>CAZSVT010000088.1:0-10935 GCA_964610365.1 uncultured Isosphaeraceae bacterium
CTGGACTTGAGGGCCGCCGCGGCGGCATCGCCGGGATCGAGGAGTCGATCGCCCCAGCCGATCACGCGCGTGTAGCGCGTGGTGCCGTCGGGCCGCGTGGCCACCATGGTCCGACACGGCGGCGGCGTGCGCAGCGGAGCCACCACCATCGGCTGCCCCACGGGCTCCCCGCCGGCGAGGAGCTGGAGCCACGCGGCGCGCTCCAGCGGATAGATCTGCGGGATCATCTTGAGCGCGTCGTAGCGGCCGGCATCGATGGGCGTCGAGCCGAGCACGGTGCCGTTGCGTGCGATGAGGACGAGATCGAGCGGAGGCATCCCCGCCGGCCGGGTGACCTCGAGCCAGACGGGGCCGTCGGGCGGATACCAGAGTCGATCGCTGCGCATGAGCGCGGGCGCGCCGGCGGGCGGCGGCGGGTCGAATCCGGGCGCCGGCGCGGCGGGCGGCGCCGGCGGCGGCGCGCCGGGCGCCGCGGGCGGCGTCGGTGCGACGACGGGCGGCGGCATCGACGCCGCGAGGCAGCCGGCGACGATGAGAAGGCACGCGGTGGGCGTGTGCATCGGGGCATTCTCCCCGCGCGAGCCCGTATCATCCACCCATGACTGCGGGAACCGGTGCCGCGAAGAGTTCCGCGAAGATCGTCGGAACCACGCTCAAGGTGGGGCTGGAGATCCACGTGGAGCTGGCCACGCGGAGCAAGATGTTCACGCGCACCGCGAATCCGGCCCATCCCGATCACTTCGACCGAGAGCCGAATTCCCTGGTGGACCCGGTGGTGGCCGCCCTTCCCGGCACGCTTCCGGTGATGAATCGCCGGGCGGTGGAGATGTCCATGCAGGTGGGCATCGCCCTGGGCTGCCGCGTGGCGGAGTTCAGCAAGTGGGATCGGAAGAACTACTTCTATCCCGACCTTCCCAAGGGCTACCAGATCAGCCAGTACGACCTTCCGCTCTGCGTGCAGGGCGCCGTGGAGATTCCCTCCGTGCACGGCGGAACGCGGCGCATCGGCATCACGCGCGCCCACCTGGAGGAGGACACGGGCAAGCTCGGCCACGAACTCCCCGGCGGCGCCCGCTACGAGGGTTCGCTGGTCGACCTCAACCGCGCCGGCACGCCGCTGCTCGAGATCGTCACCGAGCCCGACTTCGACCGCACCGAGGATGTCGTGACCTTCGCACGGGAGCTGCGCTCGATCTGCACCTTCCTCGGCGTCTCCGAAGGCATCATGCAGAAGGGGCACATGCGCTTCGAGCCGAACGTGAACGTGCTGCTCCGACTGGACGATGGGCGCACCGTGGCCACGCCGGTGGCGGAGATCAAGAACCTCAATTCATTCCGCGCGCTGCGCGACGCCATCGAGCACGAGCTCGTCCGGCAGCCGAAGGCGTGGCGCGAGGACGGCCTCGAGATGGGCCCCGGCATGAAGAGCACGCGCGGGTGGGATGCGGAGCGGGGCCAGACCGTCCTCCAGCGCCGCAAGGAGGATGCCCACGACTACCGCTACTTCCCCGACCCGGACCTCGTGCCGGTGCGGGTCGACGCGGCGTGGCTCGAGCGCGTGCGGGCGTCGATCCCCGAGTTGCCCGCGCAGCGCCGCGCCCGCTTCGTCGAGTCGTTCGGCCTGGCCCCGGTCGATGCGCGCGTGCTCGTCGAGGAGCGCACCACCTGCCTCTACTTCGAGGAGTGCGCGGCCGCCTGCGAGCAGGCGGGCATGCCCGCCGCCAAGGCGGGGTTCGCCGCCGGCAAGTTCCTGCTCAACACGGGGGCGAAGTACGCCAACGAGCGCGGCACCGCCCTCGAGTCGCTCGGCGTCTCCAGCGCCCAGGTGGCCGAGGTGATCATGCTGCGCGAGAAGGGCACGATCGGTCCGCAGGCGGCCGACGCGCTCTACGCGATGCTCTGCGAGCCCGCGAACGCCGGCGCCGCGCCCGCCGCGCTCGCGGAGTCGAAGGGGCTGGCGCAGGTGCGGGACGAGGGCCAGCTCGACGCCTGGGTGGAGGCCGCCATCCAGGCCCAGCCGCAGGCCGCCGCCGATGTGGCCGCGGGCAAGATGGCGGCGATCGGCCGGCTCGTCGGTCACGTCATGAAGCTCTCCGGCGGCAAGGCGGACGCGAAGGCCGTCAACGAGAAGCTCGCGGCGCGGCTGCGGGGTGGCGCATGACCGATCCGGTCGCGCGCCCCGCGGCGCGGTGCTCCGGCGGACCGCCGCGCGACATGGTGGTCGACCGCGTGCTGGTCAGCGCCGGCCAGATCGCGGATCGCGTGCCGATCATGGCCCGCGAGATCGCGGCCGGGCTCGGACCGGAGCCGAGGGACCCGGTGCTGCTCGCGGTGATGACCGGCGCGCTCATCTTCGCGGCGGATCTCATCCGGCATCTGCCGGTGCCGCTGCGCATCGCGCTGGCCACGGTGAGCAGCTATCCCGGCACCGCCACCTCCAGCCACGGCGCCCGGCTCAAGGGCGAGCTGCCGAACGATCTCGCCGGTCGCGATGTGATCCTCGTCGACGACATCCTCGACTCGGGCCGCACGCTGGGCCTGCTCCAGCAGGAGATCGTCGCCCGCGCCCCCGCGTCGCTCCGCACCTGCGTCCTGCTGCGCAAGCACTCGGCGCGATCGCTGCCGATCGTCTGCGAGCACATCGGCTTCGACATCCCGGACGAGTTCGTGGTCGGCTACGGACTGGACTACGACGGCTACTACCGCAACCTCCCCGCCGTGCACGCGATGGTGCCGGCGAAGGGTTGACTCACCTCGTCGGCGCGGCATCGCCCGACGCGCCGCTCGGCGCGCCGGATCGTCGACCTCCCGGCGCGGCGTTCGGCGGCGGAGGCGCCGCAGGGGCCTTCCCGGCCGTGCCCTTCGGCGGCTCGGGCGCGGCCTTCGACTCGCCGAGGGCCTCGTCGAGCAGGACGGCGAGCCGCACGCCCGCGGCCTGGAGCCGCTCCTGCACCGTGGGCATCCAGCGTTCGTAGTACGCGTCGTCGATGTCGCCGCGTCCCTTCGGCAGGTTGGCGTAGATGCGCCGCGTGATGGCGAGCGATTCGTTCGCCCACTCGATCGGCTGGCGCGACGCGGTCCACCGCGCCCGCTGCTCGGGCGTGATCGATTCGCGGAGGTCGGCGGAGAGCACCGCCCAGCCGTCCTTGCCGCTCTTCAGTCGGCGCTGGATCAGGTCCGTGTCCCAGGCCCGGTGCAGATTGCTCTTCTTCCCGAAGGCCTGGAGCGAGAGCTTGTTGCCGCCGAGGTCGTCGGAGTACGAGACATGGAGCGGCTGGTGGACATCGCCCACGAAGTGGAGGACCAGGCGCAGCGCTTCGAGCCGCTCCGCCTTCGGCCGCGATCGGTCGGCGAGGATCGCCGTGTACTTCGAGATCGCGGAGACCACCTGGTTTCCATCCGCACCGTCGCGCGCCAGGTCGATCGTCTCCGCGCCGCGCGGGACGTTGATGTAGTGGAGCGGCTTGACCCAGTCGTAGCTCCGGTTGCTGCGGATCTCGTCGGCCCAGACGCAGGCGTCGGCGGTGGTCTCGTCGCCCAGGAGTTCGCGCAGGGCCTTCGAGGTGGACTCGCTCACCTGGGCCGTCGCGATCGTCCCGATGATGCGATGACCCTCGTTGCCCCACGCGAAGGCCTGACCGACGACGAGCAGCGACGCGAGGATCGACGCCAGCATCGCGGCGACGCATGGCCGGGCGGCGGAGCGGGCGGGGCGTCGGATGGAATCGGGGATGCGGCGCATGGGGGGAGCGTAGCCGCGCGCCGGCTCAGCTCCAGAGGCGGCGCCGCGGATCGGGCAGATGCTGCGACATCCGCTCCAGCGCCGCCCGATCCTCCGCGTCCAGCCCCTCCGGCGCGGCGACGACGAGCACCGCGTGGAAGTCGCCGCTGCGACCCGACGCGTCGGTGATGCCCTTGCCCTTGAGGCGCAGCCGGCGCCCGCTGGCCACGCCCGGCGGAATCTTCAGCGTCGCGCTGCCGCGCAGGAGCGGCACGTCCACGCTCGCGCCCAGCGCCGCTTCGGCGATCGTCACGGGGACCTCCAGGACGATGTCCAGGTCCTCGCGCCGGAACCACGGGTGCGGCGCCACGCGCACGGTGAGCACCAGGTCTCCCGGCGCGCTCCCGTGCGGGGAGGGATGACCCTTGCCGCGGATGCGAAGACGGGCGCCGTCCGCGAGGCCGGCGGGAATCTTCACATCGAGCCGTTCGCTCTTCCCTTCGGCCGTCTGCAGCGAGAGCTGGGCGGTGCCGCCGAGCGCCGCGGTTTCGAAGGCGACGGTGGTCTCGGCGGCGGCGTCGGCGCCGGGCGCGCTCTCCCCGAAGCCCTCGCCCGCGCCCGACCGTCCCGAGAAGCCGAATCCCTGCCCGGCGCGCCGGCCTCCGCGCCGGCCCGCGCCGCTCCCGGCGCCGGCGCCGCCGCGGGACTTGGCGCTGAAGAAGTCGCCGAAGTTCTCGAAGATCGTCTGGAAGGTCTCGGGATCCACTTCCTGCCACGCGTCGGCGCCGCCCGCGCCGCCGAATCCTCCCGGGCCGCCGCCGCCCGGACCGGCGCCGCCCACGCCGGCGTGACCGAACTGGTCGTAGCGGGCGCGCTTCGCGGGGTCGGAGAGGATGTCGTAGGCCTCCTGCACCTCGGCGAACTGCTTCGCCGCGTCGGGGCTCTTGTTCACGTCGGGATGGAGCGTGCGCACCAGGCGCCGATGGGCCTTGCGGATCTCCTCCGCGCTGGCGCTGCGCGGCACGCCGAGGACCTCGTAGGAGTCGCGGGGCATCCGAGGGGGCGAAGTATAGATGTCGCCGTGGCTACCATCCGCCCATGCCCGCCGCTCCGCATGGCTGCTCCAAGGGCGACCTGAGCCTCCCGGTGGTGGGCGGCGCCGCGCCGCGCGTCCGACCGAGCGGCTCCACCAAGTGGCGCTTCCTGGTGCTCTTCGTGGTGCAGGCGCTGATGATCCTGCACCTGCTGCAATGGCTGTGGAGCCGCGCCGCCGGCGGCGGCGACACCCTCTCGCCGGTGGAGCCGTCGGAGTCCATGCAGTTCGTCAAGGAGGGAGTGATCAACGCCGGGACGATCCTCTTCGGCGCGGCGCTCCTCTCCACCGTGATCCTCGGTCGCTGGTTCTGCGGCTGGGGCTGCCATGTGCTCCTCCTCCAGGACGGATGCGCGTGGATCCTGAAGAAGATGGGCCTTCGACCGCGCGCGTTCCGATCGCGCCTGCTCATGTGGGTGCCGCTGGGGTTGGCGCTCTACATGTTCGTCTGGCCCGTCGCGTACCGCTGGGCCATCGCGCCCTACACGCGGCCGTCCCTCGCCTGGCCGGGATTCAGCAACGGGCTGGTGACGGAGAACTTCTGGGCCACCTTCCCCGGCGTGATGATGGCCGTCCCGTTCCTCCTCGTCTGCGGATTCGCGGTCGTCTACTTCCTGGGGCAGAAGGGCTACTGCACCTACGCGTGCCCGTACGGCGGCTTCTTCGCGCCGCTGGATCGGTGGTCGCCGCTGCGCATCCGCGTCAACGACGACTGCGAGCACTGCGGTCACTGCACCGCGGTCTGCACCAGCAACGTGCGCGTCCACGAGGAGGTGGCGAAGTTCGGCATGGTGGTCGATCCCGGCTGCATGAAGTGCCTGGACTGCGTGAGCGTCTGCCCGAACGACGCCCTCCGCGTGGGCTGGGGCGTTCCCGCGCTCCAGGCCTCGCCGCGCGCCGGGGCGATCGTCGGTCCGCCCGGTCATCGCCACGCCGTGCCCGAGCACGCCCCCGAACTCTCGATGAAGGAGGAGGTGGCGGTGCTCGTCGTGGGCGTGGCGGCGCTGCTGGCGCTGAACGCGCCGTTCGTGCCGGCGCTCGCCGCTCCCCTCATGCCGCCGGATGGCATCAAGGTCTCGCTGCCGCTCCTCTTCGCCAGCGGCCTGGCGGCCATCGCGGCCTTCCTTGCCTGGAAATCCTGGCGGTTGCTGGGGCGCGCCAACGAAGGGTTCCACTCGCTCGTGCTCCGTCGAGCCGGCCGCATCACCGCCGCCGGATGGGCGTGGCTGGCGCTGGCGGCGGCGGCGTGGACGGTGGTGGGGGCGGTGGGCCTCCAGAACCTCTCGCTCACGGTGGCGGCGCTGGCCGAGCGCCGCGTCACGCTTCCCGGCCCCGTCTTCGTGCGCAATGCCGCGATGCCGGCGCCGGAAGTGCTCGCCGCCGTGGAGACCGCCGATCGCGCCTACGAGTTCGCGTCGCTGCTGGGGCGAGGCGGAATCGGTTTCGTCCCGGCGGTGCAGCCGTACATCGACCTGCGTCGCGCGTCGCTGGCGGCGATCCGCCGCGACTACAAGGGATGCGAACTCTCGCTGCGCGCCGTCTGGGCCGCCGTTCCGCCGGACGCGCCGATGCGGCCCGACCTGGCGGCGGAAATCGCCCGCGCGCTCTGGGCGCAGGGCGCGCTGGACGAGATGGACGCCTGGTACGCCGAGCAGATCGCCGCCCATCCGCGCTCCGCCCACCCCGAGTGGACGCGCCTCCACCGCGACCGCGTGGCCGTGGCGAAGTCGGACGAGGACCTCCTGCGCCAGGTGGTGGCGGCGCGGGACTGGGCCGCCTGGGATCCCGACGACCTCGAGGCGATGCGGCACCTCTCGCTGCTCCTGGTGGAGAACGGCGAAGGGGAGACCATCGACGAGGGGATCCGGCTCGTGCATCGCACGCTGGAGATCGAGCCGGCCAATCCCGGCGCCTGGCGGGCGATCGCCATCGGCCATGCGCGGCTCGGCCGCCATGCCGAGGCGGAAGCGGCGCTGCGGAAGGCGATCGAGATCGCCCCCGACGATTGGCGCTGGTGGCAGGCGCTGGGTGAATTCCTGCGAGGCATCGGCCGCGAGGAGGACGCCGCCGCCGCCCTCGACCAGGCCACGCGACGACTCGACGCGGAGCAGCGGCGCCTCGCGCCGCCGCCGGAGCGCGGCGGCGAGGGAGGCGCGGCGCCCGCGGGCGCCGTTCAGCCGCCTTCGGCCTTGCGGAAGAGTTCGTAGAGCGACGCCGCGTCCGGCGCCTCGTAGGCGCGCTCGCGCATGGCGGGATCGCTGAGGAGCCGGCTCACCCGGCCCAGCGCCTGGATGTGGAGCGAGATGCGGTCCACGGGCGAGACGAGCAGCACCAGCAGCCGCACCGGCTTCTTGTCGATCGCCTCGAAGGGAATCGGCGCCGACGGTCGCCCCACCGCCATCGACAGTTCCTTCACCGCGGCGCACTTGCCGTGCGGGATGGCCAGACCCTCGCCGATGCCGGTGGAGCGCTGGCACTCGCGCTCCCAGACCGCGGCCTTCACCGCCGCCGCGTCGGTGACACGCCCGTCGCCGGCCAGCAGGTCGACGAGTTCATCGATCGCTCCGTGCTTCTCCGAGCTCGTGAGCGGGACCTTCACCGACTGCGGGCGCAGGATCTCGAGGATGTTCATGGGGCGAATCGCCGATCCTATCACACGAGGAGGCTGGCGCCACCGTCGGCGTAGTCCGCGGGGTCGCCGCCGATCCGCCCCTCCGGCAACGACGATTCCGCGGAACCCCGGCGACCCATGAGGGCTTCGATCCGCACCGCCATGCCTTCGTTCTCCTCGGGCTCGAGACTGCAGGTGGCGTAGAGCAGCCGACCCTCGGGCCCGAGCAGCGGGCGGTGCTGCTCCACGATGCGCGCCTGGAGCGCCACGAGCGAGTGGAGGCGCCGTTCGTCGAAGCGGGCCTTCGCCTCCGGGCGCCGGGCGAGGACGCCGGTGTTGGAGCAGGGGACATCGAGCACCAGGAGATCCGCGCCGCGGAGCTCGAGGAGACGCTCCGACGATTCGACGCGCACGCGCGGATGGTCCCGGAAGGCCTCGGCAAGCGATCGAGCGCGCTCGGGATCCGGATCGCCGGCCACGATGGTGGCATCCGGATGGAGCTCGGCGAGCTGGTGGGTCTTGGTGCCGCGCCCCGCGCAGGCGTCCACCACCAGGCGCGGCCGGAGCCCGGCCGTGCGCGCCACGGCGCGGGCGCTGCCGGGATCCTGCACGCGCAGCGACGGCCACCGGCGCATCGCGCCGAGGAGATCCGGCATCGATCCGCGCCACGTCACGAATCCCTGCACGCGATGCGGCGAGGCGCGGCGGTCGTCCCGCAGGGCGCCGGTCGGGTCGGCCACCAGGCGCGGCGCGTGCAGGAGTCCGTGGGAGGCGAGGTCGGCGGCGGTCTCCTCGCCGAATCGCGTCAGCCAGCGGAGGATCAGGGTGTCGGCGTGGCTCGTGGCCACGGCCAGCCGCGCGGCGGTCGATTCGGGAAGTCGGACCTCGTCGAGGCGCACCGCCAGGCCGTCGGCGCGCGGAAGGAGATCGCGGCGCCGCCACCAGGCGCGCGGCGTGGGAACGCGCTCCACGGCCCAGCCGAGCACGCGGCGCAGGACCGCGTTCGCCAGCTTCGCGGCGCCCGGGCGGATGCGCCGCTTGGACCACTCCACGGTTTCGTCCACCACCGCGTGGCCCGGTTCGTCCATGAGGAGCGCCTGGGTGATGCCGGCCACGAGGGCGGCGCGGAGCGGCGCCTCGATCGACGCCGGATCGCGCTCCATGGCCATCCCGGCCAGCCACTCCGCGCAGCGCCAGCGCCGCACCGACTCCTGGACGATGGCGCCGGCCAGCCCTCCCTCGCCGCGCTCATGGAACGGCAGATCGGGCCACGACGGCGCAAGGCGCGCCAGGCGCTCCAGGGCCTCGAAGCGCGACCCGGGTTCGCCGCCGCGCCGATCGGGGCGCGATGCGCCCCGGCTCACACCTTGAAGCCGGCTCGCCGCGCGGCCTTCGCGAGCGCCGGCGCCTTGTCGGTGCGTTCCCACGAGAAGGTGCCCGGCCCGCCTTCACCGGGCTTGCGCCCGAAGTGGCCGTGGGCGGCCGTGGGGCCGTAGATCGGTCGGAGCAGGTCGAGCGAGCGGATGATGCCGGAGGGCGTGAGCTGGAAGAGGCTGCGGATCTCGCGCTCCAGCCAGCGCTCGTTCACCTTGCCTGTGCCCATCGTGTCCACCAGGACGCTCACGGGCTCCGCCACGCCGATGGCGTAGGAGAGCTGCACTTCGCAGACATCCGCCAGCCCCGAGGCGACCACGTTCTTCGCGATGTAGCGGGCCATGTAGGCCGCCGAGCGATCCACCTTCGACGGATCCTTGCCGCTGAAGGCGCCGCCGCCGTGGCGACCGCGCCCGCCGTAGGTGTCGACGATGATCTTCCGACCGGTGAGGCCGCAGTCGCCGTGCGGTCCGCCCACTTCGAACTGCCCGGTGGGATTCACGTGCACGCGGATGCGCGAGCTCCACCACGTGCCCAGCACCGGCTTGATGATGTGCTTGATCACCTGGGCCTTGAGCTGGCGCTGCTTCGCGTCGCCGTTCCACATCGGGTCATGCTGCGTGGAGAGCACCACGGTGGTCACGCGCAGCGGCGTCAGGTCCTGGTACTCCACGGTGACCTGGCTCTTGGCGTCGGGACGCAGCCCCTTGATCGTCCCGCGCTGACGCACCTCCGCCTGCCGCCGCACCAGGCGGTGGGCGAGTTCGATCGGGAGCGGCATCAGGCTCTCCGTCTCGCGGCATGCGAAGCCGAACATCATGCCCTGGTCGCCGGCGCCCTGTTCCTTCCTGCGGCCGTTCACCTTCGTGTCCACGCCGCGGGCGATGTCCGGGCTCTGGCGCCCGATGGCCACGCTCACGCCGCAGCTCTTGCCGTCGAAGCCCTTCCTCGCGTCGTCGTAGCCCACGGAGAGCACCGTCTTGCGGACGATCTCCGGGATGTCCACGTAGCCGGAGCAGGTGACTTCGCCCGCGACCACGGCGAGGCCGGTGGTGACGAGCGTTTCGCAGGCCACGCGGCTCCTCGGGTCGACGCGGAGCATCGCGTCGAGGACGGCGTCGGAAATCTGGTCGGCGAGCTTGTCGGGGTGGCCCATCGACACGCTCTCGCTGGTGAAGAGATAGGTTCGGCGGCTCATGGCGGCGCTTCTCGGTCCTCGGTTTTGGGGGGCGGTCATGCTACCGGGACGCCGATCGATCGGAAAGTGCCGTGTGCGTCGTCGTCCACGGCGCTTCCGGTGCCGCCGGTTGCCGCCCGCCTTGGCCCCCTGCAAGGGCGGGGCTACCCTTGACGCGGCCATGCCGAGTTCCGCATCAGCGCCCGCGTCGCGGCGTTGCCGACGCGTCGCGAGCCGCCTCGCCGCCCTGGCGGCGGTGGTGCCCGCGTCCCTCGTCGCCGCGCAGGCCCCCGGGGTCGATGCCCCCGCGGCGCCGCCCGCGGCGCAGGATGCGCTGCCGCCGATCGACTTCGTCCTGGTGAAGCTCGCGCCGGGCGCCGCCGCCTTCCGGCGCGACGATGGATCGCTCTCGCTGCGGCTCGACGGCGAGGAGGCACCGGGCGCGCGGGCCGTGATGGCCTCCATCGGCGCCCGCTCGGTGGAGCGCGCCGCGAGCGTGGCCCATGCGAACGCGGAGCGCGCGGCGCGGCTGGGACTGGATCGCTGGATCAAGGTGCGCCTGGAGCCCGGACGGGATCCGGCGGCCGGCGCCGCGGCGCTCTCGCGCATCCCGGGCGTGGAGGTGGCGGAGGTGGACGGCGTGGGCGGGCTGGCGGACCTCGTGCCGAACGATCCGTCGTTCCCGTCGCAGTGGGCGCTCATGAACACCGGGCAGACGGTGGGAGGCCTGGCGGGCGCCAGCGGCGCCGACGTGCACGCGCCGGCCGCGTGGTCCATCTCGACCGGCGGCGGCGAACTGATCGTGGGCGTCATCGACGGCGGCGTCGCGCACACTCGACCCGTTCGCTCCACTCATCGCACCGCAAACCACAGCACTGGTCCCACAAACCACAGCATGGCCGTTCAAACACACTCATCACTCTCTCTCTCTCTCTCTCTCTCTCTCTCTCTCTCTTTCC
>CAZSVT010000089.1:0-10872 GCA_964610365.1 uncultured Isosphaeraceae bacterium
CCGACGCTGCTGCTCGCCGACGAGCCGACGACGGCGCTCGACGTCACCATCCAGGCCCAGATCCTGGAGCTGCTTCGGGAGCTCCAGCACTCGCGCGGCATGGGGATGATGCTCATCACCCACAACCTCGGCGTGGTCGCGGAGAACGCGGATGTCGTCTGCGTGATGTACGCGGGGCGCGTCGTCGAGTACGCGCGGGTCTTCGAGCTCTTCGATCGGCCGCTGCACCCGTACACGCGGGCGCTCTTCGCATCCATCCCGGGCATGCACGATTCGAAGCACCGCCTGGTCACGGTGGACGAGGTGGTGAACGATCCGGCGCAGTTCCGGAAGCTCCCGGGGGCCGATCGGGGCTTGATCGCGTGGTGGCCGTTCATGCCGAAGGCGGAGCGGCCCGCGATCGTGCCTGGACGGGACGAGTACGCGCTCCACGAGATCGAGCCCGGGCGCTGGGTGGGCTGCTGGCGCACCGAGGCGATCGAGGCGAAGCCGTCGCGGCGGCCGGAGCTGGACTTCCGGCGCGACGCCGCCGCGGCGGCCACGGCATGAGCGCATCGCCGCGCATCCGCTGGAAGCGGCTGACGCCCCTGGCGGTGATGCCGGCGTACCAGAGCGAACACGCCGCCGGCATGGACCTGCACGCGGCCGTCGAGGCGCCGCTGATGCTGGCGCCGGGCGACATCCAACTCGTTCCGTGCGGATTCGCGATGGCGCTGCCGCATGGGTTCGAGGCGCAGGTGCGGCCGCGGAGCGGGCTCGCCGTGAAGCACGGCATCGGCATGCCGAACGCGCCGGGAACCATCGACGCCGACTATCGCGGCGAGGTGAAGGTGCCGCTCGTCAATCTCGGGCGCGCGCCCTTCGTGGTGGAGCCGGGCATGCGCATCGCGCAGATGGTGATCGCCCGGGTCGAGCGGGCGTCGATCGAGGAGTGCCGGGAGCTCGACGAGACCGTGCGCGGCGCCGGCGGGTTCGGCAGCACGGGGCGCTGAACCGCGGGCCACGCCGTGGACGGCGACGACCTCGGCGCGCTCCTGGGCGAGTGGACGATCCCGCCCTGAGTCACCGCGGGCTCGCGGAGATTCGGCATCGAGGAGCGCGACCTTCCGTCGAACCGGTCGATGGCCTTCGCGTACACTCGCGGAATGGCCAGCACCGCACCGACCGCCGTTTCGTCGTCTGCACCCGCCTCCGTCGCCGTCCCGCTGCTCGACCTCAAGGCGCAGTACGCCACGATCCGGTCCGAGATCGAGCCGGTGGTGCGCGAGGTCATCGAGAGCCAGTACTTCATCGGCGGACCGCAGATCGAGGCCCTGGAGAAGGACGTGGCGGAGTACTGCAGGGCGAAGCACGGCATCGGCTGCGCCAACGGCAGCGACGCCATCGTGCTGGCGCTGCAGGCGCTGGGCATCGGTCCCGGTGACGAGGTGGTCATCCCCACCTACACCTTCTTCGCGACGGCCGGAAGCGTGAGCCGGCTCGGCGCGAAGCCGGTCTTCGCCGACATCGACCCCGTCACCTACAACCTCTGCCCCGAGAGCCTGCGGCGCGCGATCGGCCGCTGCCGAAAGCTCCGCGCGGTGATCCCCGTCCACCTCTTCGGACAGGCCGCCGATCTCGACACGATCCTGGCGATCGCGGGCGAGCAGCGCGTGCCGGTGATCGAGGACGCGGCGCAGGCCATCGGCAGCGAGGACGCGGGCGGTCGGCGCATCGGGTCGCGCGGCGCCATCGTGACCTTCAGCTTCTTCCCCAGCAAGAACCTGGGCGGCTTCGGCGACGGCGGACTGGTCACCACCAACGATGCGGCGCTGGCCGACCGGCTGCGCCGTCTCCGCAACCACGGCATGGAGCCGCGCTACTACCACGACGAGATCGGCATGAACTCCCGACTCGACGCCCTCCAGGCGGCGGTGCTCCGCGTGAAGCTGCGTCACCTGGACGCGTGGACGCAGGCCCGGCAGTCGAACGCGGCGTGGTACGACCGCGCCTTCGCGGAGTGCGGTGCGAGTTCCAGCCGCGATCCCGTCGACTCCGGCGGGCTCCCCATCCGCACGCCCCAGCCGGCGCCGCACGGCGCGCGGCACATCTACAACCAGTACGTGGTGCGGGTCCCCGCCGCCATCCGCGACAAGGTCCGCGACGAGCTGGCCTCGCGGAAGGTGGGCACGGAGATCTACTACCCGCTGCCGCTCCACCTCCAGAAGTGCTTCGCCCACATCGGCGACGGTCCCGGTTCCCATCCGAACGCCGAACGCGCCGCGAGGGAAACGATCGCCCTTCCGATCTACGGAGAGCTCACCGAGCCCCAGCGCCGGCATGTGGTCGACGCCCTGGTCGACGCGGTGAAGCGCCTTGCCTGACGCGGCGCTGCGCATCCTCGTCGTCGCGCCGCATCCGGACGACGCCGAGCTCGCCATGGGGGGGACGATGGCGAAGATGGTCGCGCTCGGGCATCGGGTGCATGTGCTCGATCTCACCGACGGAGAGCCGACGCCCTTCGGCTCGCGCGCGCGGCGTGCCCGCGAAGCGGCGCGGGCGGCGCGCATCCTCGGCATCACGCGCTCCTGTCTCGGCCTGCCGAACCGCGAACTGGTGCACGACCTCGCCTCGAGGCATGCCGTGGCGGCGGAGATCCGGCGCCATCGGCCGGACCTCCTCTTCGCGCCCTACCCGGAGGACGCCCATCCCGATCACCTCGCCGCCGTGCGCCTGGTGGAGGACGCGCGCTTCGACGCCAAGCTGACGAAGTCGCGCATCCCGGGCGAACCGCACTGGACGCCGAGGCTCTTCCACTACTTCGCCACGCACCTGCGGCTGGTGCCCGCGCCGTCGTTCCTCGTCGACACGAGCGGATTCGACGGACGGCGGCGCCGCGCGGTCCTGGCCTACCGCAGCCAGTTCGTGGATCACCGCGCCAACCGCCGCGTGGTGCGCTGGCTCGACGCCGCGGCGATCTACTTCGGCAGCCGCATCGGCGCCGAGACGGCGGAGCCCTTCTTCAGCCGGGAGTGCCTGGGCCTCGGCGACCTCGCCGCCGTCGCCGCGGGGACGCCTTCGGCCCCGGCGCGGCGCCGGTCGACGCGCTGATCCGATCCACCTCGAGCAGGAGATCCCGCGCCAGCGCGCGGAGGTAGTCGTGGATCGACTCGGCGCGATCGCTCTCGCGCTCCGCCATGGCGAAGAGGTATTCGCGCGAGAAGCGCGCGAGCCGGAGCAGGTCCGCTGCCCGGTCGGCCAGGAGCGCATCGGCCGGAGGGCCCTTCGACGCCCGGCCGATGGCGCCGGCCAGTCCGTCCGGCAGCTCCGCGAGCGACGGCGACAGGAGCCGGAGCAGCCGGGCGCGAAGACGCCAGAGCGGCGCCTCCTTCGTCTGCACCCGCAGCGCTTCGCGCAGGGCCGCGTCGTCGTCGCGCGCCAGCGCCTCCACGGCCAGCGCCACCCGCGCGTCCATGGCGTCGGTGGCCCCGGGGACGCCGCCGAGATCGTCCCACCCGCCCCATCGACCGATGAGCCGGGGATTGGCGCGGGTCCGGGCGAGCGCCGCGCCGTCCTCCACGATCGCCAGCAACTCCACGATCGGCGCGATCGTCGTCTCCGCCTTCGCCGCGTCGCCCTCCGCCCACGCGGCGGCCCACGCGTCGCGACGGCGGTCGAGCGCGCCCAGGAGTTCGCGGGCGCGACCGGCGCAGAGCTCCAACGCCTCCGGCTCCCCGCGCCGGATGGCCGACTCCGCGGGGAGTTCGCGCAGCTGCGCCCACTGCCGCACGAAGGCCTCGGCGCCGCGCAGCGCCGCCTCGCCGCGCGCGGCATCGGGGAGCGTCGCGAGCGGCGCGCGCCAGCGATGCTCGAGCCCCTTCGCGGAGGCGGGCATCCGCCCCTCGATCTCCGTCAGCGCGCGATCGACGCCGTCGAGCGCCGCCAGCGCGCGGATCCGCCGCCGCTGGCTCTCCAGCAGGCTGGCGCACGCCGGATCCGTGGGGTGGGCGTCGGGCGCCGCGAGCGACTCCACCTGCCGCAGCACGGGCTCCTCCTGTCGCAGCGCGTCGCGCGACAGCTCGCGCCGCAGCGTGCGCAGCGTTCGGCGCACCTCCACTTCCTCGCGCGTCCGCACCTCCGCCATCGTGGCGAGGAGGCGCTCCAGCATCTCCAGCCGCTCCAGGCGGCCGGCGAGCCGATCGGGCTCTTCCAGCGGGGCGGCGAGGACGGCGAGCGACTTCGTGATCCGGGTCGGATCGATCGGACCGCGCGGCGCCGCACCGGCGCGCGGTTTCACCAGGGGCTCGGTGGCGACGAGCGTGGCCGCCGTCGCCTCCAGCAGCGAGAGCTCCGCGAGCGCCGCGTCGCGCTGCGACGGCGTCTCCGTGGCTGAGACGGCCGCCGCGAGCCGGTGCATCCACTCGTCGCGCCGCGGCGGCGGGACCCACGACGCGGCGGCGATGGCGGCGGCGATCGCCGGCGCACCCTCGAGCGGACCGGCGATGGGTTCCAGTTCCGCGGCGAGATCGGGCCAGGCCTCGGCCGCCTCGATGCGAGCCGCGAGTTTCTCCAGGCTCGCCGCCAGTTCCGTCGGCAGGCCCGCCCCGCGCGCCGCCGTCCGGATGCGCGCCGACCACGAACCCTCGTCACCCCCGGATCCGGGCGCGGGCCAGGGGCACCGGACCCGTGGCATCCCGGCCGCCTCCAGCAGCGGATCGAGCGACGCCAGGGATCGATCGAGGGTCTCGTCGAGTTCGTCCGGGGCGGAGGCCCGCAGCGCCGCCGGCGTCGCCGCGAAGCGATCCAGCCCCTCGCGGGCGCGGTCGGCGACGCGACCCTGCGGCGGGATCCGCTCGAGCGCTCGGTCGAAGTCGCCGCGGGCGTCGGCCAGTCGGAACCCGGACTCCGCCAGCTCGTGGCGCGGCGACTCCGGATCGGCGCCGCGCATCAGCAGTTCATGGGCCGTCCGCCTCCAGGCGATCGACGCCTCGATCCTCCACGCGCCTGCCGGATTCGCCCGGGCGCGCCCGGTGAGCGCGTCCACTTCCCGGGCCAGGACCTCGCCGAGCGCGGTGGCGGCATTGCGCGATGGAAGCGCCGGCGCCGTCGGGGTCGGATCGAGGTTGAGTCGCTGGGCGCGGGCGGGCGCCGCGACGAGCATCGCGATCGCCGCCGCCATCGCCGGCACCGCGCCGGCGCCGATCGATCGGCGGGGGGCGATCATGCGTCACCGTCCAGTCGCCAGCGCGGATCGATGTGGATCCACTCCAGGCAGAGCCCCTGCGGCGGAAGCGTCGGCCCGGCGCGGCGCCGGTCGCGCGACTCGAGGATCGAGGCGATCGCGCCGGCGTCGATCTTCCCGCGCCCCACCTCCACCAGCGTGCCGGCGATGATCCGCACCATGTTGTAGAGGAAGCCGGGGCCGGCCACCTCGATCTCCAGGTCGTGCTCGCCGGCGCGGCGCACGCGGCACTCGTGGATGGCGCGGACGGTGGTCTCGCGGCCGTGATCGGCGCTGGTCATGGAGAGGAAGTCGTGGGTGCCCTCGAAGGCGCCGGCGGCGCGTCGCATCGCCTCCGCGTCGAGCGCGTGGAAGGTGAACCAGGTCCAGCGGCGATCGAAGAGCGGCGCGGGCACGCGCTGCCCCACGCCGTGCCGGATCCGGTACCGATATCCCTTGCTGGCGCAGTGGACGGAGGGATCGAATTCCTCAGGCGCCCGAACGGCGCGCAGGACCTGCACATCCTCCGGGAGCCGCGCCGAGATCGCCGCGGCCAGCCGGTCGATGGGGATGCGCGTCTCGGCGCTGAAGGCCGCCACCTGGTCCCGCGCGTGCACGCCCGCATCCGTGCGGCTGGCGCCCTGCACCCGCACCGGCTCCCCGACGGCCGTGGACACCGCCTGCTCCACCACGCCCTGCACCGTCCGGAGCGGCTCCGCACCCGGAGGCTCCTGGCGCTGCCACCCATGAAAGTCCGTCCCGTCGTAGGCCAGGTGGATGCGGAATCGCGCCACGGACGCATTATCGCCGCCTTGCCGCTCCCACGGCGCATCACCGCGCCACCGGAGGCATGGATTCGCGGCGATCTGCCGGTACGATTCCCGCCGGACCGTCCGCGGTCGTCACCGCGCGGCGCGTCGGGCAGAACACGAATCCCTGAGGAGAGAACCATGCGACGAATGCTTGCAGCCGCTTCCGCCGTCGGAGCCTTCACGGCGATGGCGGTTGCCGAGAACCTGATCGTCATCGACGGCACCGCCGACGCCAAGTACGGCAGTGCGCTGGTGGTGCAGAATTCCACCACCGGCTTCGGCGACGCGACCGACGGCCAGACCGGCTGGTGCAACGGCTCGGAACTGGATGCCGGCTACGCCTTCCTCGACCTCGACGGCGGCTTCCTCTACCTCGTGCTGGCGGGCAACCTCCAGAGCAACTGGAACAAGCTCGAGGTCTTCATCGATGCGGGCATCGGCGGCCAGAACCAGCTTCGCGGCGACAACGCCGACGTGGACTTCAACGGCCTCAACCGCATGGGCTTCCTGGACGAAGCGAATCCGGGCCTGAAGTTCGACGAGGGCTTCGAGGCCTCGTTCTGGTTGAGCTTCACCTGCGGCAACCCGGATGAGCTGGGGATCTTCGCCTTCTACGCCAACGGCGCGCAGCTGCTGCCCGAGGGCGGCGGCCCGGGCGCGTACCTCGGGACCTGCGGCGACGGCGCGGTCATCGAGTCTCCGCTGGGCGTCCTCGCGGCGATCAACAACTCCAACGTCGCGGGCGTTCCGGGCGGCGAGCCGGGTCCGGCCTGCGGCGACGGCGTCGCGACCGGCGTCGAGGTGGCCATTCCGTTGTCGCTGCTGGGCTACGGCAGCGGTCCCATCAAGGTGTGCGCGTTCATCAACGGAGGCGGCCACGACTACATGTCCAACCAGGTGCTGGGCGGCGTGAACGGGCTCCCCAACCTCTCCTGCGGGCCCGACAGTTGCAACTGGGTGGATGTGCGGACGATCGACTTCGGCACCGTCGCCGGAGATCAGTACTTCGTGGTCGGCGCGCCCCCCGACACTTGCCCGGCGGACTTCAACGGAGACGGCAAGGTGGACGGCGACGACCTCGGCACGCTGCTGGGATCGTGGGGCGAGATCTGCGGAATCGCCGAAGCCGACTTCAATCACGACGGCCAGGTGGACGGCGACGACCTTGGCACGCTGCTGGGCGGCTGGGGCGACTGCCCGATCTGACCCGCCCGACAACTCCCGAAGACTAGAGGCGCTCGCCCTCGGCGCCGGTGCGGAAGAAGTGAACCGCGCCGGCGTCGAGGGCGACGCTCGTTTCGGCGCCCTCGCGCGGCGCCGTCGACGCGGCGGTGCGCATGGTCCAGCGGCCGAGCGGCGTGTGGAGGAGGAGATCCGCGCGGTCGCCGAGGAATTCCACCGCCTCCACGCGCGCCGGGAGGGTGAGAGCGCCCGCGGCATCGCCGGCGCCCGCCGGGGCCAGGTGCTCCGGTCGAATGCCCAGGACCACCGGCTCCCCGCTCGATGCCGCGCCTCCGATGCCGGACGAGGACGCCGAGGGGATTCCGGCGATCGCGGCCTCCGGCAGGTCGAGCGTGGACGCGCCGTGCGCGAAGCGGAGTCGACCGCTCTCGCGGCGCAGCGTCCCCTCGGCGAAGTTCATCGCCGGGCTGCCAACGAATCCCGCGACGAAGCGGTTGGCCGGCGTGCGGTAGAGCTCCGACGGCGGCCCCGCCTGCATCACCCGGCCGCCGCGCATCACCACGATGCGATCGCCCAGGCTCATCGCCTCCTCCTGGTCGTGCGTCACATGGATCATGGTGGCGCCGAGCTGTCGGTGGAGGATCCGCAGCTCGGTGCGCATCTCGTGCCGCAGCTTGGCGTCGAGGTTCGAGAGGGGCTCGTCGAAGAGGAAGACGCTCGGTTCCCGCACCAGGGCCCGCCCGAGCGCCACGCGCTGCCGCTGGCCGCCGGAAAGCTGCGAGGGGCGCCGGTCGAGCATCGCCTCCAGTCCCAGCATCGAGGCGGCGCGGTCCACGCGTCGGTCGATCGCCGCGAGCTCCTCGCGACGGGCGCGCCGGGCCTGGCCGAAGAACGAGCCGAGGCCGCGGTGGCGCCGGCGCTGCAGCAGCCCGAACGCCAGGTTCCGACGCACGTCCATGTGCGGGTAGAGGGCGTAGTTCTGGAAGACCATCGCGATGTCGCGCTGCCGCGCGGGGAGATGCGTGGCGTCGCGGTCGCCGATGCGCAGGGAGCCCTCGGTGAACTCCTCCAGGCCCGCGATGAGGCGCAGGAGCGTGCTCTTGCCGCAGCCGCTGGGGCCGACCAGGACCACGAACTCGCCGTCGCGCACCTCCAGCGACACGCGATCGACGGCCCGGACGCCCCCGGGATAGACCTTCACCGCGTCGCGGACGAGGAGCGAACTCATCCCTTCACCGCCCCGGCGCCGAGACCGCGCACGAACTGACGCTGCGCCGCCACGAAGAGCACGATGCACGGGATCATCGTGGCCAGGCTCGCCGCCATCAGCAGGTGGAGCCGGTTCACGCCGCCGTACTGGTTGCGGAAGCTGTTGAGGGCCACGCTGAGGGTCGCCTCCTCCGTGCTGTGAAGGTACACGAGCGGGGCGAGGAAGTCGTTCCACACGAAGATGAAGGTGAAGACGACGCAGATGGCCGTCACCGGTCGGCAGAGCGGAAGGACGACGCACCACCAGAGCCCCAGCCACGAGAGTCCGTCCAGGCGCGCCGCTTCGAAGAGGGCCTCGGGGATCTGCACGATGAACTGCCGGTAGAGGAAGATGAAGAACGCGCTGCCGAAGAACGCCGGGATCACCAGCGGCAGGAGCGTGTCGATCCAGCCGAGCCCGCGGAAGAGGAGGAAGAGGGGGATGAGCGTCACCTGCGACGGCAGGATCATCGTGGCCAGCATGAGCAGGAAGAGCGGCTCCCGCCCGCGGAAGCGCAGCCGCGCCATCGCGAAGGCCACGAAGCTCGAACTCAGCACCGTGCCGGCGGTGACGAGCGCGGTCACGATGATCGTGTTCGCGAGGGCGTCGAGAAACCCCACCCAGGGCCGGGAGCCCATGCTGCGCAGGCTCTCGGCGTAGTTGCTCCATTGCGGATCGCGCGGAACGAGCGCCCGGGGATCCGCGGTCACCGTGGCCCGCAGCGCGCCCGTCTCGTCCTGGAGCGACACCAGGAGCATCCACGCCAGCGGCGCCAGCATGACCAGCGTGCCCAGCACGAGCGCCGCGACGGTGGCCGCCGCGTGGAGCGGGGAGCGTGGGCGACCGCGGCTCATCGCGACGGCGCTTCCTGGTGGAGGAACCGCCGGCTCGACCGGAGGAGGAGCACCGTGACCGCCATCACCACCGCCAGGAGCACCCACGCCAGGGCCGAGGCGTAGCCCATCTCGTAGTACTCGAAGCCCTGGTTGTAGAGGTAGAGGACGAAGAAGCGCGTGAGGTCCTCGGGTCCGCCGGCGGTCATCACGAACGCCTGCGTGAAGACCTGGAACGACCCGATGAGCGACATGAGCGTGTTGAAGACGATCACCGGACCGAGCATGGGCAGCGTCACCAGGAGGAGTCGGCGCCATGGACGCACGCCGTCGATCTCCGCCGCCTCGTGCAGCTCCTCGGGAATGTTCTGGAGCCCCGCGACATAGATCATCATGCTGGCGCCGATCGACCAGAAGCTCATCAGCGCGAACGCGGGCGGGCCGAAGAGGGCGGCATCGCGTTCCAGCCAGTCGGGCGGCGCCAACCTCACGAGGCCCAGGATCGGCGCGAGCGCATGGTTGAGAAGTCCGTGCTCGGCGTCGAAGATCCAGCGCCACAGGACGGCCACGCCCACGCCGGCGAGCACGCTGGGCAGGTACCACGCGGCGCGGAAGAACGGCACGCCGCGCAGCTCGCGGCTCATGAGGAGGGCCGCCCCCAGCGCCAGGAGCTGTCCGCCGGGAACCGCCACCACGATGTAGTACAGCGTGACGAGCGCGCTCGTCCGCAGGCGCTCGTCGTGGAAGAGCATCTGCAGGTAGTTCCCGGCGCCGATCCATCGAGCCTCCTCGATCGGCGAGATGCCGTTCCACCGGGTGAGCGAGAGGAGGAGCGACATGGCGATCGGTCCCGCCATGAAGAGCAGGAAGCCGATGATCCACGGCGAGGCGATGAGGATTCCGGCGCGCTCCTCGCGTCGCGCTCCGGGAGAGAGCGCCCCGCGGCGCAGGATGAACCCCGCCGCGATCGCCGCCGCCACCAGCGCCACGGCGCCTCCCACCAGGAGCGCGCCCCAGGGCATGCGGGGTCTGGTGCGCGTGGCGTCGGCGGAGATGGGCGAGGCCAGCGTGTCGGCCCAGAGTCGCTCCACTTCCGCGGCGCCCTGCGCCACGCTCAGGCTTCCCGTCTTGAGCGAGGCGTCGAGCCGGTTGGAGAGGAGGTCGTCGAAGCGGGGGTCCGGCGGCCAGTCGAGCGGCTCGGCGTGGAGCGCCGCCTCGATGTAGCCGCGATCGTTGGCGGGAGGAAGCGACGGATCCAGGAAGGCGTCGCTCTCGGCCACCGCGCGGATGGCCGGCACGGCGAGCCCCAGTCGCGACTGCTCCGCCTGCACGCGCGGACCGGCGAGCCAGCGGATGAGGGCCCACGCCTCCTCCTTGTGGCGGCATTGTGGCGACATGCCCCATGCCACCGTGAGCACGATGTTGGACGGTCCGCGCCCCGCGGCGCGCGGGAGCGGCGCGAAGTCCCACTCGAAGTCGCGGATGCGCCGATACTCGGGAACCACCCAGCGCCCGAACGGGCCGGCCATCCCCAGGCGGCCGTCCACGAAGGCCGCGGCGCCGGCCGTCAGATTGCTTCGACCGCTGGTGAGCGTG
>CAZSVT010000090.1:0-10840 GCA_964610365.1 uncultured Isosphaeraceae bacterium
CAGCGCCAGGTCCACGCCGCCCGAGCCCGCGCGGCGCACGCAGGCGAGGGTGTCCATGCCCTCGCCCGTGGGGAGCTTCGCACCGAGCCGCGCCTCGAGGGCCTTGAAGACCTGCTGCTTGAGCGCCGGCGTGGCGCCCATCGAACCCACGCCCTGCACGTTCGAATGGCCGCGCAGCGGGAGGAGCCCCGCCGAGGGTCGCCCCACCATGCCGCGCATGAGGGCCAGGTTCGCGATCATGCGCACGTTGTCGACGCCGTGCCGATGGTGCGTCATGCCCATCGTCCAGCAGAAGACCGCCGCCTTCGCGGCCGCGTAGCGCTCCGCCACGCGCTCCATGGTGGCGCGCGGCACGCCGCTCCCTTGCTCGATCGACGGCCAATCGAGGGCGTCGATGGCGTCGCGCAGGGAGTCCCATCCCTCCGTGGCCCGACCGATGAACGCCTCGTCCACCGCCCCGCGCGCCCGCAGCCCCTTGGCCACGCCGTACATGAAGGCGATGTCGCCACCGATGTGCGGCTGCACGAACTCGCTGGCGATCGGCGAACCGAGGAGCAGGCTCCGCGCGTCGGAGGGCACCTTGAAGTTCACCAAACCCACCTCGCGCAGCGGATTCACCACCACCACCTCGCCTCTGCGACGGCGCACCTCCATGAGCGTGCGCATCAGCCGCGGATGGTTCGAGGCGGGATTCGCGCCCAGCACCATCGCGAAGTCGCAGCCGTCGAGATCTTCCAGGGAGACGGTGGCCGTGCCGCTCCCCAGCACGCTGGTCAGGGCGACGCCGGAGGCCTGGTGGCAGAAGAAGGAGCAGTTGTTCACATGGTTCGTGCCGTAGAGGCGCGCCACCATCTGCAGGAGGAACGCCGCCTCGTTCGAGGAGCGGCCGCTGAAGTAGAAGAAGCTCCGGTCGGGGTCCGTCTCGCGCATGCGCCGGGCGATGCGGTCGAGCGCCTCGTCCCAGGAGACGGGTCGGTAGCGATCGTCGCCGGGCCCGGAGGCGTGCGGTTCCACGATGCGGCCGGCGGCCTCGAGTTCCCGCGGCGTGAGGCGCGCCAGGCGCTCGTGGGTGAACTCGTCGAAGAAGCCGGGGCGCAGGCGTCCCGCCATGTCCGCGGCCATCGCCTGCACCGACTTCTTGCAGACCTCGGGGAAGCGGCCCGCTTCGTTGCGCATGCCGCCCTGCTGGCCGCCCATGCCCAGGGCGCAGGTCTTGCACGCATTGCGGCTCCGCAGCGCCGCGATCATGCGGCGGATGCCGCCCACGCGCCGGGCCGCGGCGATCGTGTACCAGATGGAGCGCCAACCGCCGGCGCTGCGCGGGAGCGAAATCCTCTTCACGCGCGGAGCGTACCGGAGCCCCTCGGCGCGTACGATCGACGCCGCGTGGCGACCGCGGCGCCGCCCGGCGTCACCCCGGCGCCGTCGGCGCCCGGCGCAGGCCGAGTGCATGAGCAGCGAATCGATCCAGCCCGTGGTCCTCGTCGGCGGACGCAGTCGTCGCTTCGGCGCCGACAAGCTCCTGGCCGCCTGGCGCGGAGACGAGGGCGGCGAACGACTCGTGGACCAGCCCCGGCGCGTGCTGCGCGCCGTGCTGGGCGCGGAGCCGTGGGCGGTGGGCCGCTGCGCCCCGGAGGTGGCGTCCCGCTTCGCGCGCGTGATCGAGGAGCGGTGCCCGGGACTGGGTCCCGCGGGCGGCATCGTGGCGGCGCTCGAGGCGGCGCCGGCATCGATCCTGGTCCTCTCCGGTGATCTTCCGCGCATCGACCGCGCGTCGATCCGCGCGCTCGTGGAGGCGGGCATCGCCGATCCCGGCGCCGACGCGGTGGTGGCGGCCGCGGGCCCCCGTGCGGATGACGCGGCGGAACGGCGCGATCACCTCGAACCATGCATCGCGCTCTACCGGCGGAGCGCCCTGGCACCGCTCGCGCGCCTCACCGAACCCGCCGTGGCGCCCGGGCTCGATGCGGTGCGCGTCGGGATCGAGGCGAGGCGGCGCGGCGGCGACGCCCCGCGACGGGACGCGGCCGGAGCCGAGACCCCGCGATCGCCGCCGCTCCACGCGGCGCTCGCCGAGCTGCGGATCGTGATCGTGCCGATCGACGCGGCCCGCGCCGTCAACGTCAACGCCCCCGAGGATCTCGCGTCGCTCCAGGCGGCGCCGATCCGCTGACCCCGGAGCTTCCGCCATGGCCACCCGCCGCGAATCCCGTTCCAAGACCTCCGTCGCCGCGGCGTCTGGGTCCCCTGCCGAGCCGCGGACGAGATCCCGCGGCGCGCTCAAGCCGCGTGTCCGCGCCGCGCCGGAGTCGGGATCCCGCGCCGCGCCGGCGCCGCCCGTCGGCGGCCGGCTCCCCGGGACCTACCGCGCCTTCGTCGACCTCCATCCGGAGCTCGGCGCCGCCCACGAGCGCATCGCCCGCGCCGTCGAGCGCGCCGGTCCGCTCGACGCCCGCGTCATGGCCCTCGTCAAGATCGGGATCTGCGTGGGCGCGGGACTGGAGTCGGCGCTGCGCAGCCATGTGCGGCGCGCGCTGCAGCACGGGGCGTCGCGGCGCGAGATCGATCAGGCGATCCTGCTGGGCATGAACACGGTGGGATTCCCGCGCACGGTGGCGGCGTGGTCGTGGGCACGCCAGCAGTTCGATCGACGCGACGACGGCGATCGCGGCACGGCTAGAATCGGCGACCCGGGCTCGCGCCGCACTCCTCGATCCTCCTCGCAAGGACGCACATGAAGCCTCGCTTCGCCGTTCACCGTTCCATGCCGTTGGCGACGACGATCGCCCTGGCCCTCGTCTCCGCGCTCGGCGCCGCCGTCCCGTCGGCGCGGCCGCTCGACGATGCGGCTCCCGTCGCGGCGCCGACCCGGACTTCGACAGGCGCCGCCGCCGCGCCGGCAGGCTCCGGGAGCGCCGGGGCTCCGGCGGCTCCTCCGGCGCCCGCCGCGCCCTCCGCGAAGCCGGACCCCGGAGCGGATCCCGCCGCGCGCGAGCCGGCCGTCTCGCCCATCTTCCGTCGCGTGGGGCTGATCGGCGCCAGCGCCACCGCCGGCTTCGGCGTGCGCGTGGACGCGCCGGCCGCGGACGGCGCCCCGCGCGAGATCCTGGCCACGGATCTCGGCGACCTGCTCCTGGCTTCCTGCTCGAAGCCGATCGTGGTGAGCCGCCACGGGTCGATCTTCTTCTTCAGCGATCCGCTGAACACCGGACGATCCGAGGTCGATCGCGTGCTCCGGTTCAAGCCGACGGTGGTGATCGGCGTGGACTTCTTCTTCTGGTACGGCTACGGCACCGCCAACATCCGCGGCCTCCCGCTGGCCAACGAGGATGAACGGCTGGAACTCCTGGAGGAGGGTCTGCGGCAGGCCGAC
Source organism: uncultured Isosphaeraceae bacterium (assembly GCA_964610365.1). Taxonomy (GTDB): domain Bacteria; phylum Planctomycetota; class Phycisphaerae; order Phycisphaerales; family SM1A02; genus VGXK01. The sequence goes on from CAZSVT010000090.1 coordinate 3,374, forward strand.
CGCGTGGTGGCGCTGGGCGTGCCCGTGGTCCTCGGCGACTTCCCCGACATGCGCGACTCGATCGGTCGGCTGCTCTCGCGCGAGCAGGTGCCGCAGCAGAAGACGCTCGCCCGACTCAACGCCCGCATCGCCGAGTGGGCCTCCACGCGCCCGAACGTGCGCATCCTGCATCTCTCCCACCTGGTGCCCACCCTCGACGGAGGCGACTCCGTGGTCATCCGCGGCCGCACCTGGAACTGCGGGCAGGACGGAGCCATCGTCCAGCGCGATCGCCTCCATCCCACGCTCGTCGGCTGCCTGGCCATGCTGTCGGCGGCCTGCGAACTGGCGGAGACCTGCACGCCCGACGGCACCTGCTCCACGCTCGACTTCGATCCCGCCACCTGCACGCCACGACTCGTCGAGCGCCTCCGCGGCGGCAGGAACCGCGCGACTCGACCGAACGCCGCGTCGGATCCTTCGGCCGCCGATCCGGCTCCGCGCGAGGGACCGGCGAATCCCGCGCCGGCGGGCGCGCCGCCCGCCACCCCACCCGCGTCGGCGCCTCCGCCCGAGCGTCAGAAGGCCCCGGCCGCCTGACGCAGCGCGTCGCGGACCTGGGGATCCTTCGCCTGTTCGGACGCGCGCAGCAGCATGGCCCGCGCCGCGGCCGTGCCGCGCAGGCGGGCCATCGCCGGCGCCAGGCGCGCGAGATCCACCTGCGGCGCCGACGGACGAGGCCACTTCGCCAGGAGGTCGGCGATCTCCGCGGCATCGAGCACCGAGAGGCGCGGCGTCATGAGGCCCCAGAGCATGTCCAGGGCATCGCCGTCCGGCTCGGGAAGGGCGCGGAAGGCGGCAAGGAACGCGTCCGTGTCGCGCATGCGGTACAGCGCGCCCAGCGCCGCGCGGGCGCCACCGGGCGAAGGTCCGGCGGCCGCGGCGATCTGCCACAGGTTGCCCGTGATCGCGTCGTCACCGAGCCACTCGAGCTCCAGGAAGGCCCGTTCGTAGCTGGACGGCGCCGGCTCGCTCTTGCAGGCGCGGAGCGCTTCGGCGGCGCGGTCGCGCACGCTGGCCAGCGCCCGCGCGCCCGGAGGAACGAGCGTGCGCGGTTCGCCCTGGTCCGGGGGCACGCGGTGCCGACGCGGCTTCGACGGCGGCGTGGCCAGCATCAGCGGATCCCCGAAGGTCATGATCCGCCACGGCACGGCGAAGGGTCCGTTGAACTGCCGGGCCGCCACCAGGAACGGAATGCCGGCGGCCAGGCGTTCCATCATGTCCATCGGGGGCACGAACGCCGACATGAACGGCTCGAAGACCGAGCCCACGCCGGCGTAGACGCCGTGATCGAGCCAGCGGGCGCCGATGGTGGCGGGATTCCCGGGCGACTCCATCGAGAAGCTGTGCACGAACTGGAGCGCCAGCGGAACATCGAGCACGGGGACATCCAGGGCGTGGCCGCGATTCTCCGGCGGCGTGCGCCCCGGCGTCCCGAGGTCGAAGTTGAAGCAGTCGCCGCTGGAGTTCACGAAGAGGGCGTCGGTGTTCATGCCGCCGGCGCCGAAGCGCTGCCAGGCGCGCAGCGTGGCGTTCGGGCCGACCATGACGTCGATCCGGTAGCCGAGCGGCTCGAAGCGCTCCTCCACCGACGCCACGCCGAAGGGCGACGCGTCCCCCGACTCGCCGTAGGAATTCACGAAGGTGAAGCTCGCGCGCTCGAGGAAGAGGCTGCTCATCGCCGCCGCCGCGCAGCGCGGGGCGTCGCCCCAGATGGTGGAACAGACGGCGAATCGGCGACCGTCGGCGTGACGGCCGAGGCAGTCGGTGACCGCGAGCGGATCGGTGGGCTTGGTCGGCGGCGCGCCGGGGGCGGAGAAGCGCAGCGACGGGTCGAGCGTCGGCGTGCATCGCGACGCCGTCGCCATGCAGAGCGTGCACGCATCCAGCGGGTCGCCGAGCTCGGACCAGGGCACGCCCGAGTCGCGGAAGAGATCGGTGACCACCGCCGCCAGCTTGGCGAAGGTGGCGGCGTCCATGGTGTCCGACGGCGATCCCCATGACCCGTCGGCGAACCCCAGGAGCTGCCCGCGACCTCCGGCCAGGGCGATGGCCGCCACCCACGCGGGATCGCCGCTGCGCGTGATGACCATGCCCGGCGGTTCCAGTCGGACCGCCTGGAAGGCCTTGAGCGGCGTGGCCTGCGGCGAATCCATTCCCCACATCCGCGCCAGCGTGCGCTCGAGGAGGGCGCGTCGCTCCATCGGATCCTCCGGGAGCGGCGCCGCCTTGTCGGTGCGCCGCAGCACCTCCTTCGGCTTGAACGCCCGGATGAATCGCGGCGCGAATCGGCGCTCCTCGAAGAGCACGGGCCACTGGCCGGCCGGACTCCAGCGCGAGACCTCGTCCAGGTACGTCGCCTCGTCGGAGACGAGCACCACTCGATCGAGCACCGGGATGCGGCTCTCCACGTTGAGCGCGCGCAGGCCCATCACGATGGGCCACGGAACCTGCTGCGCCGCCGGCTCGGCGCCGTGCGGCGGCGCGCCGGGCGGCGCCCCGGCGGGCGGCGCGGCGGGCGGTCCCGCGGGCGGCGCCGAGACCGGGGCGCTCGGCGGCGTCGACGACGACGGCGCCGCCATCGACGCCGTCGCCACGGCGACGAACAGGATCGCGACCGTCCGCGCGCGGCGCGTCATCGCGGCCACCCCGCGGCCACCGCCGCGGCGGCCGCGGCGCCCAGCAGCGGACCGACGACGGGGATCCACGCATACGACCAGTCGCTGGGACCCTTGCCGCGGATCGGCACGATCGCGTGGACGAGGCGCGGCGCGAGATCCCGCGCCGGATTGAATCCCACGCCCACCGATCCGCCGAGTCCCATCGCCACCGCCCAGAGGAGGAGCGCCGCCGGAAGGGCGCCCAGCGCGCCCATGTGCACCTCCACCGACGCCACCGCCTGCATCGAACTCGGCACGCTGCCCGCGGCGGGGGTGATCGCGGCGTCCCGGACGACCAGGATTCCCAGGACCAGCACGAAGGTTCCCACCGCCTCGCCCAGCAGGTTCGCGATCGGCGCCCGCACCGCGGGGGCGTTCGCGAAGCAGGCGAGCTTGCGGCCTGGATCGTCGGTGCGACCCCAGTGCGGCAGGAAGAGCAGGTAGACCAGCACCGCGCCGATCGCGGCGCCGAGGAACTGGCCGCCGATGAGCGTGGCCGCTTCGCCGGGACCGATGGCGCCGCGCTGCCAGTGGGCCATCGTCACGGCGGGATTCAGGTGGGCGCCGCCCGACGCGGCGACGATCGCGCCGGCCGCGAAGAGCGCCATCGCCCATCCGGTGGCCACCAGCAGCCACGGCCATTCCCCCGACTCGCCCTTCGTTCGCCCGAGGAGCGCATTGGCCTGCACCGAGTTGCCCAGCAGCACGAAGAGCGCCGTGCCGATCCATTCGCCGGCGAACGGGGTCATGGCGCGAGTCTACTCCGATCCGCGATCGCGCTCGTCGCGGCGCGGCGGCGGCATGCGGGACGCGCCGGTGGACGGAAGGTAGCCGCGCGCGAGTCCGGTGAAGGCCAGCACTTCGTCGGAGACCCAGTCGCCGCCGAGCCCGCGCTCGCGGGCCATCACCCGAGCCACGCGTTCCGCGCATTCCATCGCCGCGCGGGCGTCGAGGAGGAGGGAGCGCGTCCTTCGCGAAAGGACGTCCTCCACGCGGAGCGCCCACTCCTGCCGCACCGCCCACGCCGCCATCCCGAGGACGCCCGGCAGCCTCGGATGCAGCGGTTCGCGGAACTCCGGCCGCTCCTGGAGCAGCCGTTCGAACGCCGGCCGGTCCGAGCCCAGCACGCCCAGCCACTCGCGATCCGGGTCGCGCTCCGCCGCCGCCGCGCCGTGCAGCGGCAGCTCGTGGGTGCGGCACGGCCGCGGATCGAGCAGGCCCTCCTTCACGGCGCGGTCGAGCGTGTCCTCCGCCATCCGCCGGTAGGTGGTCCACTTGCCGCCGACGATCGTCACCATGCCGCCCGGCCCGAGGAAGATCTCGTGGTTGCGGCTGACCGACTTCGACGGCCCCCCGGCGCCGCGACCGCCCGCGTGGACCAGCGGGCGCAGCCCCGCGAAGACGCTCAGGAGATCGGATCGCGCCGGATCGCGCTCCAGGTAGCGGGCGGCGTTGCGGAGGATGAAGTCGATCTCCTCCTCCATCGCCCGGGGCTCGATGGTGGGCTCGGGCATCGGCGTGTCCGTGGTGCCCACGATCACCCGGCCGTGCCACGGGATCACGAAGAGGACGCGCCCGTCGTCGGTGTGCGGCACCATGATCGCGCTGCCGCCGGGCTGGAAGTCGCGCGAGAGCACCAGGTGCACGCCCTGCGCCGGCTCCACCACCGGCGCCGCCTCCGCGTGCTCCATGCGCCGGATCGAGTCGGCGAAGACGCCGGCGGCGTTCACCACGCAGCGCGCCTCCACGGCGAGCGTCCGCGAGGACTCCTCGTCGAACGCCTCGACGCCGACCACGCGCCCGTCGCGGCGGCGGAGTCCCGTGACGCGGCAGCGCGTGACGATCACGGCGCCGTGGTCGGCCGCGGTGCGGGCCAGCGTGACGGCCATCCGCGCATCGTCGAACTGCCCGTCGTGGTACTCGACGCCGCCGAGGAGCCCCTCCCGCTGCACGTTCGGGATGGCGGCGATCGTCTCCTCGCGCGAGAGGAGCCGGCTGGGGGCGAGGTTGAGCGAACCGGCCAGCGCGTCGTAGAGCTTGAGCCCGGCGCCGTAGAAGGGCGCCTCCCACCACGAGTACCGAGGCACCACGAAGCGCAGGTCGTGGACCAGGTGCGGGGCGTTGCGGGCCATCAGCCCGCGCTCGTGCAGCGCCTCGCGCACCAGCGCCAGGTCGAGCTGCTCCAGGTAGCGCACGCCGCCGTGCACCAGCTTGGTGGAGCGGCTGCTCGTCCCCTTCGCCAGGTCGTGCGCCTCCACCAGGGCCGTGCGCCATCCGCGCGATGCGGCGTCGACCGCCACGCCCAGGCCCGTCGCGCCGCCGCCGATCACCAGGCAGTCGAAGCGCTCGCGCTCCAGCGCGGCCAGGTCGGCGTCGCGATCGCACCGCGCCTCCGGGGCGCCGCTCACGATCCACCGCCTTGCGCCCAGCCGCGGGACCGTTCCACCGCCCGATGCCACTGCGCCAGCCGTCGGGCGCGCTCGTCGCGCGACATCGACGGACTGAAGCTCCGGTCGACCTGGCGCTGCGAGGCCAGCTCCTCGGGTCCCTTCCAGAGCCCGGCGCCGAGCCCGGCGAGCATCGCGGCGCCGCGCGCGGTGCTCTCCAGGTCCTTCGGCCGCTCCACGCGCACGCCCAGGAGATCCGCCTGGAACTGCATGAGCCCGTCGCTGGCGCTGGCGCCGCCGTCCACGCGCAGCTCGGTGGCCGGGCGGTCCAGGTCCTCCACCATCGCGTCGTGGAGATCGTTCACCTGGAAGGCGATCGCCTCGAGCGTCGCCCGCGCCAGGTGGGCGCGCGAGGTGCCGCGCGTGATGCCCACGATCACGCCCCGCGCCTCCGGATCCCAGTACGGGGCGCCGAGGCCGGTGAACGCGGGAACGATCGTGACGCCGCCGGCGTCGGGCACCTGCCGCGCCAGTTCGTTCACCTCGGAGGACGTCGAGATGATGCCCAGCCCGTCGCGCAGCCACTGGATGGCGCTGCCGCCGGTGAAGACGCTCCCCTCGAGCGCGTACTCGATCGGCGCGCCGCGCCGCTGCCAGGCGATGGTCGAGAGCAGCCGGGCCCGGCTGGTGATCGGCTCGGTTCCCGCATGTTCCAGCATGAAGCAGCCGGTGCCGTAGGTGCACTTGGCCATGCCGGGCCGCAGGCAGAGCTGACCGAAGAGCGCCGCCTGCTGATCGCCCGCCACGCCCAGGATCGGCACCTCCGCGCCCAGGTGCTCCGCCGCCGCGAGGCCGTGCTCGCCTTCGCTCGGCGTCACGCCCGGGAGCACCTCGCGCGGCACGCGGAAGAGCCGCAGCAGCTCCTCGTCCCAGGCACCGCGCCGGATGTCCAGGAGCAGCGTGCGCGAGGCGTTGCCGATCTCGATGGAATGGCTTCGCCCGCCCGTCAGTTTCCAGAGGAGCCACGCATCGATCGTGCCCGCCGCCAGCTCGCCGCGCTCCGCGCGGGCCCGCGCGCCGCGCACATGGTCGAGCAGCCACGCGATCTTCGTGGCGGAGAAGTACGGATCGAGCACCAGCCCGGTCCGCGCCGTCACCATCGGCTCGACGCCGGCGGCGCGGAGCCGTTCGATCTCCTCCGTGGTCCGTCGATCCTGCCACACCACCGCGTGCGCCACCGGTCGGCCGCTCGACCGCTCCCAGAGCACCGTCGTCTCGCGCTGGTTGGTGATGCCGATGGCGGCGAGATCGCCGGCGCCGCGGCCGGACTGGGCCAGCGCCTCGCGCGCCGTGGCCAGCTGCGTCGACCAGATCTCGTCGGCGTCGTGCTCCACCCAGCCGGCGCGGGGGAAGTGCTGGTGGAACTCGCGCCGACACGAGGCGAGGACGCGACCGTCGCCGTCGAAGACGATGGATCGCGAACTGCTGGTGCCCTGGTCGAGGGCGAGGATGCAGGAGCCGGCCATGGCTGCGTCGTCGACGCGATCACCAGGGTCGCGCACCGCCCGCCTTCGTCTTCGACGGGTCGGCGAGCGTGCGGAACTCCTTGAGCTGCTCGGGGGTGAGGATCTGCCGCAGCTTCGAGGCGGCGCGGGCGGAGGTCTCGTCGCGCTCGAAGCGCATCCGGGCGATCGTGCGCTCCCGGTCCTGGATGGCCATCCAGTACTCGGTGCCCATCTGCCCGTCCTTCATCTCCGGCATCGGCTTGAGCGACGCGGCGAGCATCGCGTCGCAGGCGATGTCGTAGGCCGTTCGGTACTCCTCGAGCGCCGCCTGCACCTGCGCGGACTGCTCGGGGGTGAGCGTGGGCAGCCGCTCCACCCTGCGGAAGGTGGCGAAGTGGGCGCCGGGATCGTGGAAGACGGTGGGATAGCCGGCCTGGCTCCAGCGCCGATGGAGGTCGTTGCGCGTCTCCTCCTGCACCGCCGCGAGCACCGCGTCGAGGGCCGCCTGGTTCGCCGCCGCGCGCGCCTCGCCGGCCTTCTTCGCGGCGCTCATGATCTCGGCGCTCCTCCGCTGCCACTCGCCGGCGGCGCGCACCTGGTCGTCGGTGGAGGCGTTGGGCTTGAAGAGCTCTCCCTGCAGCCGCTCGATCCTCGACTGCGAGTCGATCGCGGCATCGAGGGCCTGCAGGACCGCCGTCTCGATCGAGGAGGCGCTGGCGGCGAGCGCGGAGTTCGCGGCGCGTCGCTCGGCGTCGCTCATCTCGCCGCTGCGCACCACGGCCACCAGGTCCACCGCCTGTTCGGCGTTGGGGGCGTACATCCAGGTCCGGGCGCTGACGCAGCCCACGGTCCCGGTGAGGCGCCCGAGGCGCTCCA
>CAZSVT010000091.1:0-10784 GCA_964610365.1 uncultured Isosphaeraceae bacterium
CGCTGCACCGCCTCGCAGTCGACTCCGCTCGCGGGCCGCCGAGGCCGACGCGCGGTCGTGCCCACTCACGGCTTCAACGAGGGCTGCCGGGGCCGACGCACGGACCTGCGCGCACGCCACCCGCTATCCTGCCCGCGTGGCGCGGAGGATCTCGCTGGTCAATCGCACCGCGGTCGTCTTCACGATCGCCTCCATGGGGATCATGGCCGGGGCGATGGCGGTTCCGTGGATCGCGGCGGAGCAGCTGGTGCGGGAGACGCGCCGCACGGAATTCCGCGAGCTGGTGCGCACCTACGGGGAATCGGGCGGGCGGACGGAGTCCTCGCTGCGGCTGGTGACCAACGAGTCGATCGAGACCGGCGGCGGAACCATGGCCGAGGCGATGGCTCGCTTCCGCAAGGAAGGCGAGCTCTTCGAGCTCCTCGAGGAGCGCGAAGTGGACGGGAAGCCGATCGAGCGGTCGCTCCGCGCCATCCGCCGCAGTGCGCTGGAGGCGCTCAAGGAGGGGCGGGCATGCGACCTTCGGCCGCCGTCGCTGCCGGCCACGCCGGACGATCCCGTGGAGGCGATCCTGGTGCTGGATCGCCCCGCGGCCGAGAGCGCCGCCCTGGTGCGGGCCAAGCGCATCTGGTTCCTGGCGAGCGGGGGGCTTGCGGTGGCGGCCCTCGCCGCGATCTACCTGCTGCTCGTCCGCCGCGACCTGCTGCGACCCGTGCGGCGCCTGCGCGACACGGTGGAGAAGGTGCGGCGCGGCGAGATCGGCGCCCGCAGCGCCATCCGCACGGCGGACGAGTTCCAGCGCCTCAGCGAGTCGTTCAACGCCATGCTCGACCAGTTCGAACAGGCGCAGCGGCAGCTCCGGGCCATCAACGAGAGCCTGGATCTCAAGCTCGGCGAGCTCTCCGAGGCGAACGTGGGCCTCTACGAGTCGAATCGGCTCAAGAGCGAGTTCCTGGCGAACGTGAGCCACGAGCTGCGCACGCCGCTCAACTCCATCATCGGCTTCGCGGAGCTGCTCGACGAACTGGCCCGCAACGACACCACGGCGGACCCGAAGCGCCGGCGCTACATCGGCCACATCCTCTCCAGCGGCCGGTCGCTGCTGGACATGATCAACGAGCTGCTGAGCATGGCCAAGATCGAGGCCGGCCGCATGGAGGTGGCCATCGAGCCGACGAGCGTCTCCGACCTCGTGGAGGGGATCGTCACCATCATGCGCCCGCAGGCGGCGGCGCGCCGGATCGAGATCGAGGCGCGCGTGCCGGGCGGGTTGCCCACGGTGGAGACGGATCCCGGCAAGCTCCAGCAGATCCTCTACAACTTCCTCTCCAACGCCATCAAGTTCTCGCCCGAGGAGTCCGCGGTGACCATCGCCGCGGAGCGCGTGGCCCGCTCCGACGGCGCCGCCGGCGTGCGGATCGAAGTGCAGGATCGCGGTCCGGGCATCCCGTTCGACATGCAGGACACGATCTTCGAGAAGTTCCGGCAGGTGGACGCCAGCACCACGCGCGAGCACTCCGGCACCGGGCTGGGGCTGGCCATCTGCCGCGAGCTCGCCCAGATGCTCAACGCCACGGTCGGCCTGGCGAGCGAGCCGGGCAAGGGGTCGACCTTCTTCGTCGAGCTCTCCTTCGAGTTCAGGGGCCGCGAACTGCCGCCGCTCATGGCGGAGGCGTGACGCCGCGGCGCTCCCAGAGCTGCACGGCGCCGCCGCCCCAGTCGATCCAGCCGGGCCACTCCCGCGCCAGTTCGAAGCCGCGCTGCCGGAGCGACTGCATGCGCTCCGGGGGGAGCACGCGCGGATAGGAGAGGACCACGAAGCGCACGCGCGGATCGAGCAGGCGGGCGTCGAGCTGCGCGGCCATCACGCCCGAACCGAGGACGGGCATCTCCGGGGGAGCGTAGAACGCGCTCGGCACGCCGCGGATCCCCGCATCGACCATCGCGTCACCGGGCCGGGCGCGGGATCGGAGGTCGATCATCGCCTCCAGGAACGGCTGGCGCGGCGGAAGGAGCCAGAGCTCCGCGCCGTACGACGCCGCCAGGAGTGCCATCGCCGCGGCGCCGAGCCGCGGCTGGGCGCGCCGCACCCACAGGACCCCGATGCCGATGGCGAGCGCGGCGCCGGGCGCCGCGAAGGAGAGGAATCGGGCGTAGGTCCAGCTCCCGCCGATCACCACCACCGCCAGCAGGATCGGCACGCCGACGAGCATCGCGGCGAGCGCGCCGCGCGTGTCGCGCCGCCGAAGTCCGACGACGATCCCGAGCAGGAAGAGCGCGGCACCCGGCGGCGCGCCGAGGAGCGGAGGCACCGCCGCCGACCAGGTGCCCGCGAGCGTGAGTCCCACGCGCAGGCCCTCCTCGGACAGGAGCGTCGGCGTGGCGCCGGGCGCGCCTCGGAACTGCGATCGCGACGCCAGGATGTCCGGTGCCAGCGGGGCGATCAGCGTGGCGGCGAGGAGCGCCGACATCGCCGTGCCCACCAGCGCGGAGAGCGCGCGTCGCCGGCGCGAGGCGTCGCCGCGGGCGCCGAGCAGCCCGGCGAGGGCGACCGCCGCGAGACCCGCGACGACCACCACCGAGACGAAGTGGCTCCAGACGGCCAGGGCGCCGGCGAGCGCCATGACCATCCAGGTCCACGGTTCGCCGTCCTTCCAGCCGCGCAGGAAGGCCCACGCCGCCACGGCGGCGAAGAACATCATGAGCGCGTAGCCGCGCGCCTCGGCGGACTCCACCACCGCGATCGGCATGAGGGCCACGATCGCCGCCGCCACGAGCCCCAGCGCCTCGCCGCCGGCGCGCCGACCGATGGAGTGCATCACGGGCACCAGCCCGACGCCGGCCAGCAGCGAGGGCAGGCGGAGCGTCGCCTCGCTCGTCCCCAGCGCTTCGGCGCTGGCCCAGGTGAGGAGCGACTGCAGCACGTGGTTGCTGGGGGTGAACCAGGCGCCGAGGATCGGTCCCGGTCCGTACTTCGTGAAGTCGCCGATGGCGGCGATCTCGTCGAACCAGAGTCCGTGCACCATGAACGGGAGGCGCAGGAGTAGCGCCGCGGCCGTGATGGCCGCCAGCATGAGCTTCGCGCGGGCATCCATCGCGGGCGGCGCGACCCGCTCCTGGTCGCTGCGGAGGCGAGCCAGCACCATGGCCCCCGCGAGCCAGGCGATCGCCGTCGTCACGGCGGCGATGCGCAAGGCCAGCGCCGCGCGCATCGGTCGCGTGAGGTCGCCCGTCGCCGCTCGATGGGGGTGGGCCGGGTGATCGAAGAAGCGGGCGAGCGCCTCGGTGGGCAGGGAGGCCACCAGGAGCAGGGCGATCGCCACGAGCATGATCGCGCCGATCCAGCGCCAGGTGCAGTGCTCCCTCATCGCTCGTCCTCGCGCGACGGACCGGAGAGGGCGGGCAGGGCGGCGCGACCCTGGCTCCCGGGCGCCGATCGACCCGCCGCCTCCTCCGCCGCCACCGTGATGGCCGCCGACGGCGGTCGGCGTTCGCGTCCGATGGCCATCAGCGACGGAAGCGAGAGGAGTCGCAGGCCGCTGGAGATCACGAAGAGCAGGAGGTACGCGTCGCGCCCGGGGTCGAGGCCGTGGAGGATCGCGGCGCCGAGGAGGGATCCGAGCACCATCGCCAGGCAGTTGAGCAGGTTGAAGACGGTGAGGACGCCGGTGCGCTCGCGATCGGGGATCGTCTCGAGCATCATCAGGAAGGTCGCCAGCTCCCACGCGCCCCAGACGGTGCCGTTCAGCGCCTGGAGCGGCACGAGGTACCAGAGGCTTGGCGACACCACCCAGGCCGCGGAGAGGCCGGTGATTCCCACACCGGCCGCGAGCAGCACCCGGCGCGCCCCGAATCGTCGGGCGAGCCGCCCGTGGAGCGGCAGGGTGAGGCTCTTGGCGGCGAAGAGCGTGGCGATCATGAGGAGGTACTCGCTCTTGGAGAGCTCCAGCGAGCGCAGCATGTACGGATTGAAGTACGGAGCGCTCACCTGCACGGTGACCTGGGCCACCAGCAGGTAGACGATCAGTCGAAGCTCGCGCCCGGAGAGGAGCCGAGACAGGAGCGACCGCACGCTCACATGATCGTGACGGCTGGCCATGCCGGGCGCGTCGTCCTGGACGCGGAGGAAGAGCGTGCTGGCCAGGCGCGAGCCGCCCGCCACCGCCATGATCAGGGCGAATCCCGGGAGGATCACCGAGGCGCCGTCACCCTCGAAGCGGGAGAGGACCAGCCCGGCGCCGACGATGCCGCCGAGCTGCAGGAGCTGGCAGAGCCGGTTGCGCAGCGCGAAGTACCGGGCTCGCAGCGCCGCCGGAAAGGTCTGCGCCACCCAGGTGCTCCAGGTGGGGCCGGCGCCGAGGGCCGCCGCCCAGTAGATGGAGATCGTGGCGAAGACGAGGGCCACCGGCATCGCCCCGAGCATGGCGCCGATGACGAGCGGCACGAAGCTCAGCGCCTGGATGGTGGCGCAGATCATCACCCATCGCCGCGGCGAGCCCACGCGCCGGGCGAGCGCCGGGGCCGCGAGCTGGAGCGTGGCCCCGCCCAGCAGGGGAATGGAGCTCACCAGGCCGCCGGCGGTGTCCGAGGCGCCGAGCGCCAGCACGAAGGCGGCGAAATAGGTCTCCCCCGACCCCACCATGAATGCGTAGGTGGCGCCGTCGCCGGTGCAGGCGGCGAGACTTCGACGCAGGTGATGCGACTTCGGGGCGGCCTCCGTGCCCACCCGCGCATGCTACCGATCGCGCCGGCTCAGCCTCGACCGCCGCCGGGAGCGCCGCCCGAGCCGCCGGCGCCGCCAGTCCCGCCCTTGCCGCCGCTCGTGCTGCCGCCGCCGGTTCCACCCTTGCCGCCGCCGCCGGGAGGCGTGCCGGAGCCACCGCCGATGGGCGAGCCCGTTCCGCCGCCGCCGGTGCCGCCGCCACCGCCCGCCACGCCCTGCGTCTGCGCAGGGCGGAACTTCACGTTCTGGATCACCGAGAGCGGCGCCGAGAAGGTGACGTAGCGCGGCGAGGACGCCGCGACCCGCGGTCCCTGCGACGCGACGAAGGGGTAGCCGCCGAGCTGCCGGTGCATGAAGTCGGGAGCCTTGACGATGAGCACGTCGTTGTAGTAGCGGATGGTGCACTCACCGCCGCTCTGCACCCAGAACTCCGGCTCGATCGACTCGACGATGATGTTCACGAGATCGTTGATGCGATCCTCGATGGGTCGGGGCGCGGGCGCCTCGCCGGGCGTGCCGAAGGGAACTCCGCCGCCACCGCCGCCGCTGCCGCCGCCGCTGCCGCCTCCACCGCCGCCGCCGAATCCGCCGCCTCCGCCTCCACCACCGCCGCTGTTCCCCTGCTCGATCCCCGAGTTCAGGTTGAAGTCGGGGGCGTTGTCGAAGTACGGAATCTCGAAGAGGAGGTCGCGCACCGCGTAGAGCCGCACCTCCTTCGACTTGAGCAGGCGCTCCTTCGGCCCGATCTCGATGAAGCCGTCACGGAGCTGCCAGGTGTTCGGCGCGCCTTCGCTGGACATCTGGTCGAGCATGCGCTCCAGCACCGTGAGCGCCGGACCGACCATGCTCAGCTCGATCTCCTGGTCGGGATCGATGCCGACGGAGGCGTCCCTGTCGGTGGAGTACCGGGCGACCACGGGCACGCCCAGCACCGACTTGAAGTAGTCGATAGCCTCGCGCGCCGTCTGCTTCCTGAAGTCCACCGTGAGATCGGTGTAGAGGAGCGAGCCCAGGAGCCGCGGCTTGCTGCTGGTGTCCGCCTGCATCCGGGCCCGCTGCTCGGCGACGGCGCCGAGGCGCTCCGAGAGATTCTGACCCGCGGCGCCGGACGCGGCGGCGAGCAGGGCGAGCACGGGAAGGACGAACCCGTTCGACTGGGCCATGGGTGGCTCCTTGGGTGGAGGCGACCGTCGGGACATCGGCGATTCTACGGCTTGACTCCGCTGGACCCGGCATCGAGGTTGCCGGACTTTCCCGTGGAGGCCTTGGATCGCGCCGCCGCCGCCTTCAGGGCCGCTTCGGACTCCACCACGGCCATCAGGGTCATGGAGGACGCGGCCACCGGCTGCGTGCTGTCCCAGAGCGAGTCGCAGACGCCGCCCAGCGTTCGGGCGGAGTTCCGGAAGGCGTAGGCGGACCGCTCGTCCACCGCCAGTTGTCGAAGGAACCGCAGCGCCATGAGCTGGCTGCGCATCAGGTCGGGAAGCTCGGCCGTCGTGGAAAGGCTGGGCTCGGCCAGCATGAGCGCCAGGGCCAGGGTCGGGCGAGCCGACTGGGAGGTGGCCATGGGGCGCGATCCGCCGGTGAGCGCGAATCCGCCGGCCGCGTCGGGCGCCGGTTCTTCCGGTCCGCCGACCCCGAGTTGGGATGCGAGCATGGCCCGGCGCACCGGCTCCGCGCGGGCCAGGATCCTCGCCGCCCGCTCCGAGTCGGCGAAGGCCCCGCGCTCCCGCTCGGCGACGAGGAGCCACGGGAGCATTCCGACGAGCGCGGTGGATGGCGGCGCCGCCCACGCCTTCTCCAGCAGGGCGTCCAGCACCACTCGATCGATCACCGGGCGGCCGCGCGCGTCGAGCACGGACGCGGCGGCGATCTCGATGGCCCGCGCATGATCGACGGCGGCGTTCGGCGCGCCGAGGCTCGTGCGAAGGCTGGTCCGGAGCTGATCGAGGAACTCGGCGGGCCTGGCCGGCGCGGCGATGCCGCTGCGCTCGAGTGCATCGTCGGCCAGCAGCGCCAGCGCCACCGCCGACGGGTTGGAGAGGGGCGGATCCTCGATCTCGGCGACCACGGAGAGCGCCAGGAGCAGATCCGCCGCTGCGGCCGCCGCCGCCCTTCGATCGGCCTCCGGCAACAGGCTGGAGCGCGACGCCGTGGCCAGCGCCAGCGCCGCGAGCGCCTGGTCCTGCGACGGCGCGGCGAGATCGCGGTGGTGATCCAGGTGCGGCCGGTAGTCGCCGCGGATGCCGAGCGCCTTGAGGGCGTTCGTCTCCGTCGGCGCCGCCGGCGCCGGACGCGTGACATGGGCCCGCAGGTGCCGGGCGAGCGCCGCCGCGAACTCGGCGCGGCCGGCGGGTCCGATCGCCGTGAGCGGGATGACCTGTCGACCGCGGATCACTTCGAACGGCGCTCCGCGGGGCTCGAGCTGGGCGAGGCGCCTCGTGGGCGCGGTGTAGAAGGAGGTTCCCTCGGGCAGCGCCTGCGACGGAAGCTCGCGCGGATCGATCGCCAGCTGCTGGAGCATGGCGGCGCAGGTGCGGATCGGGTCGGACGCGATGTTCGACGCCTGCACGATCGACGGCATCGTCCAGGTCCAGCGCTCGCCGCGGCGCAGCGCCAGCCCCTCGAGCGCGGGCTCGATCCGCGACACTACCTGGGCGACGGCGCGGCCCACCACCGGAACCGGCTGACTGGCCAGTTCCAGCTCCAGGGACAGTTCACGGCCGATGTGATCGCGCTCCTCGCGCGGAAGGGCGAGCACCGCGTCGTCGGTGGCCACCGCGTCGAGGGCCTGCGACACGGCGCGCTCCAGCAGGTCGGTCCCCGCGCCGAAGGCGAGGCCGGTGCCCACCAGCCGCCCCCGCATCCGCAGCACCACCGCCACGGCGCCGGGACCCTCCGCGACCGGCGTCGCGGCGCCTGGCGCGTTCGGGGCGGCGCCGGGAACCGCGGCGGGCGGCGGCACCGGCGGCATCACCGGCGCAGGCGGCGCCGCCGGCACGGACGGAACCTTGAGATCATCCACCCACGCGCGCGCCCGGATCCACGCGTCGACGGCGGTTTCCAGGGGCGGAGGGTCCGAGTTCCCCGCCGACACCGCCGAGAGGATCGCGCCGACGGCCAGCAGCGCCGCGGCGCTGGACAAGCGCCGGGGACGGGGCATGGTGGAGTGCCGTTTCTGCGGGTTCATTCTTCGGAGCGGCGCCCGTTCGACTCAAGATCCGACCCAGACCAGCCATGCGTCGCGTTGGCGAACTCATCCGCTTCCGACGACACCACCGCCGATACGCGGTGCTGGCCATCCTCTGTTTCGTCGCGCTCTGCTGAGCGCGAGCCGTCGGGTCGGCCTCCTCGGCCGATCGACGCCGACGCGGGTCGCCCGCCTCGCTCGAACTCAGAACTTGATCTTGTGCGAGCCCATGGATCCGTGGTCGTCCATGCCTCCGCGCGTGGCCTTCGACGAGCGCGGGAAGTCCTCGCGCTCGGGAGCACCCTCGGTGCCGGCGGCGGCGGCGCCCCACTGGGCCCGCTTGAGGCTGAGACCGATCTTGCGCTCCTCGGTGTCCACGCGGAGGATCTTCACGTCCACCTCCTGGCCGGGCTTCACCACGTCCTGCGGGTTCTCCACCTTCTGGTCGGAGAGCTCGCTGATGTGGAGCAGACCCTCGAGGCCCTCCTCGAGCTCGACGAAGACGCCGAAGTTGGTGATCTTCGTGATGCGACCCTTCACGATCATGCCCGGACGGTACGCGCTGGGAATCGCCTCGATCCACGGATCCTCGGTGAGCTGCTTCACGCCGAGACCCACGCGCTGCTTCTCCTGGTCCACGTCGATCACGACGCACTTGACCAGGTCGCCCTTCTTGTAGAGCTCGTTGGGGTGGGCCACCTTCTTGGTCCACGAGATGTCCGAGACATGGAGGAGGCCGTCGATGCCGGGCTCGATCTCGATGAACGCGCCGTAGTTGGCGAGGTTCCGCACGCGGCCCTCGATGATGGTGCCCGCCGGGTACTTCTGCCCCACGAGCTCCCACGGATTCACCTCGGTCTGCTTCATGCCGAGGGAGATCTCGAGCTTCTCCTTGTCGATCTCCAGCACCACGACATCGATCTCGTCGCCCTCCTTCACCAGCTCGGAGGGATGGTTGATGCGGCGCGTCCAGCTCATCTCGCTGACATGGACGAGGCCTTCGATGCCGTCCTCCAGGCGCACGAAGGCGCCGTAGCTCATCAGGTTGACCACCGTGCCGCGCACGCGGCAGCCCACCGGGTACTTCTTCTCGATCTCCTCCCAGGGGCTCGTCTCCTTCTGCTTGAGACCGAGGGCGATCTTCTCCTTCTCGCGGTCGATGTTGAGGATCTTCACCTCGATCTCGTCGCCGATCCGCACGATCTCGCTGGGGTGGTTCACGCGGCCCCAGCTCATGTCGGTGATGTGCAGCAGGCCGTCGATGCCGCCGAGATCGACGAACGCGCCGAAGTCGGCGATGTTCGTGACCGTGCCCTTGACGATGTCGCCCTCGTTGACGGAGCCCAGGAGCTTGCGCTTCGCCTCCTCGCGCTCCTCCTCGATGAGCTTGCGGCGGCTGATGACGATGTTCTGCCGCTCGGTGTCGATTTTCAGGATCATGGCGCGGACGGTGCGCCCGATGTAGTCGCCGATGTCGCCGGGCCGGCGCACGTCCACCTGGGACGCCGGCAGGAAGACGGGCACGCCGATGTCCACCAGCAGGCCGCCCTTGATCTTGCGGAGGGCCTTGCCCTCCACCACGTCGCCTTCCTTGCGCGTCTGGAGGATCTGCTCCCAGCCGCGGATGCGGTCGGCCTTGCGCTTGGAGAGGGTGACGGAACCGTCGGCGTCCTCCAGGCTCTCCAGCAGCACCTCCACCTCGTCGCCCATGGCGACGCCCCCGGAGCCTTCGAACTCGCTCTTCTCCACCTGGCCTTCGCTCTTCAGCCCCACGTCCACGATGACGAAGTCGCCGGAGAGTCCGACGACCCGGCCCTTGAGGATCGAGCCCGGCTCGAAGCCCTTGAGCTCGCCCTTGACGACGGCGCCGACGCCGGCGCTGGCGAAGGCATCGCCGAGCGCCTCGCGGACCATGCGGTCGGCGATGGATGAATCGAACTGGAGATCCTCGATGAGATTGAAGTCGACCATGAGTGCGTGAATGGGGTGCGTGGATGCGCGCGGTCGGCACCGTGCCGACGACGCTGGGAAGGCCCGCCCGGCAGCGCTGCCGGGAGATGCGGGATCGGCGAGTGTAGCGGGAACCGCGGGGAAGTCAGCGGCGGCGCTCGAGGAGTCCGCGGGACGCGTGCGGGATGCCGGATGCCGGCGGGGCGAGGGCCGCCTCCGCATCCCCGGAGGCCGAGGGCGCCTCCTGCACGGGCGCGGAGGCCACCGGGACGGCGTGCGGGCGGCCCCGGCGGCGGCGGTGGAGCGCCATCCGCACGAATCCGAGGGCGCCCACGGTGTTGATCGCCAGGCACACCATGAAGACGACGGGCGCATGGCCCGACGGCGCCAGCCACGCCCAGAGCCCGTAGGCGATGAACGGACTCATGAGTCCTCGAAGTCCGTTGAGCGTCACATGGACGCTCATGTAGAGCGCGTCGCGCTCGGGGGGCGCGAAGTCGCTGTGGCCGATGTTCCAGGCGAGGGCCCCGCCGGCGAAGGCGAAGCCGAGCATGGTGGAGGCCAGGAAGTAGATCCACTCCTGCGCGGTGACGCTGGCCAGGACCAGCGTGAAGGTGGCGGCGACGAAGCTCCAGGCGTGGATCGCGCGGAACTCGATTACGTGCCGCCGCGCCAGGATGCGCGCCCAGAAGGGGATCGCCAGCGGCATCACCAGGTACGGGATGGTGGTGCGGACGAGGATGCCCTGGAGGTACGAGGCGCCCTCGAACGCCTTGGTGAACGGGAACGAGATCAGCAGGTTCCCGAGACCGAAGACGAACATCCATCCCATGAACTCGCGGTACGCGCGGTCATGGCGCAGGACGGAGAGGATGCTGGCGGGACTGAGGGTGGGGCGATCGTGGGCGGCGCGGCGCTCGC
>CAZSVT010000092.1:0-10594 GCA_964610365.1 uncultured Isosphaeraceae bacterium
GCCGGCGGCGCGGCGGGAATCAGGCCCGAGTGCCCGACGCCGAACTCACCGGGCGAGCGGCGGCCGTGAGCCCTGTTGCTCCGGAGCCGCCCAGAGGTGCCAGGAGTTCGGATCGGCGCCCATCGTCCGGCCGAGATCGCTGAGCGACTGCATCGTCTCCTTCTTGAAGGGACCTTCCACCGGGGGTCGCCAGCTGTCGGGAATCGACGCGACGCGCACCTCGATGTCGGTGCCGAATGCGGTGTTCGCGTAGTCCGCCTCGGTGGCGAGCAGTTCGAGCTGGGCGATGGTTCCCGATCGGGTCGCCACCGTGAGCGCCGGCGAGATCACGTCCGGCCAGCGCGTCTGGACGGTCCGCGGCGCGTGGGCGAGCTGGTTGTTGATGATGACCCAGTAGCGCACGCGCGGGAAGGGCACGCCCGGGCGCTCCGCCATCCAGCGCCGCAGGAACCCGTGCGGGCTTCGCGTGTCGAGCCGAAGGAAGACATTGGCCGTGACGCCGCCGTCCACGAAGAGGCCGTCGCCGATCTCGATCGGCGGGAACACCGCGGGGATCGCCGACGAGGCGAACATCGTGTTCGTCACCAGCGTGGTGTCTCCCGTCTCCGACGCCTGCTGCGCCAGCCGTCCGACCTCCCAGAAGCGCTGTCGCCCGAGGTCGATGTCGGTGGCGCTGATGATGAGGATCTTGCCGTCGCGCGACCTCGCCGCCATCTCGTCGACGAACTCCTTCGTCGCCGTCCGTTCGATGTCCCGGCGCAGTCCCGGGATGGTGACGAACGAAGGGTTCCACGGCACGAAGAAGAGGAAGCCGCGCGACTCGACCCAGGTGGGCTTCGGGTCGCGGTAGAACTCGTCGACCTGGAGGACCGCCGCGTCGGTGCCGAGGAATACGAACGGGGCCAGCAGCGATCCCGTGCTCACGCCGGTGATGGCGTCGAAGTCGGGGCGCCGATCGGCGGGGTTCGGGCACCGACCCCAACCCACCAGGAAGCCCGAGCCGAAGGCGCCCCAGTCGCCGCCGCCCGAGATGGCGAGGATGTTGAGGACCGGCCGCTCGGCGCCGCTCTGCCGATCGACCCGCGCCATCATCTGATCGATGGAATAGGTCATCTCGGCGCGCATCTCCGCGGTCTCGCGCGCGGACCGCGCCTCGAGCTGCGCATCGGTCAGCGTGGGACGGGGAGGAGCGCCGCACCCGGCGACGACCGCCGCGGCCGAGGCGAGCAAGGCCGCGCGGCGGAGGCCCGGCATGCGGCGGCGAAGGATGGTTCCGACGGAGTGGATGGTGTGCATCGAGTCTCGGTTCAGAAGGTGAAGGAAACGCCGAGGAACGGTCCCTGGAGCACGCCGTCGAAGCCGAAGCCGTTGGTGCCGTCGTCCTGGTACTGGATGCCCAGCGCCCGGTAGCCGGCGCTGAGCTGGAGCCACGAGAGCGGCGCCCACGCGACACCTCCCTGCACGCACCAGGAGTTGTTGCTGCTCTGGAAGCCTCCGGCATCGCCGCGACACCAGACGCGCCACTCCTTCCCGAGCATGAGCCCGATGCGGCCGCCGACGATGGCATCGCACCACTCGTAGTCGGCATCGGAGTCCACCACCGCGGGGAGGATGCCGAACTTGTCCGGCGTGAAGGCGATCGTCTGCGCGTAGTCGAGGTTGTAGTAGCGGGCGCCGAGCAGCAGGTCGAACTCGAGGCCCAGTCCCGAGGAGGAGGGGGCGAGGAGCGGCCGTTCGAGCCCGCCGAAAATGGTCTGCTCATTGGACGGGCGGCTCAGGTCCCAGGTCACCAGCCGGTAGCCGCCGCCGAACTCGGCGATCTGGAGCGTCATCCTCGCCTCCACGTAATTGAGTTCGGGACCGGGATTCAACGCCGCGAGCGCCGCGATGACCGCGTTCTGCACCTGCTGTTCACGCTCGGAGAATCGGAGCTTCGCGTCGGCCACCGCATCCTCCACGCGATCCTCCACCCGGGGGCGGATCCGCTCGTTGGCCAGGCGGGCGAGCAGATCCCGCTGCGGTGGGGTGAGCTGGGCCAGCGCATCCTGGACCTCCTGCGAGACCCGATTCACCTCGTTGCGGACCTCCTGCTTGGCCCGCTCCAGGTCTCCCTGCGTTCGCAGCAGCGCCTGTGCGAACGGTCCGGATCCGAAGGTCGGGTCGCTGGCCTCGATCGAACCGAGCAGCTTCGGCACATCCGCGCTCGTGAGCAGCGGCTGATCGATGTTCACCGTGGTGCTCAGGCGCATGTACTCGTAGTCGCCGAAGAAGAAGAGCCGCCGGTATCCCGCCTCCAGGTGGAGCATGAACGCGAAGTCGAGATCGCTGAAGACCTCGCTGAAGGGCACATCGAAGGTCTGGCTGATGCCCTTGTTCGAGACCGTCGCATCGACGCTCGCCGCCCACAGGTAGGGCGTGACGCTGATCCAGAGGTCGCCCTGGGTCTCGGGCGGCGCTCCGGGTGCGGCGCGATCGGCCGCGCCCGTGGCCACGGGCGTCTCGGCCGGCGGGGGAGGCGCGGGCGCGGCGGCCGTCGTGGTCGAGGTCGAGGATTCGAGCGGCGTGTCGAGCGCGTGCGCCCTCCGGCCGGCAAGGGCTGCAGACGCGAGCGTCACGACGATGGCGAACGCAGTGTGCGCATGCACGATGACGAACTCCTGGTGAGGGACGATGCTCCCGGTCGGGCCGAGAGAGTACCCGGGGCGGGCATGTCGATGATGCCCGCCGAACGGCGGCCTCCAGCATCCACGCAGCGCCCGCGTCGCCCGCCGATCAGGACGAACGGTCGTCGAGCCCGATCGAGCACGACGACTCGCCGCGCCGCGACTGGTAGGATCTCGCCTCGGTTCGGAGGAAGCAACGGATGAAGTCAACCCCCCGCCGGATGGGGTCGCATGCAGGCTCGTGGTGGCGAATGACGGGGCTGCGCGCATCGACCGCAGCGATGCTCGGCGCCGTCCTGGCGCTCGCCGCGGCCGTCGATGCGGCGCCCCGCGCGCCGCAATCCCATGCCGCTGGTTCGGGGCATCCGTGGTCGGCGAGCACCAGCTGGGTGGTGCTGCTCGACTCGGCCTTCTCGCAGGACGACCTGCTGGTGGGCAATTCCTGGCTCACGGCCCCGGGGAGCGGCGGCGGCTTCGGACGATTCCGGAGAGAGGACCTTCACGTTCGCAATGAGCGGCCTCTGAGACGCGCCGCCTCATTGACCACGCACTCGCGTCTCGAGAGATGAATTCGCTCAGCATGGACCGTTTCCTCGTCGCAGGCCTCGTTGCGTCGTTCGCATGCTCCCTGCCCTGCGCCACGGCGGAGTCGCAGGGAGTGCAGGTCACCGGCACGCCCGGCTCCCCCGGCGCCACCACCACGATCGACGGCAAGCAACTGCCTCCACCCACGCCGCCGTTCGGCGGGGTCATCAGGAACGATGCGCTCCAGTCCAAGCCCTGGTGGGCGCCGCGCGTGGTTCCGCCGAAGGAGGCGCCCAATGTGCTTCTCATCCTGACGGACGACGCCGGCTTCGGCGTGCCCAGCACGTTCGGCGGCGTCATTCCCACTCCCACCATGGAGCGCCTGGCGAAGGACGGCCTCCGGTACAACCGCGTCTTCTCGACGGCGCTCTGCTCGCCCACCCGCGCGGCGCTCATCACCGGCCGCAACCATCACTCGGTGGGTTTCGGCGTCATCGCCGAGCAGTCCACCGGATTCCCGGGCTACAACAGCATCATCGACCGCGACAAGGCGACGATCGGCCGCATCCTCAAGGACAACGGCTACGCCACCTCGTGGTTCGGGAAGGACCACAACACGCCCGCCTTCGACGCGAGCCAGGTGGGTCCGTTCGATCAGTGGCCCACCGGCATGGGGTTCGAGTACTTCTACGGATTCATCGGCGGCGACGCCAACCAGTGGCAACCGAACCTCTTCCGGAACACCACGCAGATCTATCCGTTCAAGGGGCAGGAGGGAACCTGGAACCTGATCACCGCGATGGCCGACGACGCCATCGACTGGATGAACCGGATGCACCAGACGGATCCGAGCAAGCCGCTCTTCATCAAGTATGCGCCCGGCGCCACGCACGCGCCGCACCATCCCACCAAGGAGTGGGTGGACAGGATCCAGGCGATGCATCTCTTCGACGACGGCTACGAGAAGCTCCGGGAGCGCATCTTCGAGAACCAGAAGAAGCTCGGCGTGATCCCCCAGGACGCGACGCTCACGCCGTGGCCGTCCGACGTGCTCAAGCCGTGGGACCAGCTCACCGCCGAGGAGAAGAAGCTCTTCATCCGGCAGGTGGAGGTCTTCGCCGCGTACGCCGCGTACAGCGACTTCGAGATCGGCCGGGTGGTGCAGGCCTTCCAGGATCTCGGCCGCCTCGACAACACGCTCATCATCTACATCAACGGCGACAACGGCACCAGCGCGGAAGGCGGGCCGCTCGGCACTCCCAACGAAGTGGCCTTCTTCAACGGCGTCAACATGATGCCCGTGGACGTGCAGATGAAGTGGTACGACGTCTGGGGCACCGAGCAGACCTACAACCACATGTCCGCCGGCTGGTCATGGGCCTTCGACACGCCCTTCGACTGGTTCAAGCAGAACGCCTCGCGCCTCGGCGGCACGAACCAGAACATGGTGGTCCACTGGCCGAAGCGCATCCAGGACAAGGGGGCGCTGCGAAACCAGTTCATCCACGTGATCGACGTGGTGCCCACCATCCTCGAGGCGGCCGGCATCCGCGCTCCGGAGTTCGTCGACGGCATCCAGCAGGCGCCGATCGAGGGAACGAGCTTCCTCTACACCTTTGACGCGGCGAACGCCAAGGCACCGTCGCGGCATCGCACCCAGTACTTCGAGATGATGGGCCAGTGGGCGCTCTACCACGACGGGTGGCTCCTGAGCACCAAGGTCAACCGCGCGCCGTGGCAGGCCTTCGGCCCCGCCAATGCCGATCCGCTGAACAACCAGGTCTTCCAGCTCTACGACCTCGGCAAGGATTTCACGCAGGCCAACGACATCGCCGCGCAGAACCCCGAGAAGGTGAAGCAGATGCGCGAGATGTTCCTGGCCGAGGCGAAGAAGCACCAGGTGCTGCCGCTCGACGCGTCGGTGGCGGCGCGCATCGTGGCTCCACGGCCCAACATCACCGCGGGTCGCAGCGAGTTCGTCTACCGGCGTCCGATGACGGGACTGCCGCAGGGGGATTCGCCGCTGCTGCTGAACACCTCCTACACGGTGACCGCGGAGATCGAGGTCCCGAAGGGCGGCGCCGAGGGCATGATCCTCACGTCCGGCGGACGCTTCGCCGGATACGGGCTCTACCTGCTCAAAGGCAAGCCGGTCTGGCTGTGGAATCTGGTGGACCTGGAGCGCCTGAAGTGGGAGGGTTCGGAGGCCCTGACGCCCGGACCGCACACCATCGAGTTCGACTTCAAGTACGACGGCCTCGGCGCCGGCACCCTGGCGTTCAACGACTTCAGCGGCGTCGGCCGCCCGGGCACCGGCACCCTGAAGGTGGATGGCAAGGTGGTGGACACGAAGCCGATGCCGAAGACGCTTCCCATGATCCTCCAGTGGGACGAGAGCTTCGACATCGGCTCCGACACGCTCACCGGGGTGAACGACGCCGACTACCAGCCGCCCTTCCCGTTCACGGGGACGCTGCGCACGCTGACGATCAAGCTCGATCGTCCGCAGCTCTCGCCCGCGGACATCGCCCGGCTCCAGGCCGCGCAGCGCAACAACCCTTCCAGCGAGTGATGATCGACGACGCAGGAAACCACGGAGCGGCTCCGCCATGACCACCCTTCTCCATGGAGGCGCGGGGACGGTGATGCTGCTGATGGCGTGGGTGCAGACCCCCTCCGCGCCGGCGCCGGCGAATCCGCCTGCGGTTCCGCCCGCGGGCATGGTGTGGATTCCCGCCGGCGAGTTCACGATGGGCACGGACAGCCCGAACTCCTACCCGCAGGAGCGCCCGGCCCATCGCGTGCGCATCGACGGCTTCTGGATCGACGCCACCGAGGTGACGAACCGACAGTTCAAGGAGTTCGTCGACGCCACCGGCTACGTGACGATGGCGGAGAAGGCCCCGGACTGGGAGCAGTTGAAGCAGCAGCTTCCGCCGGGGACGCCCAAGCCCGCGGACGAACTTCTCGTGCCCGGTTCCGTGGTCTTCAAGGCTCCGGCCCGCGTCACGAATCTCGATGACGTCTCCCAGTGGTGGGCATGGGTGCCGGGCGCGAACTGGCGCCATCCCGAGGGGCCGTCGAGCGATCTCGAGAACCGCTGGGATCATCCGGTGGTGCACATCGCGTGGCCCGATGCCGCCGCCTACGCGGCGTGGGCGAAGAAGCGCCTGCCCACCGAGGCGGAGTGGGAGTTCGCCGGGCGGGGCGGGCTCGAGGGCAAGGAGTTCGGATGGGGCGACGAAGCCCTCCCCGGCGGCCGACGGATGGCGAACATCTGGCAGGGGCGCTTCCCGATCGAGAACACGAAGGAAGACGGCTTCCTCGGCGCCGCTCCGGTGAGGAGCTTCCCGCCCAACGGTCTCGGCGTCTACGACATGATGGGCAATGTCTGGGAGTGGTGCAGCGACTGGTACGACGCGGGCGCCTACCCCGCGGCCGCCGCGAAGGGTCTCTGCGACAACCCTCGCGGCCCGCCATCACCGAGTGATCCAAGTCGTCCGTTCACCAGGCAGCGCGTGATCCGCGGTGGGTCGTATCTCTGCGCCGACAACTACTGTCGGAACTACCGCCCCAGCGCGCGACGCGGCGAAGACTGGGACACGGGCACCTCCCACATCGGATTCCGCTGCGTGATGGATGGGCCGAAACCCGCTCCGGACTCGGCGCCTCCCGCAGCCCGTCCGGCGGCGCCGCCCGCCGTGCCGCCGACGGCGACGCCGACCGCGCCGCCGGATGCGCCTGCCCCGGCGCCGTCTCAGCCCGAGGGCGCCGCGCTGCCGGCCGCGGTCGCGCTCCCGGTGCGGGCCGATTCGGCCGACGCGGCGTAGCGATCACGGACCTTCCGGAAGCTCGCCTCCATCCGATCGAAGGCCGCGACGACCTGCGGATCGAACTGCGAGCCGGCGCCCTTGCGGATGAGTTCCACCGCCTGCTCATGCGGCATCGCCGGCTTGTAGACCCGCTCGCTGGTCAGCGCGTCGTAGACATCGGCGACGGAGACGATGCGGGCCGCGAGCGGGATGCGATCGCCGGCGAGTCCGTTGGGGTAGCCCTTGCCGTCCCATCGCTCGTGGTGACACGCGGCGATGTCGGCGCTCATCTCCAGCAGCCGGTCGCTGCCGCCTCGACGGATGATCGCGTCGAGGGCCCGGAATCCCAGGTCCGGATGGCGCTCGATCACGGTTCGCTCCGCATCGTCGAGGCGCCCCGGCTTGAGGAGCACGGCATCGGGGATCCCCACCTTGCCGATGTCGTGCATGGAACTGGCCAGCGTCAGGCGATCCACCCACGCGCCGTCGATCTCCGGATGCTGCTCGCGCAGCGGCACGCAGAGGAGCTGGCAGTAGGCGCTGATGCGGTCCAGGTGGGCGCCCGTATCGCTGTCCCGGTACTCCGCGAGTTTCGCCAGCCCGAAGATCAGCGTGTTCCGGGCCACCACCTCCAGGCGTCGCCGCGCGGTCTGCTCCTGGAGCGAGCTCTGCACCCAGCGGCGCACCTCACCGGCCACGAGGGCGCAGATCACGCCCACCAGCATGATCATCGCGGCGTGCGTGAAGTGGAAGATCGGCTGGAACGATTCCCAT
The DNA here is from genome assembly GCA_964610365.1 of uncultured Isosphaeraceae bacterium. Classification (GTDB taxonomy): domain Bacteria; phylum Planctomycetota; class Phycisphaerae; order Phycisphaerales; family SM1A02; genus VGXK01. The sequence goes on from CAZSVT010000092.1 coordinate 7,775, forward strand.
CCCGCCGAGCTCGCGCCCGGTGCGCCCGGGAGGCCGGATCGCCACCACGCCAGTCCAACGATCCCGGCGTAGCCCAGGGCCCCGATGGCGCCCGTCAGGACGCAGAGCAGCGGACGGAGCCGAAGGACCGCCAGCACGCAGACGATGGCATAGAAGAAGATCGACGGCGGCGTGAGCGCGGCGACCGGGTCCTCCGGGTCGGTTCTCTGGATGAGGAGGATGGCCGCCGTGGGTGCCAGGGCCTCCACGATGGCGCTGCCGTACCAGTACGACGTATCGACGAGGTGGCCCTTCGCGTCCGCCCGGCGGGCCGCGGCGAGCGTGAAGAACTCCACGGCCGCCACCACGCCGACGAGGGCGAGCAGCCAGAACAGCGTGGGGCCGCTCATGAAGGAGTCGCCGCCGAGATCGCGGAAGACGCCGATCACGGCGAGCGTCACGAGCACCCCGAGCATCACCAGCGCCCGATGCTCCTCGCTGCGCTGGACGGTGCGCCGGAACTCGAGCGTGTCCTGGGAATAGTCGTGCATGGGCCGTGGACCGGCGGGAGCCGGGCGGATCGGCGCGGATGATACGGGAAGGCCCGAGGCGTCCGTGCCCGGCCCCCGCATCCATGGGAGCGCGGAGCGGCGGCCGCGAATTCCCGGCGGATCGATCGTGCGGCGATCCGTTCCCGTCGACGATGCCGCCATGTGGGCCACGATGCGACGAGCGGCGCTGACGGCGGAATCGATCCTCATGGGCTCGTCGCAGGACGCGCCGCCCGGCGGGGAACTTCGCGTCGACGCGCCGGGCTCGTGGTGCCTCCGCTGCGGGCGCACGCTTCGTTCGTCGGCGCCCGTCGACGCCGCCTCCTGCGATGCATGTCGGATCGATCCGGGCCCGGACGACGCGCCCTGGCCGCTGGTCCGGGCGGGCGCGTATCGCACTTCGCTGCGCTGTTGCATCCTGCGTTTGAAACGGGCGCCCGACGAGGCGGTGATCGAGCTCCTGGCCGATTCCATGGCGCGGCAATGGCAATCCACCTGCGCGGCGCTGCGGGCGGCGGATCGCCTCCAGCCGCCGTCGCCGGCGGAGCTCGCCGTCCAGCCCATCCCGATGCCGCTCCTCCGCCGCCTGGAACGCGGCCATGACCATGGGATCCTGCTGGCCCGGGCCATCGCCCGCAGGCTCGGCGCCGCGCGCCTCGCGGCGATCCGACAGGAATTCGGGGTGCCCCAGGCCCTCAAGGGAGGCGTGGAACGGCGAGCATCGCCGGGAAATGAGCGATTCCGGCCGCGGCGCCGAAGGAGCGGGAGCGTGGCCCGCCGGCCCTGGGTTCTTCTTGTGGACGATGTCCGGACCACGGGAACCACGCTGCTGCAGGCGGCGCGAGTTCTTCGGGGCCTGGGGTGCCGGCATGTGGCGGCCCTGGTGGCCGCGGTCTCACATGACGATCTCGCCGTCCGGGGCGGCTCGGCCCCTTCCAAAGGTCTCTGAGGCAACGATTTGCGGCTGGATTCCGGGGGTGCACGCGGGTCTCGATCCGCGCCCGTCCGGGCCCGGCGACCGATCCGGAATCAGGCAGTCCCCGCCGTCCCGATGGCTCCGCCACTTGACAGATCTCGCGGCGTCGCTATCTTGATCCGTCCGCCTCTGGATTCCAGCGGCGGAGTTGTCCTGCCGCCACCGCTCGTCGAATCGCCCGTCATGCATCGCATGACGCTCGGTTCTCCGGCCGGGAGCCGCAGTCATCTTTGACAAGTGAACAGTTGGGAACGCCGCGAGGATGTGGCGGACCGGTGCAGCGCTCACGGCAATGCATCGATCCGAAGAACGATGGTCGCCACAGCGACCATCACCAACATCCTCCGTGATGCCAGAAATGGTCAGTTCTGCGAGTCCATGCGAATCCGATTCGTCGGAGGAGGCATGGGATGTTGGATCGACGGTGGCTCTTAGCCGACCACCGAGGCCGCGTGCAGACGCGGCCAAGACCGGCCCGGTTCATCCGCCGATGCACTTCGGTGCATCGCTCGTCCGGCTACGGACGGGAACGATGGATCGGGTCGCCAGAGATCTTTCGAAGCGAACACGGAAGCAATTCCGTGCTGCAACGAACTCAATTGAAGAGTTTGATCCTGGCTCAGATTGAACGCTGGCGGCATGGCTAAAACATGCAAGTCGAACGCCTGGAGCAATCCAGGAGTGGCGAAAGGGCGAGGAATAGATTCCTACGTACCCCAAGGTCGGGGATACCTCGGAGAAATCCGAATCAATACCCGATGTGGTCGAGAGATCAAAGGTTTACTGCCTTGGGAGCGGGGAATCTCCTATCAGGTTGTTGGTGAGGTAATGGCTCACCAAGCCGAAGACGGGTAGCGGGTGTGAGAGCACGGCCCGCCGCATCGAGACTGAGACACTGCTCGGACTCCTACGGGAGGCTGCAGTAACGAATCTTCCGCAATGCGCGAAAGCGTGACGGGGCAATGCCGCGTGGTGGATGAAGCCCTTCGGGGTGTAAACACCTGTCAGGGTTTAGGAACACAATGACCAGACCCAAAGGAAGAGCCGGCTAACTCTGTGCCAGCAGCCGCGGTAATACAGAGGGCTCGAGCGTTAATCGGAATCACTGGGCTTAAAGCGTGCGTAGGCGGGTGCGTAGGCACCTTGTGAAATCCCCCGGCTCAACCGGGGAATTGCTTGGTGAACCATGCACCTTGAGGCAGGTAGGGGTGGCTGGAACGATAGGTGGAGCGGTGAAATGCGTAGATATCTATCGGAACGCCAAAGGAGAAGTCAGGCCACTGGGCCTGTCCTGACGCTGAGGCACGAAAGCGT
>CAZSVT010000093.1:0-10570 GCA_964610365.1 uncultured Isosphaeraceae bacterium
GAACGTCGCACGCCGAACGCCGAACGCCGAACGCCGAACGCCGAAAGGCTGCCGCCTGCGGTCATTGCAGGACCTCCCGAAAACTTGAATCTGCCGAGTTCGCTCGAAACGATCGGAAGCCCGGTGAGGAAATGCTCCTCGCTTCCGATTTGGAGATGTCGTTGCAAGGCTATCCCGGAGCCCTGCGCTGTCAAGAGGCGACAGGCGATTGTCCCGGAGCTTCCGGGAATGGCGGGGAGCGTCACTCGCGAGCGTCGTCGCGGACCTTCGACGCCGGCGGCGGATCCGCATCGTCATCGAGGTCGTCCAGCCGGAGGGCGCGTTCGCCGTCGGCCGAACCGGGCGCCGGCAGCGGGGGTGCGTCGACCTCCGGAATGGTTTCCACGCTGCGAAGGGCCCGCTCGATCTGCCGCGTGCGCGTGCCCGTCTGCGAGAGCTGGTTCTGCGCACGCTCCAGGTGCTTCTGCACCGCCTCGATCACCTCGCCGAACTTGTTGAACTCGCTCTTGGCCCGCGCCAGCACGCGCCAGACTTCGTCGGACCGCTTCTGAATGGCCAGCGTCCGGAAGCCCACGCGGAAGCTCATGAGCATCGCCGCGAGCGTCGTCGGACCGGCGACGGTCACCGAGTGCATGCGCTGGAGCTCGTCGACCACTCCCGGGCGCTGCATGAGCTCCGCGTAGAGACCCTCCGTCGGCACGAAGAGGATCGCGAAGGGCACCGTCCGCGGCGGATGGATGTACTTGCGGGAGATCTCCTGGGCCGAGTCGCGGATCGCACGCTCCAGCGCGAGCCCGGCGCTCGTCGCGGCCTCGGCATCGGCGCGCTCGCGCGCCACGAGGAGCCGCTCGTAGTCCTCGCGCGGGAACTTGCTGTCGATGGGGAGGAGCACCGGCTCCTCGTCGGGACCGCCCGGGAAGCGCACCGCGAACTCGACGCGCTCGTTCGACTCCCCGCGAATCGCCGCATTCGCCTCGTACTGGTCCGGCGCGAGGAAGTCCTCGAGGATCGACGCCAGTTGCGCCTCGCCCCAGGTGCCGCGGGCCTTCACATTGGTGAGCACGCGCTTGAGGTCGCCCACTTCGCCCACCAGCGAGCGCATCTCCCCCAGGCCGCGCTGCACTTCCTCCAGCCGCTCGCCGACGCCGCGGAAGGCGGCGCCCACGCGCTCCTCGAGCGCCTTCTGGAGCTTCTCCTCCACCACGCCGCGCATCTCGGAGAGCTTGGTCTCGGTGAGGGCGCGCGTCTCGTCGAGCTTCTGCTGGGTGAGCGTGCGGATCGAGCCGAGCTGCGCATCGAGCGAGGTCGCCAGGCGCTGGAGCGCTTCGAGCAGCTCGCGCCGCTGCTCGGCCATGGCCCGGCCCGCCTCGCCGCGCGACTGCGCCGCATGCTCGGCGGTGGCGGCGCGGAGGAGCTCGGCGGCCCGGCCCTGTTCCTCCCGGCCGCGGGAGAGCTCTTCCCGGAGCATCGCGGTCCGGCGATCGCTGCCGGGTTCGATGGCCTCGGCCACGCGCCGGGCGAGATCGGCGGCCACGGCCGCGTCGCGCGCCGGATCGTGCGGAGCCTCGTCCACCTCGGACGCGCGGCGCAGGATGAGCACCTGGAGGACCACCACCACGACCGCGAGTGCGATGAGGATGAAGAGCAGTGCGTCCGTCACCTTCGTGGGCATCCTACGGAGGCGGGCCCCGCCGGCCGGGCGCGTCGGCGGCGCCGCCGCGGGAAAAACGGGATCGACGGGCGGACGGGCCGCGGGATCCCGATAGCGTGCGGCCTTGATCGTCGGCGGGAGTTCAGGGCGCCGCGGGCGGCGGCGGGGGAGTCATGGGAGCGGGTGAGCGCATGCTGATGGCAATGCATGGAATCGGGGGCGCCGGTGGTGAGGTCACGGTCATGACGGGGGAGTCGCGGGAGGAAGCGCTGCGGCGCCTGCGGGAGCGGCAGCGCCGGGCCCGGGAAGCGCGGATCGACGCGCTGGTGGCCGAGGCGGTCCAGCGGGGGCAGCCCACGGATCGGGCGTACTGGTCGCTGGTGTACGACCTCGAACTCGCGCCGATGACCACCAACCGCGCCCAGCTCGCGGAGCTGGGCGTCGCGGTGCCGCCTTCGGCGTCGCTTGCCGACGATGCGCTGCGCGAGCACCTCTGGCAGGTGATCCGCGGTCTGGCGGAGTTGAACACCTTCCTCCTGCACACGGACCATCTCTCGGATCGGGCGCTGTACGAACGGCTTGCAGACACCATCCTCGACGAACCGGTCCGCGAGATCTGCGATGGCAGCGGGGGTCGCGAGTTCATCGACCTCACGGGCGGGAGCCGGCGGGAGGAGCTCCCGGAGTCGGCGCCCTTCGACCGGGATCGCCTGCTGCCCCGTCCCCGCGATGGATAGGTTGGAAACGACAAGCGGCCGGACCACGAAGGTCCGGCCGCTCGTGTCCGACGGTGTTCGTGCGCCACTGCTCCGCGCCGTCGGACGATTCGGGCTGTCGTCCGTTCGCAGCCCGAGTGATGAACACTCTCCGTTCGGGCGATCCGCCGGCAAGTGCGGCGCGGCAACGGAGCGAAATGGGGACCCGCCGATCGGAGGTTCGAGGACCGAGAGCCGGGTTGCTCGTCCGAATACCTCGATCGGGAGCGATGAGCCGATAGAAAGGATCATCATGGAACGAGTCACCAGGGCTGCTTGCCTCGCGGCGCTGCTGATCACGCCGTTCGGAACGGCCACTCCGCCGCCGCAGCGAAGTCTCAAGATCCCGCCGATCATCGACCCCACGCGCACGGCGGTGCTGTCGGGGCTGGTCGCGCTCCAGTCCAAGCCGGACGAGAAGATCCCGGACGGCCTGCGAAGCGTGGTCTGGGTGGTCCGACCCGCGTCGATGAGGACGCCGTCGATGGAAGACCAGGTGATGGTCCTCGGCGCCATGGCCTTCACCCCGGCCACGGTGGTGGCCACACCGGGAACGCGGATCCAATTGCGAGGCTCGGAGCGCGGAGTCCGGGTGGTGAAGGGCAGCGGCGTGCAGCGGTTCGAACGCCGGCTCGATCGGGCCACTGCCAGCACGCCGATCGTGGCGGAGCGGACCGGCGCGATCGAACTGATCGCCGAGGCCACGCGCGAGGCGCGGGAGTCCGCCGGCGCCATCGTCATCGTGGACACGCCGTTCGCGGCGGTGGCTCACGGAGACGGGGCGTTCAGGATCGTGGGGCTGCCGACCGGTCGTCAGCAGGTGCGCATGCGGCTGGCGGATGGAAAGGAGTTCAGCCAGACCGTGGACTTGAGGGCGGGCGGTGAGCTCGTGGTGGACTGGCGGAACATCGCGCAGGAGTCGGGGACGAAGTCGAAGCCCAAGGCCCCGGCGGCGCCGGAAGGCGCCAAGCCATCACCGGGGGCGCCGGCCACGGAGCCGCCCGGCGGGCAGCCGTCGGCACCGGGCACGCCGCAGCCGTCGGCACCGGGCACGCCCGCGCCGCCCGCAGGTCCGCCAACCTCTCCATCGGCGCCACCGTCGGCGCCACCGGCCGCGCCACCGGCAGCGCCACCATCGGCGCCATCGTCGGTGCCACCCGGCTAGTCTCTGGTCATGACGCATGCCCCGAGAATCATGAGGGCCTCCCTCGCAGGCCGCCGGTTCACGAAGTCCGCCGGTCTTGCCGTGTCGGCGCTTCTCGCGGCGCTCCTGCTGCCCGCGTGCACCAGCGCGGAGAAGACCGCGGTGGATGTCACCGGGAGCTGGCAGAGCGAGATCGACGAGAGCGTGATGAGCATCGAGGAGAGCGGCCTCTTCGCCATGGAGATTCCCGGCGAGCGGCTGCCGATCATCGGCACGGTCACCATCGACGGTTCGCGCGTCACCTTCCGAAATCGCCCCGAGACGAAGCTCTGCGTCGCGGACGACGGGATCTACGAGGTTTCGATCGAGGACGAGCGGCTGCACGCCACGGTGGTCCGCGACACCTGCCCCAGCCGCGTTCTTCACATGAGCCGGCCGTGGAAGCGCGTCAGCGCCGTCCAGAGCGCGGCCGGCAGCATTCGCTGAAGCATCGCCGTTCCCGGGTGGAACATGGGCGCCCGCCGCGAGCGCCGTCGTCGCCGGCGCCGGACCGGCGGAAGGAACGAGCACTCGTCACGGGGAATGGTCACGCGCACCGGCGAGTCCACTTCGCGGAGCAGGGAGCGCCACTCGCGACCGTGCGGTCTGGCGCGGCTCCCATGGCGCTCGAAGACCACCAGGTGGGCGAGTTCGTGGCAGAGGACCTCCTCCAGAAGGCGCTCGAGGCCCGGCGCGGCGAGCCGTCGATTGATGCGCACCAGCCGCTGCTCCAGGTAGGCGCGGCCCAGCGAGGAGCGCATGCGTCCGCTCGACTCGAGCCGAACCTCCGCCGCCAGCACCGCCGCGTCCCAGGAGTGCATCCAGTGGACCAGCCTCGGCTGGAGGGATGGTGGAAGCGGCGCGGGCCACTCGCGCAGACAGCGCCACGCGGGAAGAGAGGCGTCGCCGGCGCTCACCGTGCGCTCTCCTGAAGCGTCGCGGGACGAACCGTCGCCGAGTTCGCCGCGCGGGCATGACCCGGCGCGGCAGGCGCCGCGGGGCCGTCCGACTCGGGATCGCGGAAGCGCAGGAGGCGGAGCCCGTTGAGCACCACCACCACGGTGCTTCCTTCGTGCAGGATCACGGCGAGCGTCACCGGAAGCCACCCGGCGATGGCCAGGGGAATGAGCACGCCCACCATGCCCATGGAGACGGTGACGTTCTGGAGGACGATCCGCCGTGCCGCGCGGCTGAGCGCCAGCGCGAACGGCAGTCGACCGAGATCGTTCCGCATCAGCGCCACATCCGCCGCCTCGAGGGCGACATCGGTGCCGCCGCCGCCCATGGCCACGCCCACCGTGGCGGCGGCGAGCGCGGGCGCATCGTTGACGCCGTCACCGACCATCGCCACCGCCCGGTGCGATTTCGCCAGCGCCGCGATCGCCTCGATCTTGTCGGCCGGGAGAAGCGAGGCGCGGACATCGTCGATGCCCACTTCCTTCGCCACCGCGCGGGCCACCACCTCGTTGTCGCCGGTGAGCATCACCACGGGCTCCACGCCCATGCGCCGCAGCCGCGCCACCGCGGCCGCCGACTCGCTTCGCGGCGCATCGCGCAATCCGATCACGCCGGCGAAGCGATCGCCCTCCGCCACGAGCACGGTCGTCCTCGCGCTATGCTCGAGTTCCGTCACCGCGTCGCGCACAAGGCCGGGGACCTGCGGTGGCTCCGCGCCTGTGCCGTCAGCGCCCGCGCCGGCTCCGCCGGCAGCGCCGGCGCCCGACTCGAACAGCCGCAGGGCACCGACGCGCACCGACACGCCGTCGACCATTCCCACGAGCCCCTTCCCGCGCACCGCGGTGAGGTCGCGCACTTCGGGAATCGTCACGCCGCGCTCGGTGGCGGCCTGCGTCACCGCTCGCGCGAGCGGATGCGTGGACTGCCGCTCCAGCGCCGCCGCCAAAGCGAGCACGCGCGCATCGTCGAATCCCTCGAAGGCGCGCACCTCCGTCACCTTCGGCCGTCCGTGGGTGATCGTGCCCGTCTTGTCCAGGGCCACCGCCCGGACGAGGGCCAGGCTCTCCAGGTGCGCACCACCCTTGATGAGCACGCCCGACCGCGCCGCCTGCGCCACGCCGGCGAGGACGGCGGCCGGCGTGCTGATGGCCAGCGCGCACGGGGACGCGCCCACCAGCAGCGCGATCGCGCGAAGCAGGGCCACCGACCACGGGCCCAGTTCGCCCTGCGCGCCCACCCAGCCCGCCAACGGAGGCACGATGGCCACGAAGGCCACCATCACCAGCACCACCGGCACATAGATCCGCGTGAAGCGATCGGCGGCGCGCTGCACCCGGCTCTTCTGCGAGTGCGCCTCCTCCACCATGCGGATCATGCGCGACATGGTGCTGTCGGCCGCGGCGCGGGTGACCTCCACCTCCAGCGCGCCGTCGCCGTTGAGCGTGCCGGCGAGGACCTCGTCGCCGTCCGCCTTCTCCACCGGCATGCTCTCGCCCGTGATGGGGCTCTGGTCGACGGCGCTGGCGCCGCGCCGGATGAGGCCGTCCACGCCGAAGCGCTCGCCGGGGCGCACGATGGCCGTCTCGCCCACGCGCACCGACTCCACCGGGACATCGATCTCCGAACCGTCGCGGCGCACGCGGACCGAGCGCGGCGCCAGCTTCCCCAGCGCGGAGATGGCGCGCCGCGCCTGGCCCATCGCGTGGTGTTCCAGCGAGTGCCCGAGCGCGAAGAGGAAGAGCAGGAGGGCGCCGTCCACCGGTTCGCCGATGGCCGCGGCGCCGAGCGCCGCCACCACCATCAGGAAGTCGATGTCGAAGCGGAACGCCAGCGCCATCCGCGCGCCGCGCCACGCCGGCTCGGCGCCGGCCACCAGGTACGACGCGGCCAGCAGCAGCCGCGGCGTCCACTCCGAGGCGCCGAGCGATGGAAACCGCAGCAGGATCCACGCCGCCACGAGACAGAACCCCGCGGTCGCGGGCACGATGAAGTCGCGAGCGAGTCGAAACCAGCGCTGCATGGGTGACGGGGACGGGGCGCCCGCCGCCGGGTGCGGCGGGGCGGCGCGAGCATACTCCGTTCGCCTCGCCGCCCTACGATGTCGGCCGCCATGCCGACGCCGGATCGACTCACGCCTCCCACGCCGTCCGACCTGGGCGACCGGGAGGTCCCGCGCGACGGCGACGCCCTCGACGGCATGCGCGTGGCGCTCCTGGTGACCGGAAGCATCGCGGCGTTCAAGGCGCCCCTCGTGGCGCGGGCGCTCCGGCGGCAGGGGGCGTCGGTGCGGGCCTTCGCCTCGCGCGAGGCGCTTCGCTACGTGACGCCCGAGGCGCTCTCGTGGGCGTGCGCGGCGCCGGCGGTGATCGAGCTCTCCGCCGAGTCCGAGCACCTCTCCGACGATGCGCCGTTCGATGTCTACCTCTGCGCCCCGGCCACGCTGAACACCATCTCCAAGCTCGCCTGCGGCGTCGCCGACGGGACGGTCACCGCCACCCTCGCTTCGGCGCTGGGGCGCATGGAGCGCGGTCGGGCGGCCGTGCTCGTGGCGCCGTGCATGCACGGCTCGATGCACACCTCGATCCTGGAGCGGAATCTGCGGACCTTGACGGAGATCGGCGTGCGCGTGATCCCGCCGCGCGACGCCTACGGCAAGCACAACCTCCCGGACGAGTCGGCGCTCGTCTCGGAGGTGATGGCGGCGGTGGAACGGCTGCGCGCCGCGCGGCGCGAGCGCTCCGCATGACGCGGACACCCTTCATCGTCGTGCTCGGCGCGATGACGGCGGCCGCCCCGTTCCTGCAGGCCGCCGCGCCGCCGGGCGACCCCGCGCGTCCGCAGGGTGAGACCGCCGCGGACACGCTCCCGCCGCTGCGGATCCTCAACGAAGCGGAGCTGCTGGCGCCGCCATCGCCCGTCGAGTCGATCGCCTTCGGCGAACTCGTCGCCTTCGCCGGAGACGAGGCCCTGGTGGCCGGCGCCGTCGTCGGCCGGCCGCAGGTGGACGACGCGCAGGTGGCGTCGTTCGAGCATCGCGACGGCGAGTGGATTCCGCGCACCTCGATGGTGGTCATCGCCGGCCTCGGGCGCCGCGACGCGGCGCTGCGACTGCTGGCGGCGGCTCCCGGGGTCTTCGCCACCACGCTGCACCGCGCGGCGACCGATCGACGATCGGTGCTCGTCTTCGGCCGTCACGACTCTCCCGCCGGCTGGTCGCTCGCCGCCACGCTCGAATCGCCATCGCTGGAGTCCGCGTCCGGATTCGGCGGCGCCGTGGTCACCGACGGCGGCATCCTGGCGGTGGGCGAGGTGGAGACCATCCTTCCGTCCGCGGCGCCGACGCCGCGCCGATCGCCCATCGTGCACCTCTACGAGCGCATCGCGTCGGGATGGACGCCGCGCGCCACGATCGAGGCGCCGGCGGGCCGGGCGTCGCCGTGGTTCGGTGCGTCGCTGGCGCTGGACGGAGCGCGGCTGGCGGTGGGCGATCCCCGCGCCGTGGCGGCGATTCCTCCCGATGACGGCGGCGGCGCCTCGCCGGCCGCGCGCCCGGGCGACCCCGCGGGCGCCCAGGTGCTCATCCACCGGCGCGAAGGCGATCGCTGGGTCGTCGACTCGGTGATCGATGGCTCGTCGGTCACGCCGTGGCCGGGGTTCGGGGCCGATGTCGCGCTCGAGGGCGATCTTCTGGCGGTTCGCGCGGTCGAGGGAGGATCCGACGGGCGCGGCAGCAAGGTCTTCGTCTTCCGGCGCGACGGCGATCGATGGCGGTCGGAAGGGGAACTGGTGCCTCGGCAGACGCTCTCCTCGGCCGGCTTCGGCGCGGCCCTGGCCATCTCCAGGGGGCGCATCCTGGTGGGCGACACGCACGCCGCCGTGCCCGGCACCGAGGACACGGGACTGGTGCACGGCTTCGAGCGACTCGGCGATCGATGGGCGGAGACCTTCCGCCTGAAGCCGCGGGCGCCGGGCATGCTCTCCAGCTTCGGCAGCCACCTCGCGGTGCGCGGCGACCGGGCGCTCGTCAACCGCACGCGCGCCGCGGCGCGCGGTTGCGAGTGGGGCGGCGCGTACGCCTTCGATCTGCCCGCGCCGTCCGGCCGCTGAGCCCGGTCACTTCCATCGACGCACGGCGTAGATCGCCAGCAGCACGCCCGCCATGATCGACGCCCCGGCGATCGCCCGCGCGGGTGCGTCCAGCGGCCAGATCGGATTGAGCGCCACCGCCAGGGCGGCGAAGACGGCGCTCCAACCCGCGTGACGACGACCCGCGGCGTGGAACGATCCGGCGCCGAGCGCCGCGAGCACCACGCACGCCATGCCGAAGCGCAGGGGATCGAGCTGCCAGCGGATGAACCAGTGCAGGAACGGCTCGACGAGCAGCCACGCCGCCGCCGCCAGGAGGAGGAGCAGCACCGGCTGCTTCATGCGCCGCAGCGTATCGAAGGCGCGAGGAGCGGCGCCGCGAGCCCCGCCGGCGCCGGTCGGCGCACCGTCCCGCTCGTCGGCGTCGGCGCCGCGCGGGCACCGCTATCCTCTGCGCCATGGCCCACGAAGGGCAGGGCATCTCGTTCCGTCGGTCGCTGGCCGGCCGGCTCCTCATCTGGGGCGTCCTGCCGATGCTGCTGGTGATGGCGGCGATCGTCACCGTGGGCGCGACCTCGCGCTACGAGGCCCTGCGCCACGCGGCGGAGCGATCGCTCCAGGACGGGGCCCAGCTGGCGGCGTCGCGCATCGAGGACGCCAACAATAACGCCGCCAACCTCGCGTCCACGCTCGCGGGTGCGCAGGTGGCGGGTCTGCTGGGCGAGCGCCGTCAATCGCTGCTGCTGCTGGCGATCGTGCTGGAGCGCACGCCCTGGGCCCGGGCGGTCTTCTACGCCTACGAGCCGGATGCGGATGGGAAGGACGCCAGCGCCGCCGAGGCGGGGCTCCCGCGCGAGGCGATGACGGCGACGGGGCGCTTCACGCCGCGCTGGCTCCGCGATCGGGCGCGCGGCGGCGCCGCGCGGCTCGAGGCGATCCAGGATCCCGAGTCGGATCCGGGCTACGAGCTCGCCGCGTCGCGCTTCCGCCAGACGGGGCGCATGGAGCCGAGCGTGGGTGATCCCCACGTGGAGGGCGACGACCGCGTGATCAGCTACGTGGCCCCCATCGCGCTCGACGGCCGATTCCTCGGCGTGGCGGGCGTGCAGCGATCGCTCCGGGATGTCGACACGCTCCTGGCGGAGGTCTCGGCGAGCAACGGCATGCGCGCCTTCCTCGTGGCGCCGTCGGGTCGCGTGGTCACCGCCGCCGGCGAGTTCACCGGCGAGCTGGCGGGCGTGGAGGCGCGGCGCACGCCGTACGCCGTCCACCTGCGCCGGGCGCTCGACGCCGGCGACGAGGCGACCACGCTCGATCAGGCCGAGGACCCGGTCACGGGCGAGTGGATGTACTTCGTCTCCGCGCCCGTGGGGACCGGCGGCTGGCGACTGCTCCTGGCGCAGCCGACCTCCTCGATCACCGGCCCGATCCGCCGCGAGATGTTCCAGATCGCCGGCATCGCGGTCAGCGGTCTCGGCATCGTCCTGGGCGTGCTCGTGGCGCTCGCGGTGCGCTACTCGCGCGGCATCGCCGGCGCGGTGCGCCTCGCGTCGCGCGTGGCGGAAGGCGACCTCACGGCGGAGATGTCCACCGATGCTCCGAGCGGAAGCGAGGCCGAGCTCCTCGGCCGGAGTCTCTGCCGCATGACGCGGCAGCTGGACCGGCTGGTGGCCGAGGTGAAGCGCGCCGCGATCCGACTGCACGGCACCGCCACGCAGGTGGCGGCCACCAGCGCGGAGCAGGAGCGGTCGGCGCAGGAGTTCTCGCGGCACTCGAACGAGATCGCGGCGGCCGTGCGGCAGATCACGCGCACCGGCGAGGAGCTCGCCCGCACCTCGCGCGATGCGCGGCTGGAAGCCGACGAGACGGCGCAGATCGCCACGAGCAGTCGCGAGGCCCTGGCGCAGATGGAGCAGTCGATGCGCGAGCTCGACGGCG
>CAZSVT010000094.1:0-10272 GCA_964610365.1 uncultured Isosphaeraceae bacterium
ATGTCCTCGGCGGTCGCCTCGAGTCGTCGGGCGAGACAGATCTCGTGGATGAGCTCGCTGGCGTCCTCGCCGAAGATGTGGGCGCCGAGGATCTCGCCGTAGGGCTCGCTGGCGATGATCTTCACGAAGCCTTCGTTGGCGCCCACGGCGATCGCCTTGCCGTGCGCCTTGAGCGAGTACTTGCCGATCTTGAGCTTGAGGCCCTTCGCCTTCGCGTCGCGCTCGGTCATGCCCACCGATCCGACCTGCGGGTTGCAGTAGGTGCAGCCGGGGATCGACGCGTAGTCGATGCCCAGCGTGTGATGGCCCTTCATGCGCTCCACGCAGGTCACCGCCTCTTCGCTGGCCAGGTGGGCGAGCCACGGAGGACCGATCACATCGCCGATGGCATGGATGCCGGGCACGCTCGTCTGGTAGGTCGGCTCCTTCTTCTCGCGGTAGTCGGTCCAGAGGTGGTCCTTCTCGATGCGCACCCCGAGCGACGCGTCGAAGAGGCCGTCGAATCGCCCCTTCACGCCGATGGCCACCAGCACCACCTCCGCCGACACCGTCTGCGACTTCGCCGCATCCTTGGCGTCGACCACGGTGACCTTGGCGCCGTCCTTCGTCTTCTCGATCGATTGCACCGTCGAGCCGAGCATGAAGGTCATGCCCTGCTTCTCGAAGACCTTCTTCGCGGCGGCGGAGACATCGTCGTCCTCCACGGGGAGGATGCGGTCCATCATCTCCACCACGGTGACCTTGGTGCCGAAGGCGTTGTAGAAGTACGCGAACTCCATGCCGATGGCGCCCGAGCCGACGATCACCATCGACGCGGGGCGCTTCGGAAGGTTCATCGCCTCGTAGCTCGAGATGATCGTCCTGCCGTCCGTCGGAGCGCCGGGGAGCTGCCGCGGCGCCGCGCCCGTGGCGATGAGCACGCGATCGGCGGTGATCGTCTCGCCGCCGCCCTCGCCGGTGCCGCCGTAGTAGGGGCCCGACGCCTTCGACACCTGCACGCGGCACGGGCCGGACGCCGACTTCCCGGAGAGGATCTTCGCGTGGCCGGCGATGTGGTCGATCTTGTTCTTCTTGAAGAGGAAGGCGACGCCGCCGGAGATCTGCGTGGTGATGCCGCGGCTGCGCCCGATGACGCGCTCCCAGTCCACCTTGACGGACTCGGGCTTGAGGTCGAGGCCCCACTCCTTGCCGTGCGTCACGGCTTCCATGTAGAGCTCGGCGTTGTGCAGCAGCGCCTTGGTGGGGATGCAGCCCCAGTTCAGGCAGACGCCGCCGAGCTTGTCGCGCTCCACGCACGCCACCTTCATGCCGAGCTGGGCGGCGCGGATGGCGCCGACATAGCCGCCGGGTCCCGATCCGATCACGATGAGGTCGTAGTGCCGAGCGTCTGCCATGGGAGTGGTCTCGCGGGAGGTGCGGGCGCGAAGGGCGGATATCCTAGGAGAACGCGCAAGGAGCGGTCGTGGCCGACGCCAACTCGCAGCAACACCTCGAACGGCTGGAGCGGGCACTGGCGGCGGGGGGCATCGGCGCCTGGGAGATCTCGCTGCCGTCACGCCGCGCCTGGTTCTCCTGCGGCGCCCGGTCGATGCTGGGAGGGCCGGATCGCCCGCTCGCCGACTCCCTGGAGGCCTTCGAAGCGGCGATCCATCCCCAGGATGTCGATCGCGTCCGGCTGGCGCTCGAACGGCAGATGGCCGAGCCGGGGCGCATGGATGTGGAGTTCAGGGCGCGCACGCGCGACGGTCGCTTCGCGTGGTTCGAAGCGATCGGGACCGGCGCGCGCGAGGCGGGCGCGGGCGGGTCGGCGCCCGTCGGCGTGCGGGTGGCCGGCGTGCTCCGGCCCGCGGACCTCCGCCGGGAGCCCGGGCGCGACGGCGCGTCGACGGCGCGAGCGTCGTTCCTGGCCGCCATGAGTCACGAGATCCGCACGCCCATGACCGCGATCCTCGGCTTCGCGGATGTGCTGGACGAGGGCGCCGCCGCGGCCGACGCCACGCACGCCGCGGCGGAGGCGATCCGCCGCAACGGCGAGCATCTGCTCAAGATCGTCAACGACATCCTCGATCTCTCGCGCATCGAGGCCGGCGCGATGACGCTCGAGGAGATCGCCGTCTCGCCCATCGAGATCGTGGAGGAGATCGCGGCGTCGCTGCGTCCGCGCGTCCGACACGACGCGGTCGGGCTCTCGGTGGAGCTCCTCGGGCCGGTGCCGTCGCTGATCCGGACCGATCCCACGCGCCTGCGGCAGATCCTCTTCAACCTGGTGGACAACGCCATCAAGTTCACGGAGCGGGGCTCGGTGCGCGTGGCCCTGGAGCGCGGCCCCGGCGAGACGCTGCGCGTGCACGTGGCCGACACCGGCATCGGCATCGCGCCGGAGCAGATCGACCGCATCTTCCGCCCCTTCGAACAGGCCGATGCCAGCACGGCGCGGCGCTTCGGCGGCTCGGGGCTGGGGCTGGACATCTCGCGGCGGCTGGCGCGGATGCTGGGCGGCGAGATCACCGTGCGGAGCACGCCCGGACGAGGCTCCACCTTCTCGCTCGAGGTGAGCACCGGTCCGCTCGCCGGCGTGCCGATGATCGACGCCCTCGCCGGCGCCCGATCGGGTGCCGTTCCCGGCGCGGCGCGGCCGATCCGCGTGCTGCTCGCCGAGGACGGCGTGGACACGCAGCGGCTGGTGCGGCATCACCTGGAGCGCGACGGGATGCGCGTGGAGACGGCCACCAGCGGCCGCGAGGCGGTGGAGATGGCGCTCGCGGCGCGGCGCCACGGCGCGCCGTTCGATGTGGTGCTCATGGACCTCGAGCTTCCGGAGATGGACGGCGTGGAGGCGACGCGCGCCCTGCGCGAGGGCGGCTACCACGGCGCCGTCGTGGCGCTCACGGCCCACGCCGATGGACCGGCGCGCGAGCGCTTCGACGGCATCGGCGTCGACGCGATCCTGCCGAAGCCGATCGATCGGGCGCGACTCATCCAGGCCATCCGCAGGTCGGCGCCCCGCGGCGCGTGATCGGGCGCGGCATCGGCGTTCGGCCACCCGCCTTCCGCCGGCACGCGGGTCCCCGGGGACGCTCCTGCCCGAGCGGCGGAGGCGATCTCCCGACCCGGGCGGCGTCGGCGATCGCCGATCGCGTGCTGCGGCCGCGTCGCGGCCTCCGGGTCGCCCTCCCGACGCCGCGATGCCGCCTCGCGGCGCACGCGTTGACGCTCGGGTGCGAATCCCAATAGGCTCCCCGACCCGCCCCTTCCGGGCGGCGGTCCCGCCGTGCGCATCGCCCTCATCAGCGACATCCATTCGAACCTGGCCGCGCTCGAGCGCGTGCTGGAGGACATCGAGACGAAGTCGGTGGACAAGATCCTCTGCCTGGGCGACATCATCGGGTACGGCCCGGACCCGGTGGCCTGCATCGACCTGGTGGCGCGGCGATGCGAGTGGTGCCTCATGGGCAACCACGACTTCGGAGTCCTCTACGAGCCGACGAACTTCAACGCCGCCGCCGAGGCCGCCGCGTACTGGACGCGGCAGCAGATCGAGCAGGCGGCGCGGCAGAGTCGCGACGACGGCGTGCGCCGCTGGGAGTTCCTGGGGCGCCTGAAGGTGCGCGTCCTCTTCGACCAGTACCTCTGCGTGCACGGCTCGCCGCGCCGCCCGATCAACGAGTACCTCTTCCCGGAGGACGCGGTGAACAGCCCGGTGAAGATGCAGCAGGTCTTCGACCGCATCGACCGCGCCTGCCTGGTCGGCCACACGCATGTGCCGGGCGTCTTCACCAACGAGCCCGATTTCTATTCGCCGGCGGACCTGGACGGCGTCTACACCTTCCGCGAGGGCGAGAAGGCGATCGTGAATCCCGGATCCGTGGGTCAGCCGCGCGATCTCGATCCCCGCGCGAGCTACGTGGTGCTCACCACCGACAACGGCGCCGCCGCCAAGGTGGAGTTCCATCGCGTCGAGTACGACATCCAGACGACCGTCGACAAGATCCACGCCATTCCCCAGCTCCACGACTGGCTGGGCGACCGACTCCTCGAAGGCCGCTAGCCAGCGCCGACCATGACACCGACGATCCGACGCGCCGTCATCACGACGCTGGTCCTCGCGGTCGCCGCCGGCGTCGTGGCGGTGGCCGCGCGGAGCGGAGGCGGCAGCGCGCCCGCCGGCGCGGGTTCCACGCCTCCGACCGCTCCACCATCCACGGGAACACCGGCATCGCCGGGAACGCCCGCCTCGCCGGCGGGCTCGACCGCGCCGACGACCTCGCCCCCCGGTGCCGCGCCCGGAGCGTCGAGCGCGAACGGGTCCGGAACGGCCGGCGCCGCCGGGACCGCGGCGCCGAACGCCGCCGGCGCCGCACCCGCGCCTCCGCCGCGCGCGGCGGGCTACTCCACGCGGTTGAGCGCCCGCGTGCCGGGCGGGGCCGCGGCGCCGAAGGAGTCCGAACTCGCCACGCTCGGCTCGCTCGACCCTGCGTCGGCGCGCTTCCGGCTCTCCTTCCATCCGCGCGGCGCGGGCATCGCCGGGATCGTCTTCAGCGAGTACTGGCAGCACGCCCAGGATCGCACCGCCTTCGAGGCCCACGAGCGCGCCGTCCGCGCCGGTCGCCCCGATCCGCCTCCGCTGCCCCCCGACGCGGCGCGCTACGTCCTCTCCACGCTGCAGCGCTTCGGCGCGGCGCCGGTGCCGCTCATGGCCGCCATCGACCTCACCGTGGACGGCGAGCAGGTGAAGCTGCTCGACGAGGTCTGGGCGCAGACCGCGCCCGGCGTCTTCGCCACCGAGATCGTCGACGCCGCCGACGGCACCGTGGTGCTCGCGGTGGAGCGTCGATTCGGCGTCGTGCCGGGCGGCCGCGAGGTCTTCGGCGCGGGCTTCGGCATCTCCATCGCCCATCGCTTCGACAATCGCACCGACCGCGCGCTCGTGCTCGGATGGTCGCAGTGCGGGCCCGGGGACCTCACGCTCGAGAGCGGCGGGTTCATGGACACGCGCCGATTCCAGTTCGGCTACCTCTTCAGCGCCGCCCGGGATCCGAGCCGCCAGACCGTGATCGTGCACGGCGCCACCGAGGAGCGCTCCTCGGTGCTGTCGCGCATCCAGGCCAACTCGAAGATCCTCTGGCCCACGCCCGAGCAGGTCGCCGCGGGGTACGAACTGAGCTGGTTCGGCACCACCAACCGCTACTTCGCCCTGGCGGTGCACGGCGACTTCCATCCGCCCGAGCGCCCGAGCAAGAGCGCCGCCGGCGTCATCGCCGAGGTGGGCGTCACCTCCGATCCGTCGGATCCCGCCCACACCATCTTCAGCACGCTGCGATCGCCGGCGTTCCAGGTGGCGCCGGGATCGCAGGGCTCGCTCGACCTCAGCGTCTACGCCGGGCCGCTCGATCCGCGCGTGCTGGACGGCGTGGAGCCCTACCGCGGCCTGAATCTCGGCGGACTCATCCTCTACCAGATGAGCGGCTGCTGCTCCTGGTGCACCTTCGCGTGGCTCGCCACGCTCATCGTCCACCTCCTCACCTTCCTCCACGACTGGGTCGTCTTCGACTGGGGCATCGCGATCATCGTGCTGGTGATCATCGTGCGCTTCCTGCTGCACCCGCTCACGAAGTACTCGCAGGTCAACATGCAGCGCTTCGCGCGCGGCATGCAGGAGCTGAAGCCGCAGATCGACGCCCTCCAGAAGCGGTACGCCGACGATCCGCAGCGCCTCCAGATGGAGCAGATGCGTCTCTACAAGGAGAAGGGCGTCAATCCGGTGGGATGTCTCGGCGGCATCCTGCCCACCTTCCTCCAGACGCCCATCTGGATCGCGCTCTACGCAGTGCTCTACTTCGCCTTCCCGCTGCGACAGCAGCCGGCGTTCTTCGGCGTCTTCCAGTACCTGGGCGGCTGGCAGTTCCTGGGCGACCTGAGCGCCCCCGACCACTTCATCGTCTTCCCGCGCACCATCGATCTCTGGCTCTTCACCCTCCAGGGCATCAACCTGGTGCCGATCCTGATGGGCGTGGTCTTCTGGTTCAGCCAGAAGTACATGACCCCGCCGCCGACGACGAAGTTGACGCCGGAGCAGGAGTCGCAGCAGAAGATGATGAAGTGGATGATGGTGATCATCTTCCCGCTGGGGCTCTTCAAGGCGCCCGCGGGACTGACGCTCTACATCCTCACCTCCACCGTGGTGGGCATCTTCGAGGGCCGCGCCATCCGCCGGCAGATCGAGCGCATGGATCTGTCCCCCAAGGCCCCCGCGCCGAAGAAGAAGTCGAAGGACCTGATGGGCCGCATGTACGCCGAGGCCCTGGAACGGGCGCGGCAGAAGCAGAAGGGCCCGCCGAAGAAGTTCAAGGAGCGCGAGTAGCGCGGCGCGCCCGGGCGCCGCGGCGCCGCGCGGCGCCGGCGCGGACGGCTCCGCGACCGTCGTCGCGGGCGCGCCATCGGGCGCGGAGAGCGCGATGGATCGAATCGGCATCATCGTGGCCGTGAGTTCGCCGCCGGGGCGGTCGCGGCGCGGCCTCGTGCGCGCGTCGGGCGCGGGCGCGCTGGAGCTGCTGGACGCGATGCTGACCGCGCCGTGGAGCGCCGCCGCGCCGGCGGGGCGGCCGCGCGGCGTCGCCCGGGTGCGGCTGCGCGTGCCGGCGCCGGGGATCGCGGCGCTGGCCCTTCGGTTCCCGGGGCCCGGAAGCGCCACCGGCGAGGACACCTTCGAGCTGCTCCTGCCGGGCAACCCGAACCTGCTGGAACTCGTGATCCAGTCGATGCTGGCCCTCGACGCACGGACGAGGCGCGCCGGCCCCGGCGAGTTCTCGGCGCGGGCGTTCCTGAACGGCCGCCTGTCGCTCGATGCCGCGGAGGGCGTGGCGGCGCTCATCCGCGCCACCAGCGACGCCGAGCTGGAGGCCGCGGCGCGCCTGGCGGACGGAGCCGTGGGGCGCGACGCTCGGCGCTGGGCGGACCGCATCGCCGAGTGCGCGGCGCTCGTGGAGGCGGGGATCGACTTCACCGACGAGGAGGACGTGACGGCCATCGCGCCCGAAGCGCTGGCGGGTGCGATCGGCGGCGTGGCCGACGAGATCGAGGCGTCGGGAGGGGGCGGCGCGTCGTCGCGATCGCGCGAGTCGCCGCCGCGCGTGGTGCTCCTCGGCGCGCCGAATGCGGGCAAGAGCACGCTCTTCAACGCGCTCCTCGGTCGGCGTCGCACGGTGGCGAGTCCGCGGGCGGGGACCACCCGCGATGCGATCGAGGCGACCTGGTCGCTCGCCGCGCCGGGCGGCGCCATGGAGGTCCTGCTCGTGGACCTGCCCGGCGTCGATCCCCGGCCCGGAGCGGCGGAGGGCGCCGGCGGCTCGGCCGCGGCGTCGCCGCCGTCCGGCGACCTCGTCGGGCCGTTGCACCGCGCCGCCGAGCGCGCCGTGGGCGAGGCCGATCTCGTCCTGCTCTGCCGCGCCGCCGATGAGGATCATGTGGCGGCGGCACGCGTCGAGCCGGCGGCCCGCCTCGCCGGTGCGCGGCCGACGATCGTCGTCCGCACCAAGAGCGACCTGGCGACGGCGCGTGGCCGCGCGCCGGGCGCCGCGATCTGGACGAGCGCCGCCACCGGGTCGGGCCTCGACGCCCTCCGCGCCGCGGTCGCCGCGGCGCTCGGCTCCGGCGCCGGCGCGCAGGCCGGCGCCATGGCGGTGCTCCCCAGGCACCGCGCCGCCCTCGATCGCGCGGGCGCAGCGCTGCGGGAGGCGGTCCGGGCCGCGCAGCGCGAGCCTCCGCGCGGACCGTGGCGCCGTCCCGAGGAGACGGCGGCGCTCCTGCGCCTGGCGATCGACGCGCTCGGCGAGATCACCGGCGCCCTGCACGCCGACGATCTCCTCGAGATCGTCTTCTCGCGGTTCTGCATCGGGAAGTGATGTGGCGGGCGTCGGCCGCCGATACGCTCCCGGCCGTGACCGGCTCCATGGACATCCGCGTCCGCTACTGCGAATGCGACCCGATGGGCGTGGTGCACCACACCGTCTACCCCGTCTGGTTCGAGATGGGACGCACGGAGCTGCTTCGCTCCACCGGCCGCACCTACCGCGAGCTCGAAGCGCAGGGGATCCTCCTGGCGGTGGTGAAGCTCGAGGTGCGCTACCGCGCGCCCGCCCGCTACGACGACCTGCTCGAGCTCCGGACCACGCTGCGCAGCGCGGGCCATGTGAAGATCGAACACGACTACGAGCTGCGCCGCGGGGACGAAGTGCTGGCGGTGGGCTCCACGGTCCTGGCCTGCCTGGACCGCGACGGCCGCGCCCGCCCCATCCCCGACGGCCTCTTCGACGCCGCCCCGAATCCACAGTCCGTCCACGGCGGCGGTCGATAGATCCTGCCGGTAGCCTTCCCGCCCATGGTCCCCGACGCCCTCGTCCAGCTCGAGCGACTCCGCGCCTTCCGTGGTCGGCGCGAACGGGAGACCTCCATCGAACCGCTCGTGGGCGCCATCAGTCGCGAACTGGCGCGCCAGGAGCGGGCCATCGGCGGCGCGGGGCGCGCCTGGGAATCCCTGGCGCCGCCCGAACTGGCGGGCCTGGCGCGCGTGGTCTCGTACGCGCGGGGCACGCTGCTCCTGGCCGTCGACGACTCGGCCGCGGCGTTCGAGGTGGACCGGGCGCTGCGCGGCGGGCTGGAAGGTCGTCTCCGCGCGGCGCTGCGGGCCGGATCACTCCGCGTTCGCGTGCGCGTGGGCGGCTGACGGCGCGATCGGGCGATCGTCGGTCGGAGGCGCGTGGCGCATCGTGGGCGCCCGCCGATTCCGGCGCGGCAGCAGCCAGAGGTGCTTCCACGCGAACCAGCCGGCGCGGGCCACCGACTCCACCGCCACGCCCGGCGCGAAGCGGAAGCCGTCGCGCCCGCGCACGCCCAACCGCATCCACGGCGAGACGAGGCTCGCGGCGTCGGCCGCGGGATCGTGCACCCGCAGGCGTCGCGGGCGCTCCAGGCGCTCGGTCCACGACGGCGGCGCCGCGGGACATCGCGCCAGCACCGGCGCCGGCACCGCGGCCCCGAACGCCTCGTGCGCCAGGCGCAGGGCGGTTCCCAGCGTCCATTCCAGCCGGCAGCGGCGCGCCTCGTGCAGGAGCCGGTCCCAGTCGATCGAAGCGCCGCGCCGGCGGACGAGGAGCGTGAGGTCGGCCACCCAGCGAGCCGGTCCCACGCTGCACGGACGAAGTCCATGCGCGGCGACCAGCAGGAGGTGATCGCCGGGGTCCGGCGCCCGCGCCGGCGCGCCGCCGAGATCGATCGCTTCGGCTCGCTCGAAGAGCCGGCGGTCGAACCCGCGGGGCGTGAGCACGTCCAGCGGACGAGCGTGCAGATCGATCGCCAGGAGCGGATCGTCGGGGTGCGTGAATCCCACGCCGTGGGTCCGACGACGCAGCGCCTCGGGGCGCGCGGCGAGCCACGGGCGGAGTCCCGCCGACGCCAGCGCCCGATGCGCTTCCGGGAATCGCGCTTCCGGGACGAGGAGGTCCAGGTCGCTGATCGGCCGGCAGCCCGGATCGTCGTAGCACTGCAGCGCCAGCGCGGCGCCCTTGATGGCCAGGACGGGAATGCCGAGGCGATCGAGGTCGCGCAGGAGCGGCGCCGCCCGCTTCCTGCGCAACTGAGACTCGAGCCAGGCCCGGCGATGGATCCCGCGCAGTCGCATGGCCAGAGGATCCTCCGCGCGGACGAGGTGGGCGCGGCGCGCCACGAGCGGAAGGAGCCGGTACTCCGCCTGCTCCACGCCATCCAGCGTCCGCGTGTCGCACCAGCGGCGCCACGCGTCCGAGGCGTCCGCGCCGTCGAGGAGCGCGGCGCGCAGCAGGAGGCGCTCGTGCGGCGCGGGGACGAACGAACGGAGATCCATGCGGATCATGGCGCCGGCTCCGGGGCGCGGGCGGCGCCGTCCCGATTCCGGCGCCCGTCCAGGAGCGACTTGACCGCGCGAACATAGTCGCCGCGCCGATCGGCGCGCAGGATGCCGGTGTTGCGCCCGTGGATCCTCCGGGCCGCCAGCACTTCGGGAATGAAGTGGAAGGGGCGCCCCGCGTGGCGCCGATCCGCGTACCAGCGGACCACTTCGCTCACCTCCGACGAGTCGCGGAATCCGCCCTCGCGAAGGAGGACCTCGCGCCGGATGAGCAGCGTGTCCGGATGGCAGGCGTCGGAGCACTCCGGCGACGGAGCGTCCGCGCGTCCGAGCGACGCATCGAAGAACTGCCGGATGCGTCCGTGGATGGCGGCGTCGAACGCGGCGCCGGC
>CAZSVT010000095.1:0-10178 GCA_964610365.1 uncultured Isosphaeraceae bacterium
CGACGTGGTGCTCGCCGTTGACGGCGCGCGCGCCGCGGGCGTCGGCGCGCTGGAGGAGCTCCTGGCGGGTCGGGTGGGCGAAGAGGTCATCGTGCGCATCCGTCGCACGCTGCCCTCGGGCGCCACCGTGGAGCGCGAGGCGCTCCTGACGCCCGTCGGCGCCGGCGAACTGGCCACGCTCGCCTATCGCGAGGAGCAGCGGCGCATGGCGGCGCTCGTCGACCAGTGGTCCAACGGTCGCATCGGCTACATCCACATCCAGGGGATGGATCAGCCTTCCCTGGATCGCTTCGAGCGCGATCTCTACGCGGCGGCCGAGGGACGCGACGGGCTCCTCATCGACGTGCGCAACAACGGCGGAGGCTGGACCGCCGATCGGCTGCTCGCGTCCATCACGGCGCCGGTGCACGCCTACACGGTGCCGCGCGGCGCCGATCCCGAGTACCGGCTCGGCTATCCCCGGGATCGGCTCTTCATCCAGCGCTACACGCTGCCCATCACGATGCTGGCGAACGAGAAGAGCTTCTCCAATGCGGAGATCATCGCCCACGCCTTCCAGACGCTGAAGCGCGGCACGCTGGTGGGAGAGACCACCGCCGGCGGCGTCATCTCCACCGGGGCGGTGCGCCTCCTCGACGGCACCAGCGTGCGCATGCCGTTCCGCGGCTGGTATCTCCCGGACGGCACCGACATGGAGAATCACGGGGCGGTCCCGGAGATCCGCGTTCCGCAGCTGCCGCAGGACGAGGTGCGCGGCGAGGACCTGCAGCTGCGCCGAGCCACCGAGGAACTCATGGGGCGGCTCGGCACGCAGACCAAGCGCGCCACGCTCGATGCGGCGCCGCGCTGAGGCGCGCGGCGCGGGTCGCGGCACCCTCGGTGTTCGGCCCGGAGGCGCCGTGCCGTTGGGATGCAGCCGGGAAGCGTCGCGCCGCTGCGGATCAGCCGGGAGGCGTCGCGCCTCCGCCCCACCCGTCGGTGTAGTCGGCGAGGGCCGCGGTGACTACCTGGAGCGCGCGGTCGCGCCCGTAGACGGTGCGGATCTCGGTGCGCGTCGGCTCGCCGGGCATGAGCTTGTAGGTGGCGAAGTAGTGCTGCAGCCGCTCCACCAGCACCGGCGGCAGATCGCCCAGGTCCCGGGCCTGGGCCCAGATCGCGTCGTCGCGCAGCACGGCCACGATCTTGTCGTCGGCCTCGCCGCGGTCGATCATGAGCAGGCCGCCGACCACGTGCACGTCCAGGATGATCTCGGCGCGGTCGATCGGCCGTTCCGAGAGGACGCAGACATCCAGGGGATCGCCGTCGCCGCGCGGAGTGCCCGCCAGCGCCGCCACGCGCCGACCGCAGAGCGTGCGCGGGATGAAGCCGTAAATCGACGGGGGCGTGGCGCTGGAGCGCTGCGGTCGATCGACGCGCAGGTAGCCGCTCGCCTTGTCCACTTCGTACTTCACCAGGTCGAAGGGCGTGATCTCGACGAAGGCATGGACGCGCCCGGGAGGCTCCGGTCCCGCCGAGAGTCCATGCCACGGATGCGGACGGAACGCCTGGTAGCCGCTCATGGTGCGCTGCGCTCCCGGCTGCGGAGGCCCGCGGTGCGGATGGTGTCGTAGGCGCTGGCGAGCAGGCCGACGAGCGGGAACTTCCCGCCCAGCGGCGACGGTCCCAGGCGCCGCAGGAGCGCATGCGGCGCGTGATGGCCGGGCGGCGCGGCGTCGAACTCGGCGAGCTGGCGGCCGGGGCGCCAGAAGTCGTGCAGGCAGCTCTCGATCGGCGGGAGCGCCGAGGCTCCGGGGATGCCGCGACCGGCCGCGGCCGCGCGGTGGGCCGGAGCGCCCGACGCCGAGAGGCGCGATCGGGCCTCCTGGATGCGATCGAGGACCTTCTCCACCGGCAATCCGCGAAGGGCGAGGAGCACCGGCGGATCCACCTCGATGCGCTCCGCGGCGAGGATGGCCACCGCCACCACGTGCTTGCACGGCAGCGCTTCGCCGCAGGCGCAGCTCCATGCGAGCCCCTCCGACTCCGCGGGCACCAGCGATCGGCCGGCGGCGACGAAGGGCGCGTCGATGTTGGCCGGCAGTTCGCCGGCGAGCAGCTTGGCGGCGAAGATCGCCTCCTGGGCCATGGCGCCCACGATGACATCCCAGGTGTCCCGATCGAGCACCGCGCCGTCGATGCGGACGGCGTAGGGGCGCGGCGCCCGTCCCTGCACCAGCGCTTCGACGGCGCCCGGCACGATCGCCAGCGACGCCACCTGTCCGGCGATGGCGTACTCCAGGCCCAGCACGCGCGCGTCCATCGAGGCCCGACCCTCCACCAGCCCCAGCCAGCGGCGCGCCGGCTCCGGCAGCGCCTCGAGACCGTCCTTGCGCTTGAGTCGGATGCCGTGGCGCACGCGCCGAGGCGCGTCGGGTCGACGCGGTCCGCTGCCGTTGGCCCCCCCGCCCGCGGGCGGGCCCTGGAACGGGGTGTTCATGGTGTCGCTCCGATCAGGAGGGGCGCCGGGTTCATGCGCTGACCTCCAGGGAGCTGTGCCGCAGGGAGAGCAGGTCGCGCAGCTGCCCGGTGGAGAGCTCGGTGAGCCACGCCTCGCCCGCGCCGATGATCTGCGCGGCCAGCTCGGTCTTCTGTTCGATCATCTGGTCGATGCGCTCCTCGAGCGTTCCCGCGGAGATGAGCTTGTGCACGTTCACGCTGCGCATCTGTCCGATGCGGAAGGCCCGGTCGGTGGCCTGGTTCTCCACGGCTGGATTCCACCAGCGGTCGTAGTGGAAGACATGGTTCGCGGCGGTGAGGTTGAGGCCCACGCCGCCGGCCTTCAGCGAGAGGACGAAGACGGGGCAGGACGGATCACCGGACTGGAAGCGGTCGACGAGCTGATCGCGACGCCCCTGCGGCGTACCGCCGTGGAGGAAGAGCGCCTCCAGGTCGAGCTCGCGCCGGATCATGGCCACCAGCAGGTGACCCATCTGCCGGTACTGCGTGAAGATGAGGGCCCGATCGCCGGCGGCATGCAGCTCCTCCAGCATCTGCATCAGGCGCAGCGACTTGCCGCTGCGGGCGCTGAGCGGCACGCCCTCGGGCGCCGCGTTGGGCGGGTGGGCGAGCACCAGCTCCGCGCCGTCGGCGCCGAGGCCGTTGCCGTGGCGCCCGTCCCGTGGCCCCTCCGCGGCCGGCGCCGGCGCGCCGGGCACCGTCTCCTCCTCGTCGCCCGGGCCGTCGAGTCCCTCGCGGAGGTAGTGGGCCGGATGGTTGCAGATCTGCTTGAGCTTCACGAGCGCCGACAGGACGAGGCCGCGGCGCCGGATGCCCTCCGCGCGGTCGACGCGCTTGAGCATCTCGTCGACCACCGCGTCGTAGAGCGTGGCCTGCTCGGTGGTGAGCGGGACATGCTGCCGCATCTCCACGAGCGAGGGCAGATCGGTGATCACCTTCGGGTCGGTCTTCAGTCGGCGCAGGACGAACGGCCGCACCAGGCTGCGAAGGCGCTCGGCGCGCTCGCGGTCGCGATGGCGCTCGATCGGCAGGGCGAAGCGCCGCTGGAAGTCCGCGGCGCTGCCCAGGTAGCCCGGGGCGCAGAACTCCATGATGGACCAGAGCTCGCTCAGGCGATTCTCCACCGGCGTTCCGGTGAGGGCCACCCGGTGGCGGGCGCGCAGGCTCCGAATGGCCGCGGTCTGCTTCGTGGGAGGATTCTTGATGTGCTGCGCCTCGTCGAGGGCCACGCGACGCCAATCGACGCGCGCCAGCGTCTCGCGATCGCGCGTGACCAGCGCGTAGGTGGTGATGACCACGTCGGCGGTGGCCACCATGCGATCGAAGGCCTCGCCCTGAGGCCGATCCAGGCCGTGGTGGAGATGCACCGACAGCTCCGGCGCGAAGCGCGTGAGCTCGCGGTGCCAGTTGCCCAGCACGCTCATCGGGGCCACCAGGAGCGTGGGTCCCACGCGCTCGCCTTCGGTCAGGCGTTCGCGCTCCAGTTGAAGCAGGGCGATGAGCTGGATGGTCTTGCCCAGGCCCATGTCGTCGGCGAGGCAGGCGCCGAGCCCGAAGCGATCCAGGAAGGCGAGCCAGGAGAGGCCCGCCAGCTGGTACGGCCGCAGCGTCCCCTGGAAGCGCTGCGGCTGAGACTGCGATTCGAGGCGCTCCGTGGCGTCCGCGGGACCGAAGATCTCGGCGACCCATCCGCGCGCATCGAGGCCGAGCACCTGCAGCCCGGCGCCGGTGGTGCCGCCATGGGCCAGGCGCAGCGCCTCCAGCAGCGAGGTCTCGCCGCCGGGATTCTCCTTGAGGTAGCGAAGCCCCTGTTCGAGGTCCTCGGCGCGGATCTCCACCCAGCGGCCGCCGATGCGCACGAGCGGCGCGCCGCGCCGGGCGAGCGATTGGAAGGCGTCGATCGAGAGCGGCTGTTCGCCGATGGCCAGCTGCCACTGGTAGCGCACGAGGCTCGCCAGTCCGAATCGCGACGCCTCCGCGTCGGAGAGGGCGCTGGGCGAGGCGGGGAGCGCTTCGCTGTCGATGAGCAGGCGGGCCCCGAGTCGGCTGGCGGCCTGTCCCCACCACTCCGGCGCCAGCACCTTCACGCCCGACTCGTCCAGGAGCGGCATGAACTCGCTCAGGAAGGCGTACGCCTCCTTCACATCCAGGTCGAGGCCGGTGGGCGAACCCTCGGAGAGGGCCCGCTCCAGTCGCGGATAGAGGCGGCTCGCCCTTCCCAGTTCCGCAAGCAGCGTCTGCGCCGCGAGCTCGGCGGCGGCGGCGCGGCGCTCTCCGCCGGCACCGCTGGAGTCGTGCCAGATCTCCTCGGCGCGGAGCACGATGGGAGGCGCATCGGCGCTGACCAGGCTGAACGAGAGCCGCCACGGTCCGGTCTCCACCTCCACCACGGGTTCGCGCGATGGGTCGGCCGCGATCGGCTCGAGCGGCGGCGGAGGTTCGTGCAACTCCAGGAGGAGCCGCATGGGGCGATCCTCCGCCCCTTCGTCGAGCAGCTGGAGCCACTGCCGCGTGAGGCGGAGGAGCCGGGACTCGCCGGAGGGATCCGTGACCTGCGACTCGCGACCGAGCAGTCCCGAGAGCCACGCGGCGTGGGGATCGCGCAGCCGGTCGGCGTCGGTGAGGGCCTCCATGTAGTCCTCGGTGACCAGGGCGTCGCGCACCAGGGCATCGATCATGGTGCCCAGCGCGCTCTCCACCAGCGCCGCGCCGTCGGCCCGATCGCACTCCTCCACGGCCCGCGCGATCGCCGGCATGGAGGCCACGAGCGCCGCGGCCTTCGTCGCGGCGTCGCCATCGAGCAGCCAGGGTCGCCACGCGGCGCGAAGCTCGCCGCTGGTGGTCTGGGCCAGCGTCGGCACCACGCGCTGGTCGGCGGCGAGTTCGGTCACGAACCGCCCCAGCGCGCCGAAGAAGCGGAGCTCGTGTCCGGGGACGAGGCCGTCGCGCCCCTCGAATCCCTCGATGGCAACGAGGAACGCGAGCGCGGCCGACGCATCCAGGCGCACGGCCGGCACCGAGATCGACTCGAGGGTGAGGCTCTCCTCCCACTCCAGGTCCTGGTCGAGGAAGGGCGCGAGTCGATCGCTCGCGGCCGGGAGCCCCTCGGAGACATGGGGGAGCAGCAGCGTGAGCGACGCCTGCGCCTCCGGCCCCAGCGCGGCCGGCGCCATGCCGCGACGCGTCAGTTCGGAGGCGACCTGGTCGGCCGGAAGCGCGAAGGGATGCCCCGAGGAAGCGCCGGTCGGCGTGGCGGTGTCCGCGGATCGGGCGGCCGCGGCGAGGCGCACCCGGGCGAGCTCGAGCGACTCGATCCAGAGGTAGAGGCCGTCGGCGTGCCAGTTGGCGTGAAGTGCGAGCATGTCACTGCGTGTCGACGACAACACCGGCGCCGGGGGCTCCTCCCCACTGATTGCGCTGGGAATCGAACCCAGGACCTGCGGATTAAAAGTCCGCTGCTCTGCCGACTGAGCTACGCAATCGCGAATCAACCATGGTAGCCGAACCCCGTCCACCCCCCATGCGGGTGGAGAAGGTGGCGGTCCGATCGGACCGCGGACGCCCCCGGCTCGATTGCACGAGGTTCGCGTCCGAGGTCGATATCCGAGTCATGGCAACCGGCCTCGGACGGGCAGGGTGGCTCCTGGTCCTGGGAGCGATGACCGCGGCGGCGTGCGATTCGCGCCCGCCGCTTCGCGATCCCATCGTCCTCGAGTCGCCGTTTCCCGCGGCGCAGCTCTGGGCGGTGGCGCCGTTCACGAACGAGTCCGGAGTGACCAACGCCGACGGAACGCGCGCGGCCGATCAGTTCGTGAAGGTGATCGAGGAGACCCAGGGGCTCTCCTGCGTCGCCCTCAACCGGACGCTCGCGTCGATGCAGCTCCTGGGGCTCCGAGCCGTTCGCACCGATGCGGAGGCCGTGAAGCTCCGGGACGCGATGGGGGTGGACGCCCTCGTGGTGGGAACGGTCACCATGTGGGATCCCTATCCACCGCCCAAGATTGGACTTGCGGCACAGGTCTACTTCCGGGAAGGAACGATCGATCCGGCGACGGGCCGTGCGATCAACCCGGCGATCCCCGCCGCCGCCGCCAGCGGATCCTTCGACTCGAGCAACCACGCCACCCTCGCCGCGCTGCGACGGTACTCGGATGCCAGGCACCAGCCCGGCGGGCCGTACGGCGACGAGATCTACCTGGTGGACATGAGTCGCTACACCGAGTTCGCGGCGCACGAGATCCTCTCGAAAATCCTGATGCCCCTGGCACCTCCCCCGCCGAAGTGAGTCCTAGAATCGGCAGATGGACCGGTCCGCAGACTCACAGGCCTGCGGCGCCGGTGTATCGGGAGAAGCAAATGACCGGAAACACGACCATTATCGACTCCGCGTGGGGCCGCGATGGTCGCGCGAACGGGGGATTCGACATTTGCACCAGCGACGCGGTTTCGACTCAGGTCGATCCCGCATGAGTCCGATGGAGACTTGCGTTATTGACCGCGCGAGGTCGGACTCAGGAGGCACGCGATGCACACGAATCTACCAGTCGTCGAGAAGTTCCTCTCGTACCTGACGGACGAGCGGCACTTCAGTCCCTACACCAGCCGTTGCTACGGGCTCGATCTGCGCCAATACACCGACTTCATCGCGGGAGAATCCGGGCTCGCCTGGGATTCCGCGAAGGAGGAGGCCGCCACCCGTCCCGGCGCCGGTGACCCGAAGGGCAGCACGCTCACCGGGCGGATCCTCGCCGCCGACGTGGAGGTCATCCGCCAGTTCCTGGCGCGCCTCTCCGAGCAGGGCTACTCCGCGGCCACGATGGCCCGGAAGATCGCCACGCTGCGGTCGTTCCATCGCTGGGCCGAGCGCACCGGCTGGGTCCAGAGCAATCCGATGGTGCTGATCCGCACGCCCAAGCAGTCGAAGCGACTGCCCAAGGCGATCACCGTGGACCAGATCGAGAAGCTGCTCGCGGCCCCGAACGACTCGGACATCCTGGGATCGCGCGATCGCGCCATCCTGGAGACGCTCTATTCCACGGGCATGCGCGTGAGCGAAGTGGTGGGCCTCAATCGGGGCGATCTCAACGAGGCGGGCGCCTGCGTGCACGTGCGGGGCAAGGGTCGCCGCGAGCGCGTGGCCCCGCTGGGCAGCCACGCCCTCAAGTCGCTGCGGCACTACCTGCAGATGCTCGACGCCGAGCTGGCCGCCGGCAACCGCACCGCGGGCGAGGGCGATCCGCTCTTCGTCAACAAGAACGGCACGCGGCTCTCCAGCCGCTCCGTGCGCCGCAAGGTGGCGAAGTACCTGGTGGAGGCGGGCCTGGATCCGGACATCAGCCCGCACACCATCCGCCACAGCTTCGCCACGCATCTCCTGGACAACGGCGCCGATCTGCGCTCGGTGCAGGAGCTCCTGGGTCACCAGTCGCTCTCGAGCACGCAGGTGTACACCCACCTCACGAGCGCGCGCATGCGACAGGCGTACGACAAGGCCCATCCGCGCGCCGAGGCGAGTTGAGCCCCGGCGAGGACACCTGGACGCTGGAGCGCGGCGACTGCCTCGACCTGATGCGGTCGCGGCCGTCCGCCTCCGTGGACCTGGTCTGTACGGATCCTCCGTTCGGCACCGGCCGCGCGCGGCGCGGACGCACGCGCCGGGATCGCTTCGACGACGGATGGTCGTCGCTGGACGACTACCTGGCGTTCATGGCCCCGCGCCTGCGCGAGGCGCATCGGCTGCTGCGACCGGGGGGCAGCCTGCTGCTCCACTGCGACTACCGCACCAGCCATCGGCTGCGCGTGATGCTCGACGAGCTCTTCGGCGCCGACCGGCTGGTGAATCACCTCGTCTGGCGCTACGGCCTTGGCGGATCGAGCCCCCGCGCGTTCGCCCGCAAGCACGATGACATCCTCTTCTACGCGCGCGGCGACCGGCACTGGTTCCGCGCTCCGCGCGTCCCGAGCACCAGCCGGCGCATGGCGGGGGCGTCGAAGAAGGCGATCGATGTCCTCGACGTTCCCGCGATCAACAATATGGCGCGGGAGCGCACCGGATGGCCCACGCAGAAACCGCTGGCGCTGCTGGAACTCCTGGTCGGCGCCTGCTGTCCTCCGGGAGGCTGCGTGCTCGATCCCTTCTGCGGCTCCGGAACCACGCTGGTGGCGGCGGTGCGGCTCGGACGCCGGGCGATCGGATTCGACCGCTCGGCCCGGGCGATCTCGATCGCGACGCGCCGTCTCGGCCTGGAGTCGGCCGCTCAGCGCCCCGCGGGTGCGGGCACGGCCGCATCGGCGTCGAGCAGCGCCTCCAGCTCCCGCAGGGCGCGGGCCGCCTCCGCGGCGCTCCCGGCGACGATGGTGGCGTGACCGAGCTTGCGTCCGGGGCGCGGCGACTTGCCGTAGAGGTGCACCTTCGTCTCGGCGTCGGCCACGAGTCGATCGAGCGCGGGCACGCGCCCCACGATGTTGACCATGGCCGAACATCCGCGGGCCTCGGTGGAGCCCAGCGGCAGGCCGGTCACGGCCCGCAGGTGATTCTCGAACTGGCTGGTCACGGCGCCGTCGATCGTCCAGTGGCCCGAGTTGTGCACGCGCGGCGCCATCTCGTTCGCCAGGAGGCGTCCGTGGTCGTCGAAGAACTCGATGGTCAGGACGCCGCGATGGTCGAGCCGCCGCATCACCTCGGAGGCGAAGGCGCGGAGGCGTTCGGCCGTGGGCCCGTCCACCGCGGCGGGCGCCAGCGTGTGGAGGAGGATGCCGTCCCGATGGCGGTTCTCGCCGATGGGCCAGGCGTCGACGGTGCCGTCGGCGCCGCGCACCGCGATGATGGAGAGTTCGCGCGAGAAGGAGACGAACGCCTCGTAGATGCAGGGCACGCCGCCCAGCGCCGCCAGGGCGCCGCGGGCCTCCGATCGATCGCGCACGACGCGCTGACCCTTGCCGTCGTATCCGAGGCGCCGGGTCTTGAGCACTCCGGGCACGCCCACGGCGTCGAGCGCCGCGTCCAGCTGCGACGCGTCGTCCACCGCCCTCCACGGCGCCGTGGCCATCCCGCATCGCTCGAAGAGCGTCTTCTCCTCCACCCGATCCTGCGATGCGGCGAGCGACGCCGCCGGCGGGGCCACCGGGGCGGAGGCCGCCAGGAGCTCGAGCGATGTCGCGGGCACGTTCTCGAACTCGAAGGTGACCACGCTCGCCCCGTCCGCGAGCGCCCGCAGCGCCGCGGGATCGTGGTACTCGCCGACCACGAGCTCGCCGACCGCGCGCGCGGGGCAGCGCGGATCCGGGTCGAGGAAGCGGAACTCCATGCCCAGCCGCAGGCCCGCGAGCCCGAGCATCCGGCCGAGCTGTCCGCCTCCCAGGACCGCCACCAGGAGTCGATCGCCCTCGCGCGGCGCCGCCGCGGGCGCCTCGGCGGTGCGGACGGCGCGTGCCGACGTCGCGCGGCTCATCCGCTGCGTCCACCCGGCGCCATGGCCGGATCGGGATGGGCCAGGACGCGCTCGGTCTGCCGCGAGCGCCACTCCACGAGACGGCGGCGAACGCCCTCGTCGCGCAGGGCCACGATTGCGGCGGCCAGCAGCCCGGCGTTCGTGGCGCCGGAAGTGCCGACGGCGAGCGTGCCCACCGGGATCCCTGGCGGCATCTGGGCGATCGAGAGCAGCGAGTCGAGACCTCGGAGC
>CAZSVT010000096.1:0-8170 GCA_964610365.1 uncultured Isosphaeraceae bacterium
GGAATCGCACGCTTCCGTGGGCGACGGCGCTCGCCGGGACGATGTTGGCGGCCTCGCCCCCCTGGATCACCCCGATGTTCACGATGCGGCCATTCGCAGGATCCGCGGCGCGGGAGGCCTCGATCACGGCCTGCGCCAGGGCGTGGATCGCGGAGATCCCCCGGGTGAAGTCGCGTCCCGCGTGGGCGGCGCGTCCCGTGGCACGGAGAGTGAGCTGCCCCGACCCGAGGCGTTCCACCACCAGGCCGCCGTCGGGCAGCGCCGGCTCCACGACGAACCCGAGCGCGTGTCGCGGCGCCAGGTCCCGCAGGTGCGCCGCGGAGTGGTAGCTCCCCCGCTCCTCATCCGAGTTGAGCACCACGGTCCAGGGCGGCAGCGCCCGCAGCGCGTGGAGCGCCTCGAGCGCCGCCACCAGGATGGCCAGCCCGCCCTTCATGTCGCACGCGCCCGGACCCGTCGCGCGATCGCCGTCGCGCCGAAGCGAACGGAAGGCGCCGGCGGGATCGAAGACGGTGTCGAGATGGCCGCTGAAGAGGAGCGGCCTGGCGGCCGCGCCCCGGGCGCCGCCCACCGCGTCGCCCTGCGAACCGCTCCCACGGACCACGAGCGTCGGCGGCACGGGACCGTCGGCGCCCCACTCCGCGTCCGCGGCGCCGGGAAGGAGCTCGGCGCGACCGCCGATCGACTCCAGTCGCGCGCGCAGCGTCGCTCGCAGCGAATCGAGCCCGGGCGCGTGATTCCAGCCCGTGGGCACGGCCACCCACGCCTCGAGATCGCGCTCCATCGACGGGCGCGCCGCCTCCAGGTGCGCCGCGAGCTGCCGTTCC
Source organism: uncultured Isosphaeraceae bacterium (assembly GCA_964610365.1). Lineage (GTDB taxonomy): Bacteria > Planctomycetota > Phycisphaerae > Phycisphaerales > SM1A02 > VGXK01. Next base: position 828 of record CAZSVT010000096.1, read on the forward strand.
AGCGGGGAGAGCGCCACGCTCAGGCGATCCTTGCCGCGGCCGCGGATGGCGGAGCATCCTTCGCCGTCGGCGGCTGGAGGAGTTCGCCCTCGAAGACCTCCACCGCGGGTCCCGTCATGCGCACCGGCCGACCCGCGCCGGGCCACGAGAGCTCGAGGTCCCCGCCCGGCAGATGCGCCACGATGCTCGGACCGCTGCGCGCGGTGAGCACGCCGGCCACGCACACGGCGCTGGCGCCGGTGCCGCAGGCCAGGGTGGCGCCGGCGCCGCGCTCCCAGGTGCGCATGCGCACCTCGCGCGGCGAGAGCACCGTGACGAAGTGGGCGTTGATCCGCTGCGGGAACCAGGGATGCCGCTCCAGGAACGGCCCCACGCGCTCCAGCGGAACGGCGGCCGGATCGCTGCAGAAGATGACCGCGTGCGGATTGCCCACCGAGACCAGCGTGAGCCGCGCATCGACGCCAGCCTCGCGCCGCCACGCCCCGTCGAGGCTCCCGAAGAAGCCCGTCGGCAACGGATGATCGATCACCGGGGAGGCGGGCTCGACCCCCGGCACGGCGGCAGGGATCCGCCCCGCGGCGAGGATCGGCTCGCCCATCGAGACCGTGGCCTGGGCCACCCGACCGTCGGGACCCGAGCGCCACTCGATCTCCAGCACCCCGCGACCTGTCTCCACGCGAAGCGGTTTCGATCGGGAGATCCCGCGGTCCACCGCGAACTTCGCCACGCAGCGCACGCCGTTGCCGCACATCTCGCTCTCGCTGCCGTCGGCGTTGAACATGCGCATGCGCACATCCGCGCCGCTGCCCGGCCTTCCGCGCGAGATCAGGATCAGCCCGTCGGCGCCGATGCCGAAGTGCCGGTCGGAGAGTCGCCGCGAGGTCTCCGATGGATCGGCGATGGTCTCCGCATCCGCGTCGACGTAGATGTAGTCGTTGCCGAGCCCCTGCATCTTCGTGAACTTCATGGCGGAGACTCCATGGCGTGGATGATACGGGCCGCCTCGGAGTCGCCCGGCGCCGGCACCGCCATCGACGCGATGGTCACGAGCACCGCGAGGATGACCAGGAGGCGCGCCACGCGCATCCGGCGATCGATCGGCAGGACTCGCTTGGGAAGGCCTGCGATGGATTCGAGCCGACGCCGGCGCGACGCGATGGAGCCATGCCGGAACGAACGGCGATGGGGCGGGATTCCGTTGGAGAAGGCCACGACGGCCAGGGCCCGGCGCATCGCCGCCACCGCCGAGGGGTCGACGCGGTCGCCGGGGGAGAGCGTCCGCACCGAATCGGCATCCGCCTGTCGCTCGCAGGTCCGGGAGACGACGCCGAAGAACGCCACGGCCGCCGCCACGAGGAGCGCGGTGGCCGTCCAGTCGATCCACGGCGACGGCGGAAGGAGCGGCGACACCCACTCCAGGAGCGCGCCCATGCCCAGCGCGGCGCAGCCGAAGCCGCCCACCAGGCTGCCGGCGAGCCAGGCCGCGTGATGATGCCGGAAGTGCGCCGCTTCGTGGCCGGCCACCGCCACGGCCTCGTCGCCGGAGAGCGATTCCACGAGGGCGTCGGAGAGGAGAACCCATCGGCACCAGGGCAGGATGCCCAGCGCCAGGGCGTTGAGGAGCGTTCCGCCCGTGCGCCAGATGCGAACCCCGCGCACCCGCACGCCGCCGGAATCGCGCCGGAAGAGCGATTCGATGGCCGTCGAACGATGATCCGGAGACGGGAGCGGCGCCGTCGCCAGGAGCGGCATCACCGCCGCGGGCGAGAGGAGGAGCGCGGCGATCGCCACGATGAAGGCGATCCACTCGCCCAGGGCCGTGCCGGCGGGAACGAGCCGATCCACCACCTCCTGCGATCCCAGGACGAGCGCCGCGGGCACGAGGAAGAGCGGCCAGTGGACGCGCGCCTGCATCACCACGAATCCGGCGCGCTGCCGCCGATCGGCGCCGGGCAGCGCGTACGCCGAGTGAAGCCACCACGCCAGCACCATCGCGGCGATCGCCGGAGCGAGCGCGAGGGCTTCGTCCACCAGGACCAGGTCGCCGACGACGTCGCGCACCAGGTCGAGCCATCCCAGGCCGAGAATGCAGAGCGCCAGCCACGCGCAGGCGATGGTGCCGACCCAGCGCGCCCGCCGCGCCGAGCGGCTCCACGCCGCGTGACCGCCCGGTCGCCGACCCGGCGCCAGGCCCGCGACGGCGGACAGGAGCGCGGGACCGAGCGTGCCGGCCCCCACCAGCAGGCAGATCCACGAGGCGCCGAGGGAGTCCGGGGCCACCCACGGCCCCATTCCGGCCCGGCGCAGCACGAGGGCCGCGATCAGCAGGAAGAGCGACGCCATGGCGACCGCCGGCGGCCCGCGCTGCGCCGCGACGAGGGCCGGCTCATCGTGCCCAGGTCGACGGCGATCCGACCGTACCGGTAGAAGTCCACGTCGAGGGTGCTCTTGTCGATGAAGGTGAAGACCAGGCAGTTCGCCCGGGAGCTCTCCGCGTAGGAGAAGTCCCCCATGTGGGGCCCGGCGTAGCGCACGTTGTCGTACGCCTGGGCGTGGTTGTGGAAGTGGAAGAGCGAGGTGTACGCCAGGTCGAAGAGCTCCTGCGGCGCCTCGTAGCGGACATCGGAGCCCTGCACGCGCGGCCGGAACTCGCGCACCACGAATCGACCCTTCTCGTCCACCTCGATCACGCCGCCGTACTCCGTGGCGCGGTCGTGGAGATCCCGGTCGGCCGCGTCGAAGATCTGCGTCGTCACCGCCGGCTGCTCCATCATGTCGCAGGCCAGGAGCATCGCCGCGTAGTCGCCCCACTTGAGCTCGTCGCGGATCATGTAGAGCGACTCGGTGAATTTCCCCGAGTAGCCCTCGAAACTGGGGCTGTAGGTGGAGCGGCCCTCGCTCTTGATCTTCGACTCCAGCAGCGGATACATCGCCGAAGGCGTCATGGCCAGCAGATCGGGGCGCAGCTTCGCCGCGGCCACGGCCACCGGAAGCTCGCGCAGCTCCAGCGCCGTGCGCACGTCGGGCGCCATCTTCGAGGTGGCCGTCATGGCGTCGCGCCAGAACGCGGTGCGGCTCGGGTCGCGCAGCGACCGCAGCCAGAGGATCTCCTCGCGGTTGCGCGGGAGGATTCCAAGGTCCTTCGCCGAGGCGCGGAGGTCGGCGAGGAAGGCGTCATCGGGCTTCACGCGGTCGTCCTGCACCAGCGCCACCAGGCGCTCGCGATCGCCCGTCTTCCAGAGGAGCTCCCAGCAGCGGGCGCGGAGGTTCGCCTGCGTGATCGGGTTGCTGTCGAGCATGGCGGCGTAGAGCACATCCGGGACCTTGCCGTCGCCGTGCAGGGCGACGAGCGCCAGGTACTCGGGGCGCTCCTGGTCGTCGCGGATCCAGCCCGCCATGGGCACCGCCCACGCGTTGATGAGCGTGGGCGTCATGTCCATCATCTTCTCCTGCGCGATGAGTTCGCAGACGCGCGTGCGCCACTCGAGCATCTGCATGCGCGGGAGCGACAGCGCCAGCGCGTCGCGGAGCCCCTGCGGATCCTTCACCATGAGCTGCGCGAAGGCCTGCTCGCGGATGGGCGTGGTGTAGCCGGGCTGCGTCACCACCCTCCGCAGCGTGCGGAGGTACTCGGGGCTGGTGTCGTCCTTGAGCTGCTCCATCGCCCGGCTCTGGGTGATGGGCAGCGCGTCGCTCCTGGCGAGGGCGCCGTTGGGATCGTCCACCGTGGTGCTGCATCCGCCGGCCAGCAGCGTCGCCTGGAGCATCGCGGCGAGGAGGGCGCCCCCGCGGCGGTTTCGACGGCGGGCGCGCGGCATGCCGGCGCACGCCCGGAGGGGAAGGAGCGGGAAAGCTCGTGTCATGTCGCGGCCGATTCTACGGCGTTCGCCTATGCTTCGATCGATGTCCCGCGGCGGCGCCGATCTGCGAACCCGAGTGCACGACGTGCTCGAACTCATCCGCCCGGCGATCCAGGCCGATGGCGGCGACGTGGAACTGGTGAGCGTGGAGTCCGACGGCACCGTCACGCTCCGCTTCCGCGGCGCGTGCGTCTCCTGCCCCTCCCGGAACCTGACGCTGCAGGGCAACATCGAGCACAACCTGCGCGAGCGCGTGCCCGAGGTGCGGGCGGTCCTTTCCGTCGATCGTTGAGTCGAGCGCCGCGGGTCCGGCCGGAGCGATCGGACGCTCCGCCTCCGGGATCCCCGCGCGGGTCAGCCGGCGGCGCCCTGCTCGCCGGCGGGTCGGATCTGACCCACCACGTTCGGTCCCGACTGCTCCGCCGCGTTGATCTGGTCGGCCACCTCGCGCCGGTGCACGGCGACCTCCCGGGGGAACTCGAAGGCGATGCGCACCCGGTCTCCCTTGATGGTGGCGATCCTCACCACGCCGAGGGGCGCGGCCGGGTTGCCGATCACCACCTCTTCTCCTTCGCGGCGCGTGATGACGAGCATGCGGTTCCTCCTGCCGGTCGGTGGATCCGGGTCGCGGAGGAACGAGCTGCCGCGATCCGTGCGGTCGGCCTGGCGCGGGTTCGGACCCGCGTCTCAGAGACTACCCGCGGGGCGGACATTGCCAACCGCCACCCATGGAAAAAGCCCCCGCACCGGTGGTAAGACCGGTGAGGGGGCGACTGCTGGTGGGGCGTTGAGCCCCGATGGGGCGCTCGGGAGGCCGATCCTTGACCTCTCGAAGAGCCCTCCGACGGGCCATCCGTGGCCGAAAGCGATTCCAGGGATGTGCCGGCGGGTACGGAGGGGTGCCCGCAGGCTGCGTGGAGCGGCGGCCGTCCTGTGGCCATGCTCCCATCCCTGCCCCGAGATCGAGTCCGTTCGATCCCGGCGGCGGCGCCGTTCCTCAGCCGGAACGGGCCAGGTGTTCCTCCTGCCGAAGGTCGCCGGCATGGGCGAGGGCGCCCGGAGCGATCGTCGGGATTGCGGTGAGAAGTCGGGTCATGCAGGGCGCTCCGATCGCTTGAAGGCGGGTCGGGCGCGGCGGTAGAGATCCACCGCCGCCGGGATGAGCCGCGCCTCCTCGGCACGCCATTCCGCCGGCGGATAGAGCTCCAGGTGATCCTTGTTGCCGATGATCGCCACCTCCCCCGAGAGGCGGAAACGGGTGGTCATCCACTCCGGGATGCGAACCCGCCCGTGACCGTCGAGCGGCAGATGCTCGGACTGCGAGAAGAGCAGGCGCTCGAAATCGAAGACCTCCTCCTCCGCGACGGGTGACGACTCCTGCTGCTCCACCCACCGGGCGAAGATCCGTTCCGGCCAGAGCCAGAGGCGATCGTTGGGTCCCGGGAGCGCCACGAAGGCCTTCCCGTGCGTCTCCGGGTCCATGACCTCTCGCAGTGCCGCCGGGACCGCAAGGCGGTGCTTCTGGTCCAAGGCGTAGATGTGCTGGCCGCGGAAGTGCACGCATGGGGTCCCGGGTGTTGGACGCCGCGGAGTGTAACCACGATTCCCCACGATTCAACACGAATCGACCCAAATTGGGATCCAGACCCTTTCGCAGCCCCACCGAGGGCCCGAACGCACCCCGGATCGACCGCGGCGGCGGCGATGCGGATGGCGCCGGCGGTATCGATTGCGCCATCTCTGCCGCCCGGTAACAGATTCCAAATGCCGATCCGTGCGGCCCTTATGGACAGCACCGCCTGGCGCCTCACACTCGGATCGTGGTGCGTCGCCCGATCTCGGCGCATGTCAACGGGCTTCGGCCATTGGACCGGTTGTGGAGGCTTCCAGAAGGATGGACTGGATTCCGGCTGAACGATCGCTGATCGCCCAGATCCTCGATCGCATCCCCAATGGGCACTTCATCCTGACCGCCGCGCACGGCGACGTGCGGTGCGGCGCGCATGTGCGCTGGGTGCAGCAGTGCGCCAGCACGCCGCCGATGCTGATCGTCTCCATCGAGAAGGGCCAGGCGCTCAGCGCCATCATCCGCGACAGCCACGGATTCGCCATCTGCCAGGTGCATCGCGACGATCGGATCCTGCGCCGCATGTTCCCCGCCCTGCCGGAGAACGGTGTGGATCCCTTCATCTCCATCCCCCATCTCCGCACGCCGGCCGGCGCGCCCGTGCCCCTGCGGGCGATGAGCTGGTTCGACTGCGAGATGGTCCGGCACGTGGACATCGAGGCGGACACCGAGATCTACGTCGGCGTGGTGCATCACGCCTCGGTCATCCAGCCGGGCGCGAGCGTCGTCTGCCACTGCGCCCCCGAGGCCAGCGGACGCGCCGCGGCCAACCTGCCGGCCGGCGAGACTCGCGGCGCCCCTTCGCTTCCGTCGCGCATGGCGATCTCGCTCCGCGGCCGCCACGAGAGCGACCTGAAGCGCACCGAGCGTGCGCCGGCGGAAGTGACCGCGGCCGCGAGCCGATCGGGCCGCCGGCGCTGACCCCGCCCCGTGCCGAGGGTGCCGGCGCCCTACCCTGACCGCGTGCCCAATCCATCGAACCTGACCGGTCTGGACTACCGCGCCGAGGCGCGACGATTCGCCGCCCTGGCGACGCCCATCATCGACGCCCACGCGCACGTGCATGGATCGCGCGCCGCGGTGCTCCTGCGCGAGGCGATGGACCTCTACGGGGTCGGCGAGATCTGGTCGATGACCTCCCTCGAGCAGGTCGAGGCGATGCGCGGGATCCTCGGCGATCGGATCCGGTTCATCGCCGTGCCGGACTTCGGCGCGAAGGACCGGAAGCTGGCGCATGGACCGCAGTTCCTGGAGCGGATCCGCGCCTTCCACGATCTCGGGGCCGCGATCGTGAAGTTCTGGGCGGCGCCGCGGGGCATCGACCTGGGTCACGAGGCCGGCGATCCGTCGCTGCTGCGAATCGACGCGCCGCATCGGCGCCGGGCCATGGATCTCGCCGCGAGCCTCGGCATGATCTTCATGGTGCACGTGGCCGACCCCGACACCTGGTTCGCCACGCGCTACGCCGACGCGTCGCGCTACGGCACCAAGCGATCGCACTACGAGCCGCTGGAGCGCCTCCTCGACGAGTATCCGAATCCATGGATCGCCGCCCACCTCGGCGGATCGCCGGAGGACCTGGACTTCCTCTCCGGTCTCCTGGAGCGGCATCCCAACCTGCGCCTCGACGCCAGCGCCACCAAGTGGATGGTCCGCGAGGTCTCGCGCCATCCGCGCGAACGCGTGGTCGAGTTCCTGCGCCGATGGCGGGGCCGGATCCTCTTCGGGTCCGACATCGTGACCACCGACGATCACCTGGAGCGCAAGTCGGAGAAGACGGAGATGGCCGCGAAGGCGGACACGCCCGAGGACGCGTTCGACCTCTACGCGAGCCGATACTGGGCGCTGCGCACGCT
>CAZSVT010000096.1:8180-10133 GCA_964610365.1 uncultured Isosphaeraceae bacterium
GGAGACGATTCGCAGCCCCATCGCGGATCCGGACCTGGCGATGGTGGAGCCGGCGCGCTTCGGCCCGATGGACGCACCCATGCTCCAGGGAATGGCGCTCCCGCCGGAGGTGCGCCAGTCGCTCTACCGGGATGCGGCGCGTTCGCTCCTGGCGGCGAGTCGCGGCCCCGCCGCCGACGCCGCGGCGCGGCGATAGAGGTCCCGCACCGACGAGGTCCACTCGGCGGCACCGCCGTCGTCCGCGGGCGCATCGGATCGTGCCGCGCCGAGCGCGACCCGCGAGCCGCCCGCGCCGGGATCGCGCACGGCGAGTCGCCCGATCGCCACGGCTCCGGAGTTCGGGCGCGGCTCGATCACGGTCATTCCGTCTCCCACCCTGAGCCCGTCCAGCGGGCCGTCGCGCGTGACGATCAGCGGGACGCCCGCGGCATGGAGCCAGTACGGAGCGAGCGGTCCCGAGGGTGGTCCGCCGGGCGGTCCCGGCGGCCATCGCTCGCCGCGGCGCGGGTCCCCGCGCTCCGGCAGCAGGGCCGCGTCGATCGCGTCGTCGATCTCCCATGGGAACTCGGCGCGGGGATCGACCCGCAGCATGCCGCGCAGCGCCGGCAGCGAGCTCCATCGCGAGTGCTCGCCGACCGAGAGCGCCATCGCATCGCAGAGGAGCCGCACGCGATGTCCTCCGAGCACGGCGCGGGCGGCCATCTCGAAGGCGAGCCAGGCGTCCGCGGCGCTGGGCGGGTCCGTGGTGACCGCCACCACGATGGTCTCCTCGTCCACTTCCCACTCGGCGCGGATCGCCGAGCGCCGGGCGCGGCGAGTCTCGGCCGACCCGGCGGACGCGTTCGAGGCAAGCGTCGGCGGCATGGCGGCGCGGAGCCGGGCGTGGAGCCATCCGGCCGCCAGCGCCTGGCGGCGGGCACGCTCACCGAGACAGAGCGCCTCCACGCGATCCAGCGCCAGCGGCGTGGCCCCGCGGTGCGGAGGCACGGCGCCGAGCGTCGCCGCCACGCCCTCCGCGGGTCGCCCGGCGACGATCAGTTCGACGCTGACGGAGTCCCAGGCATGGATGAGGTCGGCGCCGAGGGCGGCCATCGCCGCGCGGATCGTCCGGGCCGAGAGCGACGGCACTCCGAAGAGCGGCGGCAGTCGACGATGCGGTCCCGCGCCGGCTCGATGCGCCGCCTCCGACCAGCGGGCGCAGCCGAGGACGAGCAGGTGATGATCGAACTCCGGGAGGAGTCGCCGCGTCTCGCCGACGAGGCGCAGCATCGCCGCGCCGCATCCGGCGGCGGCGGGCGTGATCACATGCAGGACGCGCTCGGGGGCGCTCACCCGCGGACGCCGAGTCGACCGCCGAGATCGTTCTTCTGATGGCGGTAGAAGAGCTTCGCCACATCCTTGCCGATCTGGACGGAGAGCTCGTCCTCCATCTGCCGGCGACCCGCACTGGAGCGGTACTGGTCAAGATTCATCTCGCGGAGCTGGCTCTGCACCGGGTAGCCGCCGAGCGAAGCGTTGGGATCCGGGAAGATGCGCTCGCCGCTGCCCACGTCGAGGACCTTCACTTCGCAGTCGGCCACCGGGCGCGGCGTGGTGCCGTCCGGGGTGAGCTGGAAGCTCTTGATCTTCACGTAGATGACGATCTCGGCGCCGCACTCCTCGCCCACCTGGGCAATGGAGAGCTTGCGAGCGTCGGTGTCGCGGCGCCGCGCCACCTGCATGGCGTCCGTGGACGCGATGGCGTCGGTGAGCACTTCGTTGGCCAGCAGCGATTCGACCGTGGTGTCCCCGATCCGGACCCGCAGCGAGGTGCGCGGGAGATCGTTCCGCGTGTCGTCGACGAAGACCACCGTGCGCTTCGGCGGCAGCGCGAAGGCGGCATCCTCCGAGGGCGGACCCTCGATGATGTAGGTGGCCGGCAGGGATCTGACTCCGTAGCGTTCGGGTGTCAAT
>CAZSVT010000097.1:0-10132 GCA_964610365.1 uncultured Isosphaeraceae bacterium
CCGCGAGCACGACATTGACGCCACCCTGAAGGACTGCATGGTCTGGCGCGAGGAGGAGATCCTGGCCACCGAACTGCTGGCCCAGGCGCTCGGCTGCCACAACCGCTTCTACATCCTCAGCCGCGGCCGGCAGGCGGACACCACCGAGACCTGCCTGCGGCTGATCACGCGACCGGAGATGCGGAAGGTCTACCCGAGCTTCCCCATGAGCCACGTGGTGGACATGCCGGAGGTGCTCGCCGAGATCGACCGCTTCCGGGCCGAGCTGTCCAAGCACTTCATCGCCTTCGATCCCGGCGACGTGGACGAGAAGCTCCTCCTCGACCGGGCCCTCGTGGCCACGCGGGAGGGCCGCGACTTCATCGAGGTGGAGCCGCACAGCTTCGGCGGTCGTCGGAGCGCCGCGCCGCTGCGGGTGGCCGTCCGCGAGGTCCTGGACATCGCGGGCGACGTGGACGGACAGATCTACATGCGGGACTTCAAGCTCATCGACCAGAGCGACATGATCGTCTCCCTGGTCCCCGAGCTTCCCGGGGGCGTGCCCGGCCTCTCCTCCGGCGTCGAGCGCGAGCTCCAGCACGCCTTCGAGCACACCAAGGAGGTCTACGTGGTGTGGAAGCCGAAGAAGAGCCCGAGCCCGTTCATCACCGAGACGGCCACCCGGATCTTCCGCTCCGTCGACGAGGCGCTTGCCTGGTTCGAGCAGAAAGGCATGTTTGCCTCGGTCGGTCTTTTCGGACATTGAATCCGCCGGTCGGCGGCCCACGGATAGGAGCGGCGGATCCGGCCCGCTAGGATGGGCCGGCGTCGCGGGTCACGCCCGCGGACACTTCCCAGGTTCCCCCCAACGGGAGCGCGCATGATGATCTCCAGGAACGCACGGCGTCCGATCCAGCCATCGCCCGCGCCCACGGCGCGGCGGAGCGGCTTCACCGTCACCGAGCTGCTCGTGGTGATCGCCATCATGGCGGTCGTGATCGGGCTCGTCTTCGTGGCGTTCCCCAAGATCACCGGCGGTGCGCGCGCGTCGCTCTGCCAGGCGAACCAGCGGGCGATCGCGCTGGCGGCGGCGGCCTACGCGGCCGACAACAAGGGTCGCCTCGTCAGCCCGCGCACCGATCCGAACGCGAACGTGAGCGGGTACTCGGCGTTCCCGCAGGCGGGCTCGTACCGGCACTACTGGGTGGCGGCCTTCAACACCTCGCAGCTTCCCAACAACAACGGCAACCTCACCTCCACCTCGCCGAACCGGGAGACGCTGGCGGCCCTTCGCAACGGCGCGCTCTGGAATTACACGGGCAATCCGGCGGTCTACAAGTCGCCCTTCGATCCGACGCCGCGCTTCCGCAGCTACTCGCTCAACGCCTTCGTCGGGGTGAAGATGCACGACGACCGGACGGCTTCGTCGATCGGCATTCCCAGCGGCTACCAGTACGACACCACGGCGCTCTCCCGCATCCCGCAGCCGGCGCGCACGCTCTTCTCGGTGGCGGAGTGGGATCGCTTCGATCTCTCGCAGGGACGGGACTTCAACTTCAACGGCTTCATGGTGAACCCCGATCCCTCGTCGCGCTACTGGTTCGACGTCCCCGCGACCTGGCATGAGGATGTGACGATCGCCAACGTCGACGGCTCCACCGGTCTCATTGGGCTGAAGAACAAGGCGCTGCTGGACGCCGACGACGACGGCCATGACTTCGTCGAGCCCGCGCCGGCCCTCGATTACTTCGAGTTCCGGAGCCGGATGCTGCCCGGCCTCATCAACTGACGGCGCCATGAGCCTGCGAACCCTGATCGGTGCGGTCGTCCTGGTCGTCTCCGCGTCCGCACCCGCGGCGGTTCTGCCGCCGTCCACCAAGCCGGGGATGGGCGCGGTTCCGTACACGAACGGGCCCGGCACCGGGTGCACCTTCCGCGTCTGGGCGCCCAACGCCAGCGGCGTCTCCGTGGCGGGCAACTTCAACTTCTGGAGCACCACGCTGCACCAGCTGTCGCCGGAGGGCGGCGGCTTCTGGTCGGGGGACATCGTGGGCGTCCTTCCGGGGCACCAGTACAAGTTCGTCATCAAGAACGGCGCCGCCACGCTCTGGAAGAACGATCCCTGGGCCCGGCGCCTCACCAACTCCGTGGGCAACGGCGTCGTGGTCTCGCCCACCTCGTACGCCTGGCAGATCTCCGACTTCCAGATCGACGACTGGAACGAGGTGGTCATCTACGAGATGCACCTGGGCACCTTCAACGTGGGCGGCGGCGGATCGCCTCCCTCCGGTTGGCAGGCGGCGATCCAGAAGCTCGACCATGTGCAGGCGCTCGGGGCCAACGCCGTGGAGATCATGCCGTTCGTGGAGTTCGCCGGCAGCCTCTCGTGGGGCTACAACGGCTCGTTTCCCTTCGCGCCGGAGAGCAGCTACGGCTCGCACGACGACGTGAAGGCGTTCGTCGACGCGGCCCACGCCCGCGGCATCGCGGTGATCGCCGATGTCGTCTACAACCATCTCGGCCCGAGCGACCTGGACCTCTGGCAGTTCGACGGCTGGCAGCAGAACGGCTACGGCGGCATCTACTTCTACAACGATTTCCGCGCGGTGACGCCCTGGGGCGACACGCGCCCCGACTACGGCCGCACCGAGGTCCGTGACTTCCTGGTCGACAACGCCCGGCGCTGGCTCGGCGAGTTCCGCATGGATGGGCTCCGGGTCGACGGCACGAAGTTCATCCGCAAGGTGGACCTCTTCGGCCCCGACATCCCCGACGGCTGGCTGCTCCTGGAGGAGCTCAACGACTCCATCGACGCCGACTGGCCGGGCAAGCTGATCATCGCCGAGGACCACGAGGACAACGAGTGGGTCACCAAGCCGACGGCCCAGGGCGGCGCCGGCTTCGACAGCCAGTGGGACGCGTCGGTCGTCCATCAGCTCCGCGAAGTCATCGTGCCGCCGTCGGACGCGTCGCGGGACATGAACAAGGTGGTCTCGTCGCTGAGCAATTCCTTCAACGGATGGCACACCCAGCGCGTGATCTACACCGAGAGCCACGACGAGGTGGCCAACGGGAAACAGCGCGTGCCGGAGGAGATCTGGCCGGGGAATGCGGGCTCCTACTACTCGCGCAAGCGCTCCACCCTGGGCGCGGCGGTGGTCTTCACCGCCCCCGGCATCCCGATGATCTTCATGGGACAGGAGTTCCTCGAGGACGGCTGGTTCTCCGACAACGATCCGCTGGACTGGTCGAAGGCCACCACCTACGCCGGGATCCTGGAGCTCTACCGGGATCTCATCGCGCTGCGGCGCAACCTCGAGGGAACGACGCGCGGCCTGACCGGTCCCAACCTCAACATCCACCATGTCAACCACGGCGCGAAGGTGGCCGCGTGGCATCGATGGATGAACGGCGGCGGCGGAGACGATGTGATCGTGCTGGCCAACTTCAGCGCCACCTCCTTCGGCTCCTACCGGATCGGACTCCCCAGGGCCGGCATCTGGCGCTGCCGCTTCAACTCCGACGGCGTCGCCTACTCCGCCGACTATGCGAACACGGCGTGCCTCGATCGGTGGAGCGACCCGATCGCCTACGACGGCATGGCGCAGAGCGCGGCCTTCGCCATCGGCCCGTACTCGGTGGTGATCTATTCGCAGTCCCCGTCCGTGCCGCAGGATCTGAACGACGATGGCATCGTGGACGGCTCGGACCTCGGAACGCTGCTGGGTCAGTGGGGCATCTGCGGCGGCTGCTCCGCCGACTTCAACGGCAGCGGCGTGGTGGACGGCGACGATCTCGGGGCCCTGCTGGGCGCCTGGGGTCCGGTTCCCTGAGGCATGCTCCGCCGCTCCGCGGGCCGATGGCCCTGGACCGCGATTCCGAGGGGAGAGCGTTGGCCGCCGCCGGCCGCCCCGCTACTCTTGAGCCCTTGGAGGAGAGGGAGAGAGGGTGTCCCTCCTCGCCGCATGGGGCCCGGAAGTCGTGGACCCGGCGGTCGAACCGCACCCGATCGAGCACCTGAACACCAATGCGAATCCTGTCCACCACCATCGTCCTGGCCGTCGCCGCCTCCGCCCAGGCGGGGCTTCAGTACGACGACGCCACCTTCGACACCTTCACCAACGGCGATGCCAACGTGGACATCGTCTCGGTGAGCGTCTCGAACACCGACACCCACATCACCTTCACGGTCGAAACCCGCGGCTACGCCAGCTGGACGAAGTACCTCTTCTTCCTGAACTCCGGCGCCGCCGACCAGACCGGCACCAACGCCTGGAATCGTCCGCTGGACATGAACGGCCAGACGATCGACCACTTCATCGGATCGTGGGTCGACGCCGGCACGGACAATTCGCAGCTCTGGTCGTTCACCGGGGCGTGGGGCCAGGATTCCACCTTCACCAACGATCAGTCCGACACCGGCAACAACCGCGTCAGCTGGACCACGACGCTCGAGTCGCTCGGCCTGGGCATCGGTGACTCGCTCCTCTTCGATGTGGGCACCTCCGGCGGCGGAAAGTTCGACACGACGGTCGACCTCCTCTCCCGCTCGGACCAGGCCACCGACTGGTGGACCAACGCCGCCACCAGCGGCGAGTTCCTGAAGTACGACATCGTTCCGACCCCGGGCGCCGTCGCCCTCCTCGGCCTCGCCGGCGCGTTCGCGCGTCGTCGACGGGCCGCCTGAGTCCGTCGGACGATCCCATCGGGCATTCGAGGCCGGGCGCCGCCATCGCGGCGTCCGGCCTCCTTCGTTTCAATCGGACCCGGTGGCCGGTGCGACGTGGGCCGGGAGATACGCCTTGACCAGGTACTCCGCCACCATCCGGTGGGCGCCGAATCGGCCGGGAATGGCGGCGGCGCTCCGCAGCGCCCGATCCATCCAGCGCTCCGGCACGCCGCCCGCGGAGCGCTCGTAGAACTCCGGGACCACCTCCCGCTCCAGGATCTCGTAGAGGGAGCGCGCGTCCGCCTCGTCCTGCCGTCGGCGGGATTCGGCGTCGGTCGGAGGCTCGCCTCCGTCGCCGATCGCCCAGCCGTTGCGCCCGTCGAAGGCCTCCGGCCACCAGCCGTCCAGGATGGAGAGATTGATCCCTCCATGGACGGCCACCTTCATGCCGCTCGTGCCGCTCGCCTCGTGCGGCCGCAGCGGGGTGTTGAGCCAGACATCGCAGCCGCTCACCAGCAGGCGCGCCAGTCCCATGTCGTACTCGTCGAGGAAGGCGATGCGCCCGCGGAAGCGCGGATCCGCGGTGAGCGCGTGCACCTGCCGCAGGTAGAACTGGCCGTCGGCATCGCGCGGGTGGGCCTTGCCCGCGAAGATGAACTGCACCGGACGATCGGCATCCGCCACGAGGCGCGCCAGGCGGTCCGCGTCGGTGAAGAGCAGCGGTGCCCGCTTGTAGGTGGCGAAGCGGCGCGCAAAACCGATGGTGAGGGCCCGCTCGTCCAGCCCTTCCCCCGCGCGAAGGACGAATGCGGGATCGGCCCCCTGCCGCTGCGCCATGAGCGCCAGCCGGCGCCGCGCCTCGCGGACCAGCCGGGCGCGCCAGCGGCCGCGCAGCGCCCAGAGTCGCCCGGGATCCACCCGCGCCGCATCCGGCCACGGATCGCGATCGACCGAGGGCTGCTCGAGATCGATCCCCGCCTCCTCGCGCCAGAAGTGCCGGGCCACCGGATCCGTCCAGGTCCGGAGGTGCACGCCGTTGGTGATGTGGCCGATGGGCACCTGCGCCGGGTCGCGGCGGTCGAAGAGGTGCATCCACATCTCGCGCGTCACCCGGCCGTGGAGCGCCGCCACGCCGTTGGCGTGCTCGGCCAGCCGCAGCGCGAGCGCCGTCATGCAGAAGGGCTCCTTGGGCTCGCCGCGTTCGCCGCCCAGGGCCAGCAGTGTCTCGTCGCTCACCCGTGCGTCGCGGAGCACCTGCCGCAGCGCCCGCACCACCATGCGCGGCTCGTAGCGATCGTGGCCCGCCGGAACCGGCGTGTGGGTCGTGAAGACGGTGGATCGCCGCACGGTGACCATCGCCTCCTCCGTGGAGCGGCCATGACGCACCAGCGAGGCGGTGCGCGCCAGGGCGGCGAAGGCGGCGTGCCCCTCGTTGAGGTGGAAGACCGTGACCCGCTCGCCGAGGGCCTCCAGGGCCAGCGTTCCGCCCACGCCGAGGATCACCTGCTGGCGCAGGCGCATCACGGGCTTTCCGCGGTAGAGCCCGGCGGTGAGGGCGCGGTCGCGCGGTCGATTCTCGCGCAGGTCGGTGTCGAGGAGGTAGATGCGGCTCCGCGCCAGGCGCAGCGCCCAGACGCGCACGCGGACGCTTCGCCGACCGAGCGGACAGTCGATCTCGACGCCGGTGCGGCGCAGCGGGAACGCGCCGCGGTCGATGGGGATCTGGCGCACGCGGGTGGTCCCGTCGGCGCGGATCTCCTGGCGGAAATATCCCTCCTGGTAGAGCAGGCCCACGCCCACGAGCGGAATGCCCAGGTCGGCGCAGCTCTTGAGGTGATCGCCCGCCAGGATGCCCAGCCCGCCGGCGTACTGCGGCATCGATTCGTGGAGGCCGAACTCCGAGCAGAAGTAGGCCACCCTGAGGTTGCCCTTGCCGTGGGTGCGTTCGTACCAGCTCGGAGCATCGATGGCCGCGCGGCGCTTCCGCTCCGCAGCGTCCACGAGCTCCACGAAGTCGGGCTCCTCGCAGCGGAGGCGCAGCGACTCGTCGTCCATGGCGCCGAGGACCGCCAGCGGCGCGTGACGGCTCCACTCCCATCGCTCCGGGTCCAGGGCCGCGAAGGGTCGCTGCCCCTCCTCGTTCCAGGTCCACCAGAGATCGCGCGCCAGCCTTCGCAGCCTCGCCCGCATGCGCCGGGGCGAGGGAACCTTGCGATGCGTCGTCTCCGACTCCGTGTCCGGCTGGTGGCTCATCGACTCCTCGCTCCTCGTCCCGACGCCTCGATCGACTCGCGCCACCACGACGCATCGATGCGCCGCGTCCATCCATCCTCGAGACGCCACGACCACTGGCCGAGCGCCCGTCCGGGCGTGTTCATCCGCGCCTCCGAGCCGAGGCCCAGCAGGTCCTGCATCGGGATCACGCAGAGATCGGCGGCGGAGGTGAGGGCGAGGCGGGCCATGGAGAGGACGACCTCCGGCGAGGGTCCGCCAGCGTAGTGGAGGAAGCGTCGCCGGGCGTCCGGGGGAAGCGTCCTCCACCAGCCGCGCGTGGTGTCGTTGTCGTGGGTCCCGGGATAGACCACGCATCGCACCGGATGGCGATGGGGAAGATCCGGGGAGTTCACCGACCCGAATGCGTTCTGGAGGAGCCGCATGCCGGGGAGGTCGAACTCCTCCCGCAGCGCCGTCACCGCCGGCGTCACGGCTCCGAGATCCTCGGCGATGAAGGGAAGCGGGCCGAGCTCGCGCCGCAGGGCGCTCAGGAGTTCCCGGCCGGGCGTCGGCCGCCAGCGCCCCCGCCGCGCCGTCCTGTGACCGGCGGGAATCTCGTAGGCGTGCACGAAGCCCACGAAGTGGTCGATGCGCAGCCGATCGAAGCGCTCCAGCGCCGCGCGCACGCGCCGGCGCCACCAGCGGAAGCCGTCGCGCCGATGCGCGGGCCAGCGGTAGTGCGGATGTCCCCAGCGCTGGCCGTCGCGCGAGAAGCAGTCGGGCGGGACGCCCGTTACCACCGTGGGCCGCTTCGAACGATCGAGCCTGAAGAGCTCCGGATGCCAGCAGACATCCGACGAATCGGGGGCGACGAAGATCGGCAGGTCGCCGATCAGCTCCACGCCGCGCTCGACGGCGGCGCGGCGCAGGGCGCTCCACTGGCGCTGGAACGCGAACTGGAAGAAGGCTGCGGCGCCGAGCGAATCCGCCACTTCGTCCCAGCTGAGCCAGGTAGGGAGCCAGTCGAAGGTGGCTTCGAGGAAGCGCCGGTAGTCGCGGCGCTGGGCGCCGCCGCGTGCGATGAACCCCTCGAAGGCCTCGTTCAGAAGCGGCCGCTTGAAGCGCCGCGCCTCCGTCCAGCCGCCGCGGCGAGGCGCGGCGCGGCGCGCCGCCGCCAGGCGGGCCCGCGACAGCCATCCCTCTTCCACCATTGCGTCGAGCGAGAGGAGCAGCGGTTCTCCCGCGAACGAGGAGAGCGCGCTGTAGGGCGAGTTGCCGGGCCCCACCGGGCCGATCGGAAGCATCTGCCACGAGGCGAAGCCGATCCCGGCCAGCCAGTCGACGAAGCGATGGGCCGCCGGCCCAAGATCGCCGATGCCGTCGGGACCCGCGAGCGACGTGGGGTGCAGGAGCACGCCGGCGCGCCGGCGTCCTCGCGGAGCCTTGGCGGTCGGCGTCGCGCGGCGTCGAGTCGCGCGCGCTTGGTCCGATCGACTCATCGAGCCCGCACCCAGACCCGTCCCTCCGTGGGTGGAATCTCCACGCGCGGCCACTGCGGGTCGCCCGCGGGACCCTCGGCCTCGCCGAAGACCGCGCGCCAGCCGGCGCCGAGCGCGGCGGGAAGCTCCGCCACCGCGGCGCGATCGGAGGCGTTCAGCGCCACCAGCACCTGCTCGCGATCGTCCTCGCGGAGGAAGATCCAGAGGTCCTGCGCGTCGTCGGTCAGCACGGTGCGGAACGATCCGCGACGCAGCGCCGGGTGGTCGCGCCGCAGCGCGATGGCCCGGCGATAGAAGTCCAGCAGGTCGCGATCGACGGCGTTGTCCTGCGGGTCGTCGTAGGGCTCCAGGTCCTGCCACAGCATCGGCTTGCGATTCCCCGGATCGCCGGCGCCCCAGATCCCCGCCTCGTCGCCGTAGTAGATCATCGGCGCGCCGAGGTAGGTCATCTGGAGCAGGGCGAGGAGCTGCTGGCGCCGACGATGCTCGGCGCCGGGACGGCTCGAGTCGTAGCGATGCCCCTCCTGCTCGCGGTTGCGCTCGTTGTACGGGCGATCCGGGTTCTTGATCATGCTCGCCACGCGATCGGTGTCGTGGCTGCCCACCAGGTTCTGCATCACGCGCGAGGCCGCCTCCGGATAGGCCAGGCGCAGCTCGGCGAGCTTCTGGTCCAGTTCGCTCGGTCGAAGCTTCTGCTCCCGGTTGGCCACCCACGCCACCGCGGGCTTGGCGAACTCGTAGTTCATGACCGCGTCGAAGGTGGTTCCGTCGAGCCATGGCTCGGCCCGGGTCCAGATCTCGCCCGAGATGTAGGCCTCCGGGTTGATCTTCTTCACCAGCCGGCACCAGTCGCGCCAGAACGCCATCGGCACTTCGTTCGGCACGTCCAGGCGCCACCCGTCGATGCCGTCGCTCGGATCGCCGTCCCCGTTCGGATCCATCCAGCGCCGCGTCGCCGCGAAGATGTGGCGGCGCAGCGACTCCGACTTCAGCCCGTGCACCTCGTCCTTGGCGAAGACCGGCAGCGACTTGAATCCCCACCAGCCCTCGTAGTCGAAGGGCTCCCACGACTTCACCTCGTACCAGTCGGCGAAGCGGCTCTTCTGGCGGCGGTCGCGGACATCGCGGAAGGCCGGATGCTCCGTGCCCGTGTGATTGAAGACGCCGTCGATGATGACCTTGAAGCCCATCGACTTGGCCTCCTTGAGGAAGGCCAGGAACGCCTTGTCGCTCTCCGTCCAGGTCCAGGTGGAGGGATCGAGCAGATCCTCCTTCGCCTCCGCGCCGGCGTAGTCGCCCTTCGTTCCGAAGTGCTCGTCGATGTGGATGTAGGAGCGGCCGTTGTACTTGTGCGGGCCTTGGGCCTGGAACACCGGCATCAGGTAGAGGGCGTTGACGCCCAGGTCCCGCAGGTACGGGAGCGCCCAGCGCAGTCCGGCCAGGTCACCGCCGTACAGACGATCGAAGACGAAGTGCTTGTAGAAGGTCTGGCCGTCGCGACCCTCCCAGGGGCTCGGCGCGTACCACTCGCTGCGCCAGGGGCGCACCGGATCGGGGTCGTTGGCGGGATCGCCGTTGCGGAAGCGGTCCACCATGACCTGGTACCAGACCGCATCGCGCGCCCAGTCGGGCGTGGTGAATCCTGGCGGTTCCGACGGTCCGAGGTCGTAGATCCTTGGGTCGCGCACGCGACGGTCTCCATCTCTGAACACGAAGGTGTATCGCAGCGGCGCCGCGACGGAGGTTTCCGATTCCCACCACTCGAACGGTC
>CAZSVT010000098.1:0-10062 GCA_964610365.1 uncultured Isosphaeraceae bacterium
GGTGAAGAGCCGCATGAAGTCGTGGAGGAGTTCGCTCATCGGAAGGCGTGGTCCCCACCCGGGGCGGCGGAGCCGCTACACTCGGACCGCTCGCCGAGCATCGCCGGCGCGCAGGGACAGGTGGCCGAGAGGCTGAAGGCGCCGGTTTGCTAAACCGGTATACGGGGTACTGCCTCGTATCGCGGGTTCAAATCCCGCCCTGTCCGTTGCCTCGGGGTCGGATCGTGGGGTGGGTGTTCCTCAGTTCCCAAGGTCCTGCGACGCCGCCTGGCGTCGGATCGCCTCGGCCTTCTCGAACATCGCACGACCGGCGGCCGTCTTGCCGAATCGCGCCAGCGACGCGTCGATCTCCTGGCGGTCGAGCGTGGAGATCGCGGCGTCGAAGAGCGGTCGGAGCATGGCGCGGGCCTTCGGTGAATGGCGGACGATGGCCGCCACCGGCTGTCCGAGACGCAGGTACGCGTCGCGGACGGCGGCGGGGGCGTGGCGATCCAGCCAGGTGCGGAAGAGCATCCACCGCGGGTTCGACTCGCCGTAGACCGCCTGGGCAACCCAGCAGGGCTGCAGCGGCGGGTTCGGCTGGATCTGGAGGAAGTCCCACCAGGTCTGGTAGGAGTTCGCCAGCGGCGGCGCCGAGGTCACGATGCGGAAGCGGATCTTCCCCATGCCGCTGCTGAAGTCGATCAGGTTCACCACGTTGTAGAGGTTGTCCACCTCGCCCGAGGCGATGGCCACGTCGCCGTCCGGCAGCGGCTCCTCGGTGTCGGCGAAGAACTGCAGCATGTCCGGCAGCAGGAGCCAGCGCTGGATGGTGTTGTTGTAGATGTAGCCCGTGGAGAAGACATAGGTCCCCGGGAGCGCCTGGCCGATGGCGGTGCATGCGATCCCGTAGAGCTCCTGCGGCGCGGTGAAGTCCGTGGTGACAGTGACCATCACGTCGGTGATGAGCGCCGTGGGCGGGTAGAAGAGCGGGGGACCGCCCATCGGCCCGAGGGCCGAGCCGCCCACGCGCTTCGCCTGGATCTTCATCCACTCGGAGTCATCCGAGCGGACGGTGTAGGCGTTGCCCGCGAGCAGCGTGCCGACCAGCACGGTCACTTCGAATCCGGTGACGTTCTCCGGCAGGCTGCCGAAGGGCTGGGTGGCGATGGTGCTGGCCATCACCGGTCCCATGTTGATGAAGCCGCGGATGCTGTTGACCTCGCCGCCGCCGCCGGTGTCGCCCATGCAGGGCACGGATCCGGTCAGCTGCTGCGGGCTGCCCTCGGGGAAGCCGCACTGCGGCTTGATGTTGGCACGGATGGCGGTCTTGATCTGTCCGGGCGAGATCGGCGTGCCGAAGAGCTGCTCGGCCGTGGCCTGGAGACGGGCGGCGCAGGCGGCCACCATGGCGCAGGCGGCGGAGGTGCCGCCGAACTGCAGCGTGTAGGTGCGGAGCTGGTTGACCTGGTTCGAGTCGCCCGCCCCGTTGTTGCCGCGCCAGAGATCTCCGTAACCGCAGGTGGCCACGTAGGCGCCCCAGCCGGCCACATCCACCTCGGAGTCCGAGTCCGTGGAGGAGAAGTTGCTGAAGTCCGAGCGGCAGTAGTGGATGCCCTGGAAGAGTCCGGGGAAGCGCGGCGCCCCGGGCCAGACGGCGCCGACGACGATGGCGGGGCTCGAATCCGTGGAGCCCGGCGGAACGGTGGCGACGGGGCTGCACTGGTTGCCCGCGGCCACGACGGTGGTGATGCCGAGCTGTCCCGCCAGGACCGCCAGGGCGAAGACCTCGGGGCTTTGGAGCACGGTGCCGTCGAGCACGGTCAGTGCGCCGGTGAGCGGATCCACCTGGAGGACGGGGAAGTCCAGCGGGATGCAGATCACGTCGCCGGGGTTCAGGCTGGTGACGGCGCTGGCGAATGCGTTGAAGAAGCGTCCGCCGATGCCGTTGCCGCCGAAGGACGGATAGAAGATGCCCTTCGCGTTCTGCGCGGCGCCCGTGATGCCGAAGCCGTTGTCCTGGGCGAGCAGGATGCCGATCACGGCGGTGCCGTGGTGCGGATCCACGCTGCCCACGCTGGAGGTCTCGATGGGAACGTTCGGTTCCACCGAGAGCACCGAGGCGAAGTCCTCGTGGGCCACGAAGGCGGAGTTGTCGATGATGCCGATCGTGACGCCCTGGGCGCGGGCGGCCTCCAGCGGGACGCCGAAGGAGCCGGCGGCCTGCTCGAAGCCGGTGAGATCCAGACCGCCGCCTCGGAACCCGCTGTTGAGGAACATGCGCGTGGCGTTGAGCGCACCCTGCGAGGTCGGACGAGCCACGGCGTTCACGGAGACCGCCGGATCGAATTCGATGTTCTCCAGCTGCGCGGCCACCGGCGCCGCGGTGTTCCACACCTGGAGGTTTCGAGCCTGCGGGCCGAACGGAGTCTGGTTGACGGTGCCCACGAAGCTCGGCGTGCTCCCGCCCGCGGGGAAGTTGGCCATGCTGATCATGGGGAAGTCGGCCGGGCCCGGGTTCGTGCTCGCCGGAATGGATCCGGCGAGCGGCTGCACGCAGGGGTTGTTGGTCACGAGCCGCGACGCCACCTGCACGCAGTTGTTGTCCCAGGCGATCGTGCAGCAGGCGGGGTCCACCGTGCACACGTAGACGCAGCACGGAGTGTTGTTGCAGCCGCGGCGACCGGGGTGGCTGGTGAAGCAGGTGGGCGTCATCTCGTAGGGGACGCGCTCGAAGCTCGGATCCTGGTAGGCGAGCTGCCCGGCGGAGAGGAAGGCCGCGTTCGTGTTGGTCGGCGCCACGCCGGTCACGAGGCCGGCCGTGATGCCGCCCGCGTCGAAGGCCGTGACCTGCACCAGCTCGTGGGGGAAGTTCACGGTCGGCGGCAGCGGCTGCGTGGGAAGCGCCGATGCCAGCGACGCCTGGATGGTGAAGTCGGGATTGGCCGGATTCGGACCGGCGCGAAGGGCGTAGCACGGGTCGTACTTGAACGAGCCGGGCACGGACTGATCATTGCCGGGCTGGGGGAAGAGCGCGTCGTAGGTGGTGGTGGTGCAGATCGAGTTCGCGTAGGCGGCGCAGAGTCCGTCCCAGCCATGTCCGGCCGTGATGCAGGCCGGCAGGAAGCCGTTCACCTGCTGGCAGCACTCGGTGTGATTGCAGCCCATCATGCAGTTGGGGTCGTTCACCCCCGTGTCGCACGGAGTCTCGCAGTTGTCGCTGCAGCTCGAGCCGGTGATCACGTTCGTGCAACGACCGGTGGGCGGCGGCGCGGGCGCCGGAGGCGAGCGGATGATGCCCGGCTTGTTGCAGTTGACGGCGCCGGGCGGATTCTGGCATCCGCTGCGCGGGGCGATGCCGCAGGCGGGCTGGGCGCCCGACTGCTCCTGGGGCATGAACGCGGGGAACGGAAGCTGCTCCACCACGACGAATTCGACTTCGTCGAGGTCGTTGAAGGCCTTGGCGCAGGAGACGAGATCGCCGTCGCTCGGGGTGACGTAGATGAAGCCCGCGAGGTCGATGGCCGCCTCGCCGCTCATCGATTCGGCCTTGGCCTGGAGGACGCGGAGTTCCTCGGGGGAGCGATCGATCGCCTGCCACGCCACTCCGCCTCCGCCTCGGACGAGTGCCGAGACCGCCGAGGTCATGGTGGCCCGATTCCCGTCCTCGATCACCACGCTGGGGGTTCGAGGCGCCCGCGCCTTCACGTCGTCCTTGAACTTCACCAGCACGCGCCCCGTCACTTCCGGCTGCTGCGTGATCGCGTTGTAGGGCAGCCGGATGGACGAGCTGGGCTGCTTCGCGATGGCCTTCCGTGGGCGGAGTCCGACTTCGCGTCCGCCGAGCGGAGCGTTGTCGGCGGCGCCCGGAATCGCGATGCGGGCGCCGGCGCCGGCGACCGGCGCTTGCGCCGCGCCGCCCGCGGGAGCCTCGGATGCGGCGGGCGCCGAGGTTCGCTCGGTCGGCTTTCCGCCGGTGATGGAGATGGAGTCGGCCAGGACGGACGCTGAGAAGGCGGTGGCGGCGAGGACCACCAGCACGGAGCGGGAACGCATCAAGGGTGCATCTCCTTGGTCATGACCGACGCGACGACGGAAGGACGGTTGCTCGCATGGACGACCGCGCTTGGGTCGCTCGACGGCGGCGCTGTGGAGGCCGTTCTTCCCGTGCGAGTCTAAGGGTGGGGGCGGGGGCCCACAAGTTCCACGGCATGTGCTCCATGGTCCGAGCGCTCCCGGACAACGGTTTCAGGTCGTTGACCGAAGCGGACGCGATCGTCCGCCCGGACCCCCGTCCCGAACCGCGAGCCCGATGTCCCGGCGGTGGAAGGCGCCTTCGAACCGAACGCCCTCGGCAGCCCGGAGCGCGAGCGTCCTGGCCCGGTCGGCCGTGGCCGCCAGCGCCGTGGCACCCACCACGCGACCTCGGGCGGTGAGCGTCCGACCCGCGCCGTCCCGACTGGTCCCCGCCTGGAAGTAAAGGATGGTCTCGTCGGGATTCGAGTCGGCGTCGCGCCCCTCCACGCCGGCGGGAAGTCCCTCGATGGGAAGGCCCTTGCGGATCTCTCCCGGGTATCCCGCCGAGCAGACCACCACGCAGCATGCGGCGCGGGGATCGAAGGAGAGCTCGACCTCGCTGAGGCAGCCGGCGGCGGTGGACCAGAGCGCCGCGAGGAGATCCCCGCGGAGCCGGGGAAGGATCGCCTGCGTCTCGGGGTCACCGAAACGGGCGTTGAACTCGAGGACCTTCGGGCCTGCCGGGGTGAGCATCAGGCCCGCGTAGAGGACGCCCCGGTACTCGATCCCTTCGAGGCGCATCGCGTCGATCGTGGGGAGCATGATGTCGCGCACCACGCGGTCGAGGAGTTCGGGCGTCGCCTCGGGCACCGGCGAGAACGCACCCATGCCGCCGGTGTTGGGGCCGGTGTCGCCGTCGCCCACGCGCTTGTGATCGCGGGCCGCGTCCAGGAGCCAGACCGTGGTGCCGTCGACGAGCGCCAGCACGCTCAGCTCCGGACCCTCGAGCCGTTCCTCGATGACCACCGTGGATCCCGCGTCGCCGTGCAGGCGATCCACCATCAGGCGGAGCACCGCCTGCTCGGCCTCCTCCGCCGTGTCGCAGACGAAGACGCCCTTGCCAAGGCAGAGACCGGAGGCCTTCACCACCAGCGGCTCATCCCGCGCTCGGACATAGGCGATGGCGGGATCGACGCTGGTGAAGGTCCGTGCCTCGGCCGTGGGCACCGCCGCCTGGCGCATGACCTGCTTCGCCCACGCCTTGTCCCATTCGATCCGGGCCGCCTGGCGCCGAGGACCGAAGACCAGGCGCGCCGGCGCGGCGAGGTCGTCCGCCAGGCCCTCCTCGAGTCGATTGTCGGGGCCGACCACCACCAGGCCGATCGACTCGCGCTCGCACCATCGCGTCAGGAAGAAGCGGCGCTGCGGATCGAGCGACTCCGGACACGGATCGCCCAGGGCGCGGAGCCCGGCGTTGGCGGCGGGATCCACCCAGAGCCTGCCCAGGCGCGGCGACTGCGAGATCCGCCACGCCAGCGCGTGTTCGCGCCCGCCGCTGCCGACGAGGAGGACGTTGACTCGATCGGGGCAGCGCATGGGACGGCGGAGAGACCGATCTCAGCCCACGGCGCCGGAGAACTCCAGGTCGTGGGCCTCGGCCACCGCCTGGTTGGTGAGGCGGCCGCGATCGGTGTTGATGGCGTTGGCGAAGTGATGATCCATCTGCGCCAGGCGATGCGGTCCGTACTTCGCCAGCCGCTGGGCCCACGGGAGCGTCACGTTGGTCAGCGCGATGGTGCTGGTGCGGGCCACCGCGCCGGGCATGTTGCCCACGCAGTAATGGACCACGCCGTCCACCGTGTAGACGGGATCGCTGTGGGTGGTGACGCGCGCCGTTTCCACGCAGCCGCCCTGATCGATGGCCACGTCCACGATCACCGAGCCCGGCTGGATGAACTTCAGATCCTCGCGGCGGATGAGCCGCGGCGCCTTGGCGCCCGGCACCAGCACGGCCCCGACGATGAGATCCGCCCACGCCAGTCGCTCGCGGATCGCCTGCGGATCGGAGTACATGGTGATGACGTTCCTGGGCATGAACTCGTCGAGGCGACGCAGCCGGTCGATGTTCACGTCCAGGATGATCACCTGTGCGCCGAGACCCGCGGCCATCATGGCGGCGCAGGTGCCCACCACGCCGCCGCCGATGATCAGCACATGCCCGGGCTCCACGCCCGGCACGCCGCCGAGAAGGACGCCCTTGCCGCCGAAGGGCTTCTCCAGGTACTTGGCGCCCTCCTGCACGGAGAGCTTGCCGGCCACCTCGCTCATCGGGGTCAGCAGCGGCAGGTAGCCGCGATCATCCGTGAGCGTCTCATAGGCGCAGCTCACGCACTTGCGCTCCAGGCAGCCGATGGTCAGCTCCTTGTCGGCGGCGAAGTGGAAGTAGGTGAAGACCGTCTGCCCCTCGCGGATGAGCTTCACTTCCTGCGGCTGGGGCTCCTTCACCTTGACGATGAGGTCGGCGCGGGACCAGACCGCCGCCGCGTCGGGAACGATCGTGGCGCCCGCCGCCTTGAACTGGTCGTCCTCGAAGCCGCTGCCGTGCCCGGCGCCGGCCTGAACCAGCACGGTGTGGCCGTCGCGCACCAGGACCTCGGCGCCGACCGGCCTCATGCCCACTCGGGACTCGTCCTTCTTCACTTCCTTCGGGATTCCGACGATCATCGGGGTGCCTCCGTCGAGTCGCGCAGTGTAACGGCCCTCCCGAGGCTGGCGGCGGGGTCTTTGTGCTAGCCTGTTCCTCCGCTCCGGAGTCGCGCATGCCGATCCCCATGTCCAGACTGCTGCTTCCGACGCTCCTCCTGGTCGCGATCGCGCGACCCTGCGCCGCCGACGAGAAGACACTTGCGCGGACGCTCAACACGCCGCTGGAAGTGGTGGCGGAGAAGAACCGCAGCTACCGAACCATCTTCGACGCGATCATCGCCCTCGCCCCGCCGCCGGCGCCGGTCGGCCCCGGCTTCGGGCCCACCACCATCTGGCCCGGGATGCAGGGCTGGTCCAAGGTGTCGGAGTGGGCGAAGGCCAACCCCGGCATGGGGGAAGCCCTGCTCAAGGCGCAGGACGCGGTGGCGCTGGCGCTCCCGTACGGGTCGGCGATCGATCCGAAGTACACCGAGGCCGGCCTCTGCGTGCGCCTGGGCGACGGCCACACCATGGCCGCGGTGGAGTACTCGTACCTCCCCAAGATGATGCTCATGTCCACCTGGGCGGTGGCGGAGATGTACCGCCTGGGCGAGGAAGGGAAGTTCGAGGAGGCCTTCAACCTGGCGCTGGCCAACCTGCGCGTGCTGCGGCAGGGCTGCGATCAGCGGACCATCCGGGAGAAGACCGCCTTCATGGAGCTGCTGGCCGACTGCCTCTCCGTGAATCGCGACTTCATGTGGACCTACCTCGACAAGGTCCCGGCCTCTGTGTTCCAGAAGGCCAGCCTCAAGGGCTACGCCGCGCTGCGGCAGATGGACGCGGAACGCCTCAAGCGGCTGGAGATGCCGGAGGGCGACCGCGCGATCCAGGTGGCGGTGCTCCGGGAGAGCTTCACCTCCGACGGCCAGCCGGACCCCGAGCGCTTCGCCCGGATCTGGGGCTCCCTGCAGAGCAAGGACGCGCCGCTCTCGCGCTTCGGTGCCGCCAAGTTCTGGCGTCTCGTGGCCACGGTGCACGGCAGCATCGACGCCAGCGAGATGCGCCTGGAGCACATCTACGACGACTGGTGGCGCCGGTGGCGCATGGGTCCGTTCGATCCGATCCAGGAGATCGACACGGTCCTGAGCAAGACCAATCCCACGAAGTACGCGGTGCTGATGCTCACCGTCACGGACATGACGAGCACCTTCGATCTTCGACGGCGGCTCATCGTGGAGGTGAACGGGACGGCCATGGCCGCCGGACTCTGCGCCTTCCGCCGGGCGGAGGGGAGCTGGCCGGCCTCGCTCTCCATGATCTTCCCCACCTACGCCGTGAAGCGCCTCAGCTACGACCCGTTCGTGAAGCACCTCGACGCGCGCGGGCTGCCCGACCAGGGATACCTCTCCTATCGCCTCCTGCCCGCGCCGCGGAGGACGATCACCGAGTGGGGCGAGGTGCAGATCTCCGACTTCGTGCTGTATTCGCTGGGCTTCAACCTGCAGGACAACGACGCGGAAGAGCACACGCGCGGCGGCAAGGGCGGCGACCTCGTCGTCTTCCCGGCGCTGCGGGCGCTCGCCCGCCAGCAGGGGCTCATCAAGTGAGGACGCCCGCGGCGTCGCGCCGGAGCGGACGAGCGGCATGACCGGCGTGCGAAGCGACGGCGCTCCCATGGTGGAGCGCGTGGCCATCATCGGAAGCGGTCCCGCCGGCTGGACGGCGGCCATCTACGCCGCCCGCGCCAACCTCGCGCCGCTCTGCCTCATCGGAACGCCGCGTCAGAATCCGGCGCCGGTGCTGCCGGGCGGTCAGCTCATGCTGACCACGGAAGTGGAGAACTACCCGGGCTTCCCCGAGGGCGTGCGCGGGCCGGAGATGATGGAGCTCTTCCAGAAGCAGGCGGAGCGCTTCGGCGCCCGCGTGAAGGCCGCCGATGTGGTGCGCTGCGACTTCTCCCACCATCCCCATCGCCTCCTTGTGCGCGACGACGGCACCGACGAGGCGGAGGGCGCCGAGCTCGTCCGCGCCCACGCGGTGATCATCGCCACCGGGGCCACGGCCAACTGGCTCGGCCTCCCCAACGAACTGCGGCTGGCCCTCTCCGGCGGCGGCGTGAGCGCCTGCGCCGTCTGCGACGGCGCGCTGCCCATCTACCGCAACCAGGAGCTCGCGGTAGTGGGCGGCGGCGACAGCGCCATGGAGGAGGCCAGCTACCTGCTCAAGTTCGCGTCGAAGGTGCATCTCCTGGTGCGGCGCGACGAGCTTCGCGCGAGCAAGGCGATGCAGGCGCGGCTGATGGATCATCCGAAGGTGCAGATCCACTGGCACACGGTGGTGAAGGACGTGCTGGGCGCCGAGCGCGTGGAAGCGCTGCTGCTGGAGGATGTGCGCACCCACGCCACGCGCACGCTGCCGGTGCGCGGGCTCTTCGTGGCCATCGGTCATTCGCCGGCCACGAAGTTCCTCGAGGGCAGCGGCGTGGAGCTGGACGACAAGGGCTATGTGCGGCTGCGATCCCGCGGCGGGGCCACGAACATCGAGGGCGTCTTCGCCGGCGGCGACGTCGCCGACGCGGTCTATCGCCAGGCGATCAGCGCCGCGGGCATGGGATGCATCGCGGCGCTCGACGCGGAGCGCTGGCTCTCCGCGCGCGGCGTGCACTGATCGATCGACGGCGCCGCTGAGACCGCGGCGACCGCGGCGCGTCGCGCGAAAAAAAACTCCCGGCGAACCTTGCGGCTCAGCCGGGAGCTTCCGGGGGCGAATCGACGGTTCGATTATGGCGGTCGACCCGGCGCGGGTCAAGTTGCCGACGGCGCCGCCGGCCGGATGTGCAGTTCGTCCAGTTGGCCGGGATCGATCGGCCCGGGTGCGCCGATCATCAGGTCCTGTCCCGACTGCGTCTTCGGGAACGCGATCACGTCCCGGATGTTGTCGGTTCCGCAGAAGTGCATCACCAGTCGGTCAAGTCCGAACGCGATTCCCCCGTGCGGCGGAGCGCCGTGGCGCAAAGCGCGCAGGAGGAACCCGAACTTGCCTTCGGCTTCTTCCGCCGTGAGGCCGATGAGCTTGAAGACTCTCTCCTGGACATCCATGCGGTGGATGCGGATCGAGCCGCCGGCGATCTCGCTCCCGTTGAGGACGAGGTCGTATCCGGCGCTGACGCAGGCCCCCGGATCCGATTCGAGCAGGTGGAACTGGTCGGGGTTGGGGCTGGTGAACGGATGGTGCATTGCCACCCAGCGCCCGCCCTCCTCGTCCCAGTCGAACATCGGGAAGTCCACCACCCAGAGGAGATTCCACCGACCCTCGGGGATGAGGCCGAGGTCGCGGCCGAGCCGAAGGCGCAGCTCCCCCAGGGCCTTCGTGCAGCTCTCC
>CAZSVT010000099.1:0-9996 GCA_964610365.1 uncultured Isosphaeraceae bacterium
GCTCGGCCCCAGGCCGGCGAGGGCGTCGGGGATCACCGCGGGATCGGTGTCGAAGCGCAGCGCGGGCGAGATCGCCAGGAGCGCCCGCGTGGCCGCCACCGCGGCGATCGTGCCGAGGGCGAATCGTTCGCGGTTCACCGTCGCACCGATCCTTCGAGCACGCCCAGCACCAGCAGCGTGGCCACCACCTGCACGCCGATGAGCGCCGCCTGCCACGGCGCCACCGTGCCCAGGCTCACGCCGCCCACGCCGGTGATGAAGGCGAGCGCCCAGATCACCAGCACCGCCTGGCGTCGGGTCAGCCCGCGGTCCACGAGTCGATGCGAGAGATGCTGCTGATCGCCGACGAAGGGACTGCGGCCCTGCGAGAGACGGATGCAGGAGACGGCCAGGAAGTCGTAGAGCGGCACCGCCAGGATCACCAGCGGCATGAGCACGCCGTACCAGGCGCTGCCCAGCGCGTAGCGCGGATTCGCCGTCTCGGTGAAGGTGGTGCGGATGGTCATCACCGCCAGCACGAAGCCGATGACCAGCGAGCCGCCGTCGCCCATGAAGATCCGCGCGCTGCCGCGGACGGGGAAGTTCTGCGGGAGGAATCCGGCGAGTCCGCCCACCAGGAGCGCCAGGACGCCGGCGATGAACCACTGCTCCACGATGAGCGCCGCCGCCAGGAAGAGCGAGGCGGCGATCACCCCCACGCCCGCCGCCAGGCCGTCCATGTTGTCCATGAAGTTCATGGCGTTGGTGACGGCGCCGATCCAGAGCACCGAGAGCACCACGGAGAGGAGGTAGCCCGCCTCGCCCCAGGCGTCCAGGAGGCGCAGCAGGCGCACGTCGAAGAAGACCACCAGCGCCGCAGCCACCAGCAGTTCCACCGCCAGCTTGAACCACGCCGGAAGGGCGCGACGATCGTCGATGACGCCCACCACATGGATCACCAGCAGCGCGCCGAGGAACGCCCATCCGAAGGGCGCGCTCTCGATGAGCCGCGGCAGGTACGGCTCCACCATCTCCTCCAGGTAGAGCGCCCAGTCGAAACGGCCGGCGGTGATGACCGAGAGCCCCACCAGGAGCGGCAGGGCCACCGACGCGGTGATGGCGATGCCGCCGATGTTCGGGACGCGGCGCAGGGCCTTCCGGTGGCCGGCGCTGCCCGCCGAATCGAGCGTGCCGAGCCTGGTCCCGAGCCGCACCAGGAGCGCCGTCGTCGGAACCGAGATCACGAAGCCGACGAGGAGGAGCCCAAGCGCCGTCGCAACCATCGGGCCGTATCGTATCGGCCGGCCTTCGCCTTCGTGCGAACGACCTGATGCCTCGACTCCGCTCCGTCACCGTCTACTGCTCCAGCTCCCCGCACCTGGAGGCGCACTTCGCCGAGACGGCGGATCGCCTGGCGCGGGCGATCGCGTCGCGCGGCGTCACGCTGGTCTACGGCGGCGGAGGCATCGGCCTGATGGGCGTCATCGCCCGCAGCGCGAAGGCGGCGGGCGGACGCGTGGAGGGGATCATCACCGAGAAGTTCGTGCGCCTCGAGCAGGGCTGGGACGGCTGCGACGAGCTGGTGGTGGTGGACACCATGCGCGAGCGCAAGCGCCAGCTCGCGGAGCGCGCCGATGCGTTCGTGGTCCTCCCCGGCGGGCTAGGAACTTTCGAGGAGTTCTTCGAGATCCTCGTGGGTCGGCAGATCGGCGACCACCACAAGCCGATCGGCATCGTGAACGATCGCGGCTACTACGACCCGCTGCTGGCGCTCATCGATCACTCGATCGAGCACCGCTTCGTGAAGTCGCGCATGCGGGCCCTGCTCCATGTGCACCCGGATCCCGAGGAGGTGCTCCAGCTCTGCGAGCGCGAGGCGCTCGACGGGCGCGCCGCCGCCGAGTACGACCCGAAGCGCTTCCTGCCGATGGGGGACGCGTAGGCGATCGGTCGGAACCGCTCGGACTCATCGGCGCCGGCGGGCGACGCCTGCGCCCGTTTGCCGCGGCGCCGGCCCGGGTACCGCGGTCGATTCCCTGCGGGACTCGGCCCTTCGGCGGATATCCTCGACCCACCGGCGCGGGAGACGCACCGGGTGCATCGGGAGGGAACCGGCATGCGCATGCGAAGAGCTGACCGACGCGCCTGGCTCGTACGGGCGCTCCTGGCGGGCCCCGCGCTTCACGCCGGCGCCGCGGCGCCGTTGCAGGCCGCGGAGCCGCCGGCGCCGGAGATCGCCGCGCCGCGCGCCGAAGACCGATTCATCGTGCAGTTCACGCCCGCCGCGGCCGCCGCGCTTCGCGGGCGCGCGGACCGCGCGGCGCCTCCCGGCCTCGCGGTGGAACTCGATCGGCTGCGCCGACTGCCCGGAGTCGACGCCTTCGTCCCGATCGACCCCGCCGCCGATCCCGCGACGGCGCCCGGGCGCGCGGACTCGAGCGCGTGGTACTGCGTGCTCGTGGACGAACGGGCGACGAGCGTGGACGAGGCGATGGCCCATTTCCTCGCCTCGCCGGCCGTCGAGAGCGTGGAGCCCGAGGGGTTCATGCGGATCCTCGACACGCCCAACGACACCTCCTACCCCGTGCAATGGGCGCTCAATCAGCCGTCCGACCACGACATCGATGCGCCGGAGGCCTGGGGCTACGCGCATGGTGATCCGGCGATCGTGGTGGCGGTGCTCGACTCCGGCGTGCGCTACTACCACAGGGATCTCGGCGGCATCAACGCATCCGCGGCCAATCCGGCGGGGACCGATGGCAACATCTGGATCAACTGGGCCGAGAAGAACGGCACGCCCGGCGTGGACGACGATTCCAACGGCTATGTGGACGACTGGGTCGGCTGGGACTTCGTCGCGGGGACGTCTGCGGGCCACCCATGCGCGACCGGCGAGGATTGCCTCCAGGCGGACAACGATCCTCGCGACTTCCACGGCCACGGAACGCACTGCGCCGGCATCGTGGGGGCCATCAACAACAACGGACTCGGCGTGGCGAGTCCCGCCGGCGGATGGAGCGATGGAACGAATCCCGTCACGGGCAACGGCACGAAGATCATGTGCCTGCGGGTGGGCTACAAGGACTCCGCGGGCACGGCCTGGATGCCGAACTCCGCCGTGGCGTCGGCCTTGTACTACGCCGCCGCCAACGGCGCCCGGATCGCGAACTGCTCCTTCGGCGGCGGGCCCTACTCGGCCGCGGTCGTGGCCGCGATCGATGCGTTCACGAACTCCGGCGGGATCGTGATCAAGGCCGCGGGGAACGACAACAGCCCCGTGCCCGACTTCATGTCCGCGCTTCCGAACGTCCAGTCGGTGGCCGCCACCGACATGAACGATGTGAAGGCCGACTTCTCCGACTTCGGCCCCTGGGTGGACTTCTCCGCGCCGGGCGTTTCCATCTTCAGCACCTATCACAACGCGTCGTCCCCGAGCGCCAGCGTCTACGCCTACCTGAGCGGCACTTCGATGGCGGCGCCGCTGGTGGCGTCGCTCGCCGCGTGCGTCTGGGGGCAGGATCCTTCGATGAGCGCGGACGAAGTGCTCCAGGCGATCCGCGACGGCTGCCATGACATCGACGCCCTGAACCCCGCGTACGCCGGCCTCCTGGGGAGCGGTCGCATCGAGTTCGACACGAGCATCGTCGGCCCGCCGCAGGACGCGGACGAGGACGGCGTCCTCGACGATTCGGACAACTGTCCGGAGACCCCCAACCCGGATCAGTCGGACCGCGACGGCGACGGCATGGGCGACGCGTGCGACACGGTGTACGGCTGCTTCTGGATGCTGGTGAGCGATGCGGACGCCGACGGCATCCTGCGCTTCGATCCGCTCACCGGCGACGACGGCCCGCCGCTCGCCATCTCGAAGGACGGCCCGCTCGACGCGCCGTCCGGCATGACCATGCTGGGCGACGGCACGATGGCCGTGGCGTGTCCAGAGAGCAACTCGGTGGAGCGCTACGACACCGACACGGGCGCGCATGTGGCCACCATGGTCACGGGCGCCTCCGGCGCCCTGGTTGCGCCGCTCGATGTGCTCGTGACGCTCAACGGCGATTCGATGCTCGTCTCGTCGAGCGGGGACCATCGGGTGCTCCGCTTCTCGGCGACCACGGGCGCCTTCGAGGCGATCTTCGTCCATGCCGGCGAGGGTGGACTCGTGGAGCCGATCGGACTCGACTGGGGACCGGACGGTTTCCTCTATGTCGCCAGCGGCGGAACGAACCAGGTGCTCCGGTACGGCGTCGCCGGATCGCCGATGGGAGTCTTCATCCCGGCGGATCCCAAGCTCCTTCGGCACCCCACGGCCGTTCGATTCCATGGCGACCATGTCTTCGTCGTCGGCTCGGAGTCGAGGAACGTGGTGCGCTGCGATGCCGCGACCGGCGGCAACTGCGTGGAGTTCGCGGAGACCGCGGCGGGACCGCTCGTCACTCCCTGGATGCTGGAGTTCGGTCCGGACGGCACCCTCTATGTGGCGGACGCGGGCGCAGGCGCCGTGCTGCGCTACGACGGCGAGACCGGCGCGTTCCTGGGCTACGCGGCGCCTCCGGGCGGCGGCGGGATGCTCATGGCGCGCGACATGGTCTTCCTCGATCGGCCTCCCGACTGCCTGTGCCCCGCCGATCTCGGGGGCGACGGCCTCGTGGACGGAGACGATCTCGGGACCCTGCTCGGATCCTGGGGCCGCGCACCCGGATCGTCGTCCGACCTCAATGGCGACGGCACCGTGGACGGCGACGATCTCAGCTCGCTCCTCGGCGCCTGGGGTCCGTGCCGATGATGCAGGACTGAACGGCCGTGGCAACACCGCACGCGAACTCCATGCCCGTGGGCCTCATCGCCGGCGGCGGTCAACTGCCGCTGCTGGTGGCGGCCGGAGCCCGAGCCGCGGGACGCCCCGTGATCGGCGTGGGTCTCCGCGATCAATTCGATCCGTCGCTGCGCGGGCTCTGCGACCGCTTCCACACCGCGGGCATCGTGCAGATCGGTCGGTGGATCCGCCTCCTGCGCCGCGAGGGCGTGCGCGAGGCGATCATGGTCGGCCGCGTCTCCAAGAGCCGCATGCACGATCCACTGCGGCTCTTCCGGCAGCTCCCGGATCTGCGGGCGGCGCTCCTCTGGTACCGTCGTCTGCGCCACGATCGCCGCAACCACGCGCTGCTGGCGGCGGTGGCCGATGAGCTGGCCTCCTCCGGAATCACGATCATCGACTCCACCGCCTTCATTCCCGATCACCTCGCCGCCGCCGGCGTCATGGGCCGCGCGGCGCCCTCGCGCGAGGCGCAGGGCGATGTGGACTTCGGCTGGCCGCTGCTGGAGCGCATCGTGGAGCTGGACATCGGTCAGTCGATCGCCGTGCGCGATCGGGATGTGATCGCCGTCGAGGCGGTGGAGGGAACGGATGCGCTCATCGATCGCGCCGGCGCGCTCTGCCGCGCGAAGGGCTGGACGCTCCTCAAGACGGCGAAGTCGACGCACGATCGGCGCGCCGATGTGCCCACGGTGGGTGTGCGGACGATCGAGCGACTGGCGGAGGCCGGCGGTCGCTGCCTCGCCCTCGGCGCCGGCCGCGTGATCATGGTGGATCGACCGGCGGTGATCGCCGCCGCGGATCGGCTGGGCGTGGCCCTCGTCGGCGTCGCCGGAGCGCCGTGAGCGAAGCTCGCCAACCCTTCGTCAGCCGCGCGGGACTGAAGCTCGCCCACGGGCTCGATGCGTTCACCGTCGATCCGCGCGGCCTCCGCTGCGCCGACTTCGGCTGCAACGTGGGCGGCTTCACGGACTGCCTGCTCCAGCGCGGCGCCGCGAGCGTGATCGCCGTCGACACCGGCTACGGCACGCTGGCGTGGTCGCTCCGCAACGACCCGCGCGTGACGGTGCGGGAGCGCACGAACGCCCTGCACGCCGAGCCGCCGGCCGGGGGCGTGGACCTGGTGGTGATCGACCTGGCCTGGACCCCGCAGCGGCTCGCCGTTCCCGCCGCGCAGCGGTGGTTGGCGCCTGGCGGCCGGATCATCACGCTCGTCAAGCCGCACTACGAGCTGCGCGCGGAGGAGAAGCACCTGCTGGCGGACGGATTCCTTGCCCATGCGGAGGCCCGCCGCGTCGCCCGACGCGTGATGGACGAGATGCCTTCGCTTGGCGCGCATGTCATCGCGTCCACGGAATCGCCCATCACCGGCGGCAAGAGCGCCCGGGCGCGGCGGGGTGAGGGGAACCTGGAGTTCCTGCTCCTGCTCCAGCCGACGGCGTCGCCGGCAGCGCCGCGCGACGCGTGAATTCGGCCCATGTCGAATGGGCCCGAGGGCGGCCGGAGCGTGGTCGTTTCGCGTAGAATCGACGCTCTTCCCGCCGCCGCCGAGGCGGCCCTTCCGCTCCCCCGAACATGGCCGAGATCCAGGACCAACCGACCCCCGCGCCGCTCGATCGCGTCGTCGATCAGGAGATCGAC
Source organism: uncultured Isosphaeraceae bacterium (assembly GCA_964610365.1). GTDB lineage: Bacteria > Planctomycetota > Phycisphaerae > Phycisphaerales > SM1A02 > VGXK01. Next base: position 6,437 of record CAZSVT010000099.1, read on the forward strand.
CAGGAGCTGCACGACAGCTACCTGACCTACGCCATGAGCACCATCATGGACCGGGCCCTGCCCGATGTCCGCGACGGTCTCAAGCCCAGCCAGCGCCGCGTGCTGGTGGCCATGCACGATTTGAATCTCACGCCGGGACGCAAGCAGATCAAGTGCGCCAAGATCTGCGGCGACACCAGCGGCAACTACCACCCGCACGGCGAGAGCGTCATCTATCCCACGCTCGTCAACCTCGGGCAGTCGTGGAAGACTCGATACCTGCTCGTCGACAAGCAGGGCAACTTCGGCTCCATCGAAGGCGATCCCCCCGCCGCCATGCGCTACACCGAGGCGCGGATGACGGCCGCCACGGTGGCCATGCTGGACGACCTCGACAAGGACACGGTCGACTTCCGGCCCAACTACGACGACCGCCTCACGGAGCCCACGGTCCTCCCCGGGCGCTTCCCCAACCTGCTGGTCAACGGATCCACCGGCATCGCGGTGGGCATGGCCAGCTCCATGCCGCCCCACAATGTCTCGGAGATCTGCGACGCCATCGTCGCCGTCATCGACGATCCCGAGATTCCGCTCGAGGCGCTCATGAAGGTGGTCCCGGGGCCGGACTTCCCCACCGGCGGCGCCATCCTCGGCCGTCGCGGCATCATCGAGGCGTACGCCACCGGGCGCGGCCGCCTCACGCTGCGCGGTCGCGTCCACCACGGCAAGGACGGCACGCGCGACGCCATCATCATCGACGAGATCCCCTACCAGGTCGTGCAGAGCACGCTCATCGAGAAGATCGTGGAGGCGAGCCGCGAGGGGCGCATCCCCGATGTCGCCGATGTGAAGAACTACTCGGGGCGCGATGCGCAGACGCGCATCGTGGTGGTGCTGCGCAAGGGTGCGGATCCCGAGGTGGTGGAGAAGCAGCTCTACGAATACACGCCGCTCCAGAGCACCTTCAGCATCATCAACATCGCGCTGGTGAATCATCAGCCGCGCACGCTGGGGCTCAAGACGCTCATCCAGTGCTACGTGGACCACCGCCGCGACGTGGTCCGCCGCCGCACCGCGTTCCTCCTGCGCCAGGCGAAGCAGCAGGCCCACCGCCTGGAAGGCCTCATCTACGCCGTCTGCGACATCGACGAGGTGATCCGCATCATCCGCGAGTGCCGCGAGCGCGAGGAGGCCATCGAGAAGCTCATGGCGCGCGGCTTCCGCATCGCGTCGAACCACCGGTACGCCCCGCTGATCCCCCGCCAGCTCATCGAGCGCACGCAACTCGTCCCCGAGGGGGCCCGGCTCACGCGCGTGCAGGCGGAGGCCATCGGCGCCATGCGGCTCATCCAGCTCGTGGGCCTGGAGGTGGAGAAGCTCGCCGCCGAGTTCACCAAGCTGCTCGAGGAGATCGAGGGCTACGAGGCAATCCTGGCCGACGAGAAGCTCGTCCTCGACATCATCCGCGAGGACACCATCGAGCTGAAGGAGAAGTTCGGCGACGCGCGCCGCACCACCATCGAGCAGACGGAGGCCGAGGACTTCAACATCGAGGCCCTCATCGCCGAGCACGACGTGGTGGTCACCATCAGCCACGAGGGCTATGTGAAGCGCCTGCCGGTGGACACCTACCGCACCCAGGGTCGCGGCGGCGTCGGGCTCAAGGGCAGCGACGCCAAGGAAGGCGACTTCGTCGAGCAGATCTTCACCGGCTCCAGCCACGACGATCTCCTCTGCTTCACCACCACCGGCCGCGTCTTCAAGATGAAGGTCTGGCAGATCCCGGAGATGTCGCGGACGAGCAAGGGGCGGCACATCCGCCAGGTGCTGGAGATGCGCGAGGACGAGGCGATCCAGACCTTCCTGCCGGTCGCCGGATTCGATTCGCGCGAGGACTACCTGCTCTTCGTCACCTCGCAGGGCCGCGTGAAGCGCACCGCCCTGGGCGACTACCGCAACGTGAACCGCGGCGGCATCATCGCGGTGAACCTCAACGAGGGCGACCGTCTCGTGGATGTGCTGCTCACCAGCGGCCGCGACCATGTGCTGCTGGCCACCGCCACCGGCATCGCCATCCGCTTCGACGAGAACGACGCCCGCGTGATGGGCCGTGCCGCCGCCGGCGTGAAGGGCATCGAGCTGGAGGAGGGCGACGAGGTGGTGGGCGCCGTGCGCTGCGACGACGAGAGTGATCTCCTCACCGTCACCCAGAACGGCTACGGCAAGCGCACCCCGCTCGCCGAGTACCTCGTCCACAGCGAGGATGGAACCACGCGGGCGCAGAGCCGCGGCGGCAAGGGCCGCATCGACATCAAGACCACCGACCGCAACGGCCGCGTGGTGGCCATCCGCAGCGTGAAGCCGCAGGACGACCTCATGTTCATCAGTCGCGGCGGCATGATCGTCCGCGTCAACGCCGGCGAGATCAGCCAGATCGGCCGCAACACCCAGGGCGTCCGCGTGGTCAAGCTGCGCGACGACGATGCGCTCATCGCCGCGGCGAAGGTCGTCTCCGAGACCGACGCGTAGCGCGGCGCGTCGGCGCGACTCGCTGAACTAGCGCGCCAGCGACCATTCGCCGAGCAGCGTGCCGAGGTCGTCGCCGTCCACGACGCCGTCAGCGTTGAAGTCGCAGCGCGGGTCGAAGTCGGGCACGCCCCACGACGAGAGCAGCACGCCAAGATCGTCGCCGTTCACGGCGCAGTCGCCGTTCAAGTCGGCCGGTGACCATCCGATCGGGGTCGCGAGTCGGGGGCCGCCTCCCGAGAGGATCTGCCCCGGCCCGTTCACGGTCAGCGTGGTGCCCAGAGGCGGCGAGCCCGGCGCCAGGAGACTTGCGATCGCGAAGACCTCTCCACCGATCCACACGATCGGAACCTGCGAGGGCAGCCCGGTCTGCAGCGGCTTCGACGCGAATCCGACGATCACCCCGGCGTCGTTGATGCGCCGGGCGACCGCCGACTGATATCCCGGCAGAATCGGGAGGGCCGCAGGCTCGCGCCCCTTCCAGATCGTGGGCGTGAACACCACGCCGAGCGATCCGCCGAAGTCCATGCGCGAGCTTCCCACGACGACGCCGGCGTCGTTCACGCCGCTGGCGATCGCCGAGGTGCTCGGCGCCAACGGCTCGAGGATTTCCATGACCCCGTCTCTCCAGCGGAAGCCGTGAGCGTCCAAGGTTGGATAGCCGAGATACCCGATCACGAAGCCGGAGTCGGAGATCATGCCTGCCTGACCGAGGTCGAAGGGAGCGGGATCGAGGAACTGCACTCGCCCCTGCTCCCAGATGAACGGCACGCTCTCGGGGCTCCCGCCCGCGATCCAATGGACGCCCACGATGACGCCCGAATCGTTGACGCCGTTGGCGTAGCATCGATCGGCCGCTCCGATCGGGAAGAGATCGATCACGGTTCCGTCGGTCATCCATGCACACGCTCGCTCGAGTTCCCATGGTGGAACGCGATACCAGCCGACCACGATGCCCGCGTTGTTGACCGCAGTGGCCTGTGCACCGTCCTCCCCCGCTCCCTCCGGGATCGGCAGCACCTGCGGCATGCCGCCGGGAGGGCAGTAGACCGGCA
>CAZSVT010000100.1:0-9913 GCA_964610365.1 uncultured Isosphaeraceae bacterium
GCCCTGCACATCCTCTGCGAGGCGCTCGAGCCGAGCGCCGCCGCGACGGCGCCGTCGCGCCGAACCCATTCGCCGCACAGCCCCTGAGCCCTCCATGACCATTTCCGAACCCGCTCGCTCCGGCGCCCGCGCCGGATCCTCGGCCAGCACCCCGTCCACCTCCGCCGCGCCCTCGGGCCCTCCGTCGATGCGCGGAACGATCGGCACGGTGGTCTGCCGCGGAATCATTCCGCTCTGGGTGCTCACCGGCGCCGCCTTCAAGCTCATGGAGCGGAACCCGAACCTGCTCCCGCCTCCGGTGCGGAGCGTCATCTTCGCCGTGCACGACCAGGTGAAGTCGGGCACCACCGAGCAGTTCCTCGACCTGGCGATGCGGAGCATCATCGGCGTGGAGTTCATGCTGGTGGCGGGCATGATCTTCCTGCCGCGGCTCTCGAAGTGGATCTGCCTGGCCACGCTCGGACTCTTCATCGCCATCCTCGGCATCCTCGTGTCGCAGGGCGCGCTCCAGTGCGGCTGCTTCGGCGCCAACGGCCCGAAGCCCGGCACGGTGCTCGCGGTGGACTCGGCGCTCTTCGTGCTGGCGGCCATCTTCGGTCCGGCGCGGGCGCGGGGCAGCGTGGTGGCGTTCCTGCTCGCGTCCGTGGTCGGCTTCGGGCTGGCCTTCGGCGTGCCGTCGAAGTCGATCGGCGATCCCGGCGCGTCCGCGCCGTCGGCGGCCCCGGCACCGAGTGCGCCCGCGGCGGCGACCACGACGCCGCCGACCGACGGCTCCGCGGGCTCCTCCGCGCCGAGCGGCGCCACCTCTCCGGCCGGATCGTCGACGCCTTCCGGAACCGCCGCGGCTCCGGCCGGCGCGGCGCCGCCCTCCGGCGCCGGCACGCCGCCCGCGCCCGGCCCCTCGGCCCCCGACCGCGGCGCCGCCTCCACGCCGCCGAAGTCGACGCCCCCGCCGAAGGAAGCACCTCCGGCCGCGGCGGCCTCCGAGTGGCCGCCGTTGCCGGCCAAGCCCAAGGGCTTCTACGCGCCGCGCTTCAACACCTGGGTGGGCCAGCGCCTCTCCGCGCAGGAGATGATGCACATGCTCAAGCGGCCGCTGCCCGCGGGCTTCGACCAGGGCAAGTGGCACATCGTCCTCTACCGCGTGGACTGCGATCACTGCCAGGAGCTGATCAACAACCACTTCGAGGGCAAGCTCGCCACCCGCACCATGCTGGTGAAGGTGCCCGATGCCTCGCCCGGGAAGGCGCTGCCGAACCGCGCCACGGACGTGGTGCGCAGCGAACTGGTGCGCATGTCCAACGGCCCCGACTACGTGATCGGAACGCCCATCGTGCTCACCGTGGTCGACGGCGTGGTGAAGGCCGTCTGCGAGAAACCCGCCGAGGATCCCGATTCCCTCGCGGCCACCCTGGATGCGGAGTGAACCGCGCGCGATGACCGCGGTCGTCACCAGCACCGCCGATCGGCCGCCGCGGAGTCCCATCGCCGGGACGATCGTGGTGCGCGTGGTGGTGCCCGCGGCGGCGCTGGCGCTGGCCGCGATGCACCTCTCCGGAGGCGAGCAGTCGCTCCCGACCTGGCTCTGGAAGCTCGCCGTCCGCGCCAATGTCGACGGCATCACCGCCGTCCGGTTGCTGGCGGCGTTCGACGCGGCGCTGGCGCTGGTGATCCTGGCCAGCCCCCGCCTGGCGCGGCCCACGGCGACGCTCGCGGTGCTGCTCCTGGCGTTCAGCGCCGTCGCCGAGATCTCCGCGCTCGTCTCGGACCGGGCCACGGCCAGCGCCTTCGCCACGCCGATCCTCGCCCTCGCCGGCGCCGGCGTGCTCGGCGCCGCCATCTCCCGCCTCGCGCCCCGGCCGTCGACGCCGCGCGCGATCGGACCGGGGACGATCCTCGGCCCGCTCGCGGCGCTCCTCTTCACCCTCGGCGCGGCGGCGCGACTTCCCGTGGCCGACCGACCGCGCCAGATTCCCGCGGCGTGGGCCGCCGCATCCAGCGAGGTTCTCTTCTCCGACCTCCCGCGGCTCGTCGGTCGAACCCCCGCCGAGGCCGGACTCTCCCGCTACCAGCCGCAGCTCACCGCGCTCACCCTCGAGGGGCGCAGCGTGGTCGTCTTCTACAACCCGCACTGCGGCGACTGCTCGGAACTCTTCCGCGCCGCCTTCTCCGGCGACGCCCATCCGGAGGTCATCGCGGTGGAGGTGCCTCCGCCCGCCGCCGTGCTCGCCGCCGTCGGAGAGGCGCCCGCCGATGTGGAGTGCCCGGAGTGCCGGCGCCTCACGCTCCAGTCCGGTCCCCAGTACTTCGCGAAGCTGCCGGTGGTGATGGTGATCGAGAACGGGAAGATCCGCTGCGTGGAGCAGAAGAATCCGGAGCGCTGCCTGGATCGATGATCCGGAGTCGGTCGGCCACCAGTTCGATCGCGGCGCCTCCCGAGAGCGGCCATCGTCGCCGGTGCCGGCCGCGACCGGCCACCGCCGCTTCCACCTCGTTCAGCCTCGCCGCGCCGAGGCGCCGCCCCTGCGCTCGGAGGAAGGCGCGGATCGCCTCCAGTCGCTTGGCGCGCGGGAGCGACCGCAGCGCCGTCCGATCGACCGCCACTGCCTCGCCGCGCTTCGTCACCGTGGCGGCCGACGCGCGCCGCGCGGCGCGACGCTCGACGCTCCGCCCCGCGGAGCGCAGGAGCGCCGCCAGCAGCGCCGCCCTCGGCGCCGCTCCCGGGCGCAGGCGCTCCAGCACCGGCACCACGGCCTCGCGCAGCAGCGCTCGAGGCGACGCGGGGTTCCGATTGCTGGGATCCTCGCGCCACGAGATGCCCAGCGCCCGGCAGAGCGCCGCGAGCGCCGGCCCCGGCACCTCCAGGAGGGGACGCAGGAGTTCGACGCCCGGAGCGAGCCGCCGCCGCGCGGGCATGCCGCCCGCGGCGCGGACGCCGGCGCCGCGGGCGATCGCCAGCAGCATCGTCTCCAACTGATCGTGCGCATGGTGGGCGGTGACGACCGCCGCCAGACCGCGTTCGCTCGCGCAGCGGGCCAGCGCCGCGTACCGATCGCGCCGGGCGCGGGCCGGAGCGCCCGGGCCGGCGCCCGGCCACACCTCCAGCCGATGGCACGGGATGCCCAGCGCACCGCAGAGCCCCGTCACCGAATCCGCGTCCGCCGCCGAATCCGGCCGCAGGTGGTGGTCGACGGTGGCGCACTCCACGGTCCATCCGCGGCGCCGTGCGACGGCGCCGGTGAGCAGGAGCAGCGCCGTCGAATCGGCGCCGCCGCTGACGGCCACCAGCAGCGATCCGTGGCGATCGACGCCCCGCCTGCGAAGCTCCGTTTCCAGCCGGCCGGCCAGCGCCGAGCGGCCGGCGCGTCGGATCGGATCCATGCCGGCGCGGGCGCTCACGGCGCGCTCGACGGCGCGAGCTCGATCCGCACGATCGTCTCGACCGTGCGATCGGCCGGTCGCGCCGAGCTCCAGCGGATCCACTCGATTCCGCGCAGCAGCGAGGTGAGGACCTCCATGCCTCGGCGGAAGCGATCGGGTTCATCGGCGCAGAACTCCGCGGCGTGGCCTCCCCAGCTCTCCGTCATCGAGGCCAGAGCCCTTCCGCGAAGGAAGCCTTCCGGCGACGACGGAGACGCCCCGGGCGCACGATGCGGCGGCGGCGCGTCGGGCGCCCGGACGGGCGTCGGCCCGTCGCGCACGGGGCGCGGCGCGGAATCGCCGGCGGCGTCGGCCACCATCGGCTCGCCCGAACCCGAGGCCTCCTCGAGTCGCATCGAGACCCGATCGAGCCACTCGCGGTGCGTGGCGTAGACCTGCCAGCTCCCGCGTCCGCCCGCTCCGGCCACCGTGCGCCAATGGAGCGAACAGGTGCGCAGCAGCGGATGATTGCGGCTGGCCGAGCAGAGCGGCCCGCCGATGTCGCACTGCTGCGGCGCCTCCAGGTCGGCGCAGGCGCCGACGCGAGGCGGTTCAATGACCTCGCCGAACCTCGCGGCGTAGTTCCGGTTGTAGCTGGCGATCGCCCGCTCCAGGAACGCCTCGTGCTGCTGGCGCGCCTTGCACGGTTCGTGCACTTCCACCGCCACCGCGAGCGACGGAACCTGGCACTCGTCCGCGTCGTCCTGGGCCGCGCCCACCAGCAGGAGCCAGCGGTCGCCGGCGTTGCGTCGCATGCCTTCGCAGGGCGAGAGCCCCGGCAGGTACCTGGTCAGCAGCGAGAGCGTCGACGCGTCGCACTGCCGCCGCACCGCGCCGGCGATGGCGATCGGCTCGAAGCGCGCCAGCACCGACCCGTCGATGGCCGCGGCGTCGGGCGGATCCGCGGCGAACGACAGCTCCTGGCAGCGGCCTCGATGTCGGATGGTGGCGCGACGACCGTCGATGTCGCCGGCGAAGACGCTGACGCCGGCCACCGGCAGGTCGTGCCGGATGAAGAGCTCGAAGCGGGAGCGCGGCCAGCTCCTCGCGGTGGCGACGAGCGGCTCGTCGGCCAGCGACGCACCGGCGGGTTCGCCCGCGGCTCGGGGCGCCGCTTCTCCCAGCTCCGCCCGCAGGAGCGCCGCCTCGCGGTTCGGTCCCACGATGAGGCGCGGCTCGCGCCACGCGGCCACGAATTCCTGGCACGGGAACTCGATGATCCCGCCGGAGCCCATGCGCCCGCCGAGCTTCTCGCGCACCAGCGCCAGCGTCGCCTCGTCCATCTCCGTCACCAGCAGCCAGTCGGGCGTTCCATCGGCGGCGTGGCGCACCGTGAGGCGCACGTCGCGGCCGAGCAGATCATCGAAGCACTGCACCTCGCTGCGGCCGAGCCGCTGTGCGATGGTCGACCAGCGACCGGCGAGCTCCTCGTCCACGAACGCGGCGGCGAAGGCCTGGGCCAGGGGAAGCCCCTGGAGCCGGCGCCGCAGCTCGGCGGCGCCGTCCACGTGCACATGAAGGTCCACGTCCGCGGGCAGGCGCTCGGCGCCGGACCAGGGCGGAGCCGCCGCGTGGGGCGCGCCGTGCGGCGCGCCGCCCAGGACGCATGCGACGAGCGTTTCCGCCAACCACGCGGCCATGGATCACGCCTCCGGGAACGGAACTTGGGCCGCCACCCGGCGGATCGACGGGCATTCCTTGAGGGCGTCCGGATTCCTCCAGGGTCCGTGCCGCACGCCGCGGCCGTCCTCGGAGACGGGAATCACGATGACCGGCACGGCGCCGAAGCCGAAGACCGGAACCACCGTCAGCGCCAGCTCGTCCTCGGGCGCGGAGAACTGCGGAAGGCCGTCGAGCACCACGCGGAGCGTGTGTCCGTGCCGCTCGATCGCTCCACCGAGCGCGGAAGGGAGGGCCATCGACGGATCGGGCTCCCGGCGCGAGGCCACGAAGTAGCCCACGAGCGCCGCCACCAGCATCAGGCAGACGACGGCCGCCTTGCGCACGCCGCAGATGAAGTCGGCGCGCCGGCGCTCCTGCTCGGTGCAGCGAACGAAGCCGAGGCGCCCCATCACCCGATCGGTGAGATCCGGCGCGGACTCGCGCCCGGCGGCCAGCTCCGCCAGCAGTCGGCGCAGCACCGCCTCGTCGTCGCCGCGGGGCGCCGCATCGTCGAACGGCCGCTCGGCCGGCATCACGAGAGGGCCTCCTGCGCCAGCCGCGCGTCGCTCGCGTCGGACTCGATGAAGGCCTGCATGCGGCGCCGGGCGCGGAAGAGGTGACTCTTGACCGTGCCTTCGGGGATGCCCAGCGTGGTCGCGATGTCGGCGATCGCCCAGTGCTGCTGGTGGAAGAGCAGCACGATCTCGCGCTGCAGCGGCGAGAGCTCGCCCATGGCGCGATCCAGGAGTCCCCGGAGCCGCTCGCGGGTCTCGCGGGCGGCGCTCAGCACGCCGGGGGTCTCCGTGTCCCCCTGCTGGCGACCGACCGTCTCGCTGTCGCTCGCCGGCCGCATCTTCTGCATGTGGTTGACCAGCAGCCGCCGCGCGATCGTGAAGAGCCAGGTGCTGAAGCGGAAGCGGTCGTCGAAGCGATCGATGGAGCGGATGACGCGCACGAACGCCTCCTGCACCATGTCCTGGGCGACTTCGGGTCGACCCGACAGGCGGAGCATGAAGGCGTAGAGCGGATCCTGGTGGGCGCGGATCAGGGCTTCGATGGCGGCGGGATCGCCCCGGCGAGCCCGTCGAACCAGCTTGACTTCGTCCTGCTTGTCCAGCATGGCCTTGCCACCACTACCGCCGCGCGGGCGGTCGGTTCGCATGATAGTGGCTCGGACCGACGCCTCCGCCGGGATCAGCCGCTGTTACGCAGACTTGCGCCAGCGTGCCGCCCGGCCTTCCACGGCCTGCGAGGACGGCTGGGTCCGGGATGCCGCGGAATCGCCGACCGGACGGCCGAGCGTCCCGGCCACGCCCGGGGCGCCGGCGCCGGAGCGGCTCCGATCGGCGAGCAGCTCCACCAGGTCCTGCGGAGTGGAGGCGGAGTGGGGCGCTCCCATCTCCTCGGCCAGTCCCGGAGCGCGGTTGAAGACGCCGCCGCCCACCGCCACGCGCAGGTCGGGATGACCGCCGATGTCGCGAAGCGTGTCGATGATCTCGCGGATCGCCGTCACATCCTTGGGGTGCGAGCTGAAGAGCACCAGCCACGCCGGCTTGCGCCCGTGCACTTCGGCCAGGAGTTCGTCGAGCGCCACCATGGGGCCGCCGAAGCGGACATCCCATCCGTCGGCCTCCAGCAGATCCGCGGCGATCTGTCCGCCGAGATCCTCGATCTCCTCGCGGCCGCAGAAGAGGAGCACTTCGCGTCCGCGGCGCGGCGCCTGCTCGTAGCCGGGCTGCAGCTGATCGATGGTGGAGCGCAGGAGGCGCACCGCGTAGTGGAACGGAAGCGGCGCCACCTGGTCGGCGCGGTGGAGCCGGAAGAGCGATTCATGGAGCGGCCACGCGATGTCGTTGGCGAAGCCGGCGGGCGTGGTTCCGCCGGCCAGGATCCGGCCGACGAATCGCCGGGTGCCGGCGCGGTCGCCGTTCAGCAGGAGATTGAAGAGCTGCTCGATGATCGCCTCGTGGTGCATGGTGGGGTGCTCCTTGAAGTGGGAGCACTCGCATCGGCGCGGCGGCGGCCGTTCCTGAAGGCCCTCTCGCCGGTGGTCATATCGGACCGGCGGCCGGGGGTTATGGACGACCGCCCCCGCCGGCGCCGTCCGCATCGCCCGCACACCCCCGCTCCGTAGCATGCGGCCGTGCGCCCCCCCAGCCACGCCACCGAGCCGACCGGTCCCTCCGGCGGCGGCGCCGATCCCGCGTGGAGCGAACGCCGGCTCGCCTCCGATCCGCACCGGGATCCGGAGAAGGCGGCGCGCGTGCAGCGCATGTTCGCCGCCATCGCCCGGCGCTACGACCTCAACAACCGCCTCCACTCCTTCGGCATGGACCAGCGATGGCGAAGGGCCGCGGTGCGCGCCGCGGGCGAGCTCCGGGGGCGCCGCGTCCTCGACGTGGCCTGCGGCACCGGCGATCTCTCGATCGCCTTCGCCCGCGCCGGCGCGGCGGAGGTGATCGGCGCCGACTTCACCGAGGCGATGCTCGACATCGCCCGCGCGAAGGCCTCGCCGCGCGGGCCGTCGAAACACGCCGCGTTCCCCGTGCAATTCGAGTTCGGCGACGCCACCGCCCTGTCGTACGGCGACGCGTCCTTCGACATCGTCTCCATCGCCTTCGGGCTCCGCAACGTCTCCGACGCGGAGCGCGCCCTGCGCGAGTTCCGGCGCGTGCTCCGGCCCGGCGGACGCCTGGTGATCCTGGAGTTCGACGAGCCGACCTCGCCGCTCCTGCGGAGCCTCAGCCGTCTCTGGACGCGCACCATCATGCCGCGCACGGCCACGCTCATCGCCGGCGACCGCAGCGGCGCGTACCGCTACCTGCCGCGCAGCGTGGAGACCTTCCTGGATCGCGCCGCCCTGGCGGACCTGCTGCGCCGAAGCGGATTCCAGCAGGTGGCGCAGACGCCGCTCAGCGCCGGCGTGGCGGTGATCACCACGGCCACGGCCGCGTGCGGGGGCGTTCCGGCGCGGCCCGGGCCGGGGCGTGCCGCCGGGCCCGCCGATTGAGTTGCAGCCGGGGGCCCGTGTATGCTCCGCCGCCGTCGATCGAGGCAAGGACGCCCCGCTCCACCACCCCGCATGATCTTCGACCTGCACACGCGTGCCTGGAAGAATCCCGAGCAGCTCGGGCAGGCCCTCTGGGAACAGATCGCACGACGACACTCCGGGCGATGGCTGCGCGTTGACGCCTCCCACGGGGCGCTCTCCAGCGCCATCGAGGGCGTCTCCGGCGCCGCCATCCTCGGCTTCCGCAGCGAGCTCCTCGGCGCCTGCGTTCCGCACGAGTTCATCGCCGAGTGCGTGCGACGGGATCCGTCGCGCCTCATCGGCTTCGGCGGCGTGGACCCGATGGGGCCCGATCCGCTCGGCCAGGTGGATCGCGCCGTCGCGCTGGGGCTCTCCGGCATCACGGTGAGCCCCGCGTCGCAGGGCTTCCACCCGGCGCACTCCACGGCCATGCGCGTCTACGAGCGCTGCCATCGCCACGGCATGCCGGTGATCTCGGCGCGCTGCGGTCCGCTCGTGGCCCAGTCCGTGCTCGAGTTCGATCGCCCGTCGGCGTGGGACGAGGTGGCGCGGAACTTCCCGCGCATGCCGATCGTCATCTCCGGCCTCGGCTGGCCGTGGGTCGGCGAGTGCCTCGACCTCATCGCCAAGCATGGCGCGGTGCACGCGGACCTCGCGGGCTTCGCGTCGCGACCGTGGGAGCTCTACCAGGCGCTCCTCGCCGCGTCGGCGCACGGCGTCACCGATCGCATCCTCCTCGCCAGCGGCTTCCCCTTCGAGCAGCCGATCAAGACGATCGAGGCGGTCTACTCGCTGCACGCGTTCGCCCACGGGACGCAGCTCCCCGCGGTGCCGCGCAGCGTGCTGCGCTCCATCGTGGAGCGGGATCCGATCGAGGCGCTCTCCATCGATGCTCCCGGATTCGTCGGCGCCGCGCGGCGCAGCGAATCCACCGCGGACGCCGACGGCGGCAGGATCCGCCCGTGACCGACGCGTCCGTGGGGAGGTCCGCGAGGGCGCGATCCGCCGCGAGGATCGCCCTGGCCGCGACCGCCTGCGTCGCGTCGATCGTCGTCGTCGGGCTCGGCACCGGGTGCTCCAGCTGGTGGCAGCGCACCTTCGCGGAGCGGGCCCTGGTGACCGAGGGGATCGGCGAGAACAACGCGTCGCTCTCCTTCACCTTTCCGTACGCCTGGTACGAGAACCAGCCGGCGCAGACCTCCGTCTATCTCTCCGACATCTCGCCCGAGGATCTCGCCAAGGGCGGCGAGCTCACCGGCCAGGTGGCCCATGTCCAGGTGATGTGGCTGCCCCGCCCCGGCTGGACGCCGGCGCGGCGCGGCTGCACCAACACGGTCATCCGGCTGCTCGTCTTCAGCCGCGGCGAGGTGGGCCTCTACGGCGGCGGCGGATTCGCCTGGCCCTGGGACGAGCCGGGCGATCCCACCTTCGGCATGGACGTGCTCGGCTCGTCGCTCTCGCTGCTGGAGAAGACCGAGGGGTTCGTCGACCTGCTGAGCCCGGCCGAGATGACCGGCGCCGCGGACTCCATCCTGGACGACGCCGCCGCGCAGCGCATGCGCCTGGTGACGAGCCAGCTGGTGACCAACGCCTTCAAGAGCGTGCGCTGGGTGCGCGTCTGGGAGGGCGACGAGTCAGCCGGACCCGTGGCCGCAGCCTTCGAGCGCGGCGGCGATCGCGGGATCGAGCCGTTCGCGCTGCGGATCGTCCCGCCGATGGAGCCGCTGCGGTGCGCCCGTGTCGAGGTCGACCAGGACGAGGACCGCGTGCTCCAGATACATCGCTCCGCGCCGGCCTCCG
>CAZSVT010000101.1:0-9896 GCA_964610365.1 uncultured Isosphaeraceae bacterium
CCTCGGCGTGATCCTCAATCGTCCGCGATCGACGGCCGGCGGCTACTTCCGCAAGAACGCCGAGGCCATCACGCGCTACGCGAAGACGGGTCGCTGAGCCCGGCGCCACGCCATGTCCCACGCGGCGCACGAGCGACACGCCCTCGTCACCGGAGGCGCCGGCTTCATCGGCAGCCACCTGGTGGAGTGGTTGCTCGCGCGCGGTGACCGCGTGACGGTGGTGGACGACTTCTCCACGGGCCGGCGATCGAACCTCGACCGCGCCCGGACCGAGTGGGGTCCGCGCCTGCGCGTGGTGGAAGGACGGGTGGGCGAGCGCCTGGAGCGGGAGGTGGATCGGCCCGACGCCATCTTCCATCTCGCCGCCGCGGTGGGCGTGCGGCTGGTGGTGGAGCAGCCCATCCACACCATCGAGAACAACATCCTGGAGACCTCGTCGCTCCTGCGCTTCGCGGCGGCCCACCGCGCCCCGACGCTCCTCACCAGCACCAGCGAGGTCTACGGCAAGGGCGTGCGCACGCCCTTCCGCGAAGCGGACGACGTGGTGTACGGGCCCACCTCGGTCACGCGCTGGAGCTACGCCTGCTCCAAGGCCATCGACGAGTACCTGGCCCTGGCGTACCACCGCGAGCAGGCCCTGCCGGTGGCCATCGTCCGGCTCTTCAACACCGTCGGTCCGCGCCAGGTCGGCGAGTACGGCATGGTGCTGCCGTCGTTCGTGGAGCGCGCCCTGCGGCATGAACCGCTGGAAGTGCACGGGGACGGCCGGCAGACGCGCTGCTTCTGCGATGTGCGCGACGTGGTGCCGGCGCTGGCGGCCATCCTGGAGTCGCCCGCGTGCCGCGGCGGGATCTTCAACCTCGGGCGCGACGAGCCGATCGAGATCGCGGCCCTGGCGCAGCGGGTGATCCGGGTGCTCGGAAGCCGCTCCGAGGTCCGCTTCGTGCCCTACGCCGAGGCCTTCCCGGTGCAGTTCGACGACCTCCGGGTGCGCCAGCCCGACCTCTCGCGCGTGCGGCAGGCGATCGGCTTCGCGCCGACCATCGACCTGGATCGGACGATCCGCGATCTGGCGGCGGCGATGGAGTCGAACGCCGCCGGAACCGGAAGCGGGAGCGGAGCCCGGTGATGCATTCCCTGCTCGCCCAGGTCCGGCCGATCGCGCCCTTCGAGCCGCTGGAGCCGGCGCGCGACCTGGTGCAGGAGGGCGTGGTCGTCGGCGCCATCGAGCTGCTCAACAGCTTCGTGCCGGTCTTCCTGGTGGCCTTCGTGGTCACGCTCCTGCTCACGCCGTTCGTCCGCCGCGTCGCCGTCAGCGCCGATGTGATCGACCGGCCCGACCAGTCGCGCAAGGAGCACGCGTACCCCATCGCCTACCTCGGCGGCATCGCGGTCTTCTTCGGCGTGCTGGCGGGCATCGCCGCCAGCTACATGCTGGTGCGCGGGCAGGCGTCGATCCTGCGCCCGGTGCCCATCTCCATCGCCGTCGGCATGGTGGCGATCGCCCTCACCGGTCTGCTCGACGACATCTGGAACCTGTATCCGCGCCTGAAGATCGCCGGGCAGCTGGTGGCCGCGGCGGCGCTGGCGGTGGAGAACTTCGGCACGCAGGTGGCCATGGGCCTCTTCGGCCAGCTCTTCGGCGATCCGGCGACGGTGCTCTGGCAGGTGCCGCTCTCGCCGCCGCTGGGCGTGACGATCACCGTCGAGCACCTCTACTACTGGATCGGCGTGGCCATCATCGCCTTCTTCGTCCTGGGCGCCTGCAACGCCACGAACCTCATCGACGGGCTCGATGGGCTGCTCACGGGATCGACCGCCATCATGTGCGTCGGCTTCCTGGTGATCAGCCTGCTCATGGGCACCGTCTTCGGGGCACCGGATCCGGACCAGACGATGGTGGCGGCGCGCGTGGCGCTGTCGCTGGCGCTGCTGGGGGCGATGCTGGGATTCCTGCCCTACAACTTCAATCCCGCGGTCATCTTCCTCGGCGACACGGGGAGCCTGCTCATCGGCTACCTCTGCATCAGCATCATCCTGATGTTCGGGGAGCATCGGCAGACCAGCCTGGTCATGGCGGGTCTCATCATCTTCGCGCTGCCGGTGATGGACACCATCCTGGCCATCATCCGGCGCCGGCTGGCGGGCGTCTCCTTCTCCGTCGCCGACAGCAATCACATCCATCACCAGCTGAAGCGATCGCTCGGATCGGTGCGCAAGGCCGTGCTGGCCCTCTACGCCATCACCGCGTTCTTCACGGTGCTCGGCGTGTCGCTGGCCGCCCTCCAGCTCCTCACCACCGTCCGCGTGCTGGTGATCTACGCGGTCACCTTCACCTTCTTCGCCTTCATCGCCGCCGTGGCCATCAAGACGGCGCGGCGCGGGGCCTGGACGATCGCCCACGCCAAGGCCGAGCGGGCCGAGGGAACGCCGCGCGTCGTGGAGCCCGCCCCTTCCGGGGCCGCGCCGAAGCGCGTGGAGCCCGGCGCCGCGGCGAGCGCCTCCACCGTGGTCAAGCGGTGACTCCGGAGGCACCGGGCCATCGTCCGGTCCTGGTCGCGGAAGTGCTGCGCGAGTTGGCGCCCGCGCCGGGTGAGACGCTCATCGACTGCACGGCCGGGCTCGGCGGTCACGCCGCGCGGATCGCCGAACGGCTGGGACCCGCCGGACGCGTGATCCTGATCGATCTCGATCCGGCCAATCTCGCCCGCGCGACCGAGCGGATCCGGGCGCTCCCCGAGGCGCCGGCGGTCACGGCGGTGCACTCCAGCTTCGTGCTGGTCGAGGCCATCGCCGCCCGCGAGTCCGTCCGCGCCGATCTCCTGCTGGCCGACCTCGGCTTCTCGAGCAACCAGGTGGACGACCCGGGCCGGGGCCTCTCCTTCACCGCCGACGGGCCCCTCGACATGCGGCTCGATCCGTCGTGCGTGGGAACCGCGGCCGACCTGGTCAACGGCCTGCCCGAACGCCGGCTGGCGGACCTGATCTTCGAGTTCGGCGAGGAGCCGATGGCCCGGCGGATCGCCCGACGCGTGGTGGAGGCCAGGGCTTCCGCGCCCATCGCCACCACGGCGCAATTGGCGCAGCTCGTTCGGGAGGCGTACGGTGCCCGCGCGGCCGCGTCGCGCATGCACCCGGCCACCAGGACCTTCATGGCCCTCCGCATCGCGGTCAACGACGAACTCGGGGCGCTGGAGCGGCTGCTGGAGGCGGTGGAGCGCGGCGCCGCGGCGGTGGCGGCCGGGCGCCCGGGCTGGCTCGGTTCCGGAGCGAGGCTCGGCATCATCGCCTTCCACAGCCTGGAGGATCGGCGGGTGAAGCATCGCTTCCGGGCGATCACCGAGTCCGTGCCCGAGGGGCTGGCCGAGGCGTCGAAGAAGCCCATCGAGGCCTCGGAGTCCGAGCGGAACGAGAATCCGCGCGCCCGCTCCGCGAAGCTGCGGATTCTTCGCCTCGGTGGCCGATGCTAGATTGCCCGGTGCGGTGGCCATGGCCGGCCGCCGCGCCGATCGATTCCGCCGGTGTTCGCATCGCAAGGACGCGTCATGACCCGCGAAAGCAAGCTCGCTCTCATCGTCGGCTTCGGCCTCGTTCTCTTCGTGGGGATCCTCGTCTCCGACCATTTCTCGGCGGGACAGAGGCAGGAAGCGGCTCATCTGCTCGCCCAGCGAGGAGCGCTCCGAGGCGCCTCGGCACCGATCTCCATCCAGCCGCTCTCGCCCCTTCCGACGCCGCCGGTGCAGCAGGTGGCGCAGGCGCGCGGACCCGAGGTCCCCGGCGCGCCCGGCGGGGACGGATCGGCCGCGGGTCCGGCCCCGGGTTCGGGATCGCTTCCGCGCGTCGATCCCCCGGTGCCGCCGGCGCCGCCCGCGAGCGCTCCGGGAGAGATCGTCCTCGGCGGGCCCGGTTCCAGGCAGGTGCCCGGCATCACCATCGGACCCGAGTCGCCCAAGGTCGAGCCCGCGGCGACCGCGCGGCTCTACCCGGTGAAGGAGGGCGAGACGCTCTACTCGATCTGCTCCGCGGAGTACGGAGACGGTTCGCTCTGGAAGGCGCTGGCCGACTTCAACAAGAGCGCGATTCCCAATCCGGCGCGCCTCCGCAAGGGCGTCACGCTGCGGCTTCCGCCCATCGAAGTGCTCAAGCCCGGCGCCGTCGCGAAGGCCGCGCCCGGTGGTGCGACGCCGGCCGCGCCCGGCGGATCCGGCGGTGCCGCGCCGAGCGCTCCGGGGAGCGCCCCCGGCGCCGCGGTCGCCTCGACCTACACGGTGCAGGAGGGCGAGACGCTCTCCGACATCGCGCGCAAGAAGCTCGGGTCCACCAAGCGCTGGAAGGATGTCGCCAAGCTCAACGAGGACGTGATCCGCGACCCGCACGCCCTTCGACCGGGCACGGTGATCCGACTGCCGTCGCAGGGCTGATCGCACCGTCGCCGCTTCGATCGCCATGTTCGGGAAGCTCCTCGCCATCGTCGTGGTCCTCGCCGTGATGGCGCTGGCGCTCCTGGTGGAGCGGCAGCGCCGGTACGAGACGACGCTGGAGATCGCGCGGACGCACTCGCGCATCCTGGAGCAGGAACGGGCCATCGCCCGGCTCCGGGCGGAGGTGGCGCGCCGCATCCGTCCGGGAGAGGTGCGGCTGGCGCTGCGGGCGATCTCCGGCGACTGGGTGCCGCTGCCGCACCGGCTCGATCGCCCGACGGCGCCCACCGCGCCGCGCCTGGCCGCCGATCAGCCCGATCGAACGCTCCCCGCCACGGCGCCATCGACGGAGTTCGGCGGATGAACCCGACCGGACCCGACGCCGCCGATTCCGCGGGCGCGCCGGGCGCGCCGACGCGACGCCTCTCCCGGCGCGCGGCGGTGATGCTCCTGGTGGTCTCCGCCGTGCTGGTGGCGAACCTGGCGCGCGTGGTGCAGCTCAAGCTGGCGCCGCATCCCGAGCTGCTCGCCGCCGCGGGCACGCGCGAGAGTTCCGTGAAGGAGCTCGCCCTGCGCGGCGAAGTGGTCGATCGCCGCGGTCGGGTGCTCGCCACGAGCGTCGTCGGCCACCGGCTCTTCGTGGATCCGGCGCTCATCTGGGAGCGCGGATGGGAGCAGGTGAAGCGCGGTCAGCGCGCCGATCCCGATTCGCCCATCGACGCCGATCCCTTCGCTGACGCGGCGCGGGCCCTGGCCTTCGCCATCGGCGGCGACGCCGACCGGATCCTCTCGGCGCTGCGGGCCAACGCCGATCGTCGCTACCTGGTGCTGGCCGATCCGCTGGAGGAGTGGCAGCTCGACTCGGTGCGCGAACTGAATCTCCCGGGCGTGGGCGTCGAAGCGCACCCGGTGCGCGAGTACCCCATGGACGCGCTCGCGGCGCGCATCGTCGGCGCCGTGAGCCGCGACCAGAGCGGCATCACCGGCATCGAGCGGCTCTCCAACCGCGACCTGGCGCCGCAGGACGGGCGCATCACCTTCCTCCGCAACGTGCGCCGCGCACCGATGTGGATCGAGCGCGACGGCTACCGCCCGGCCGCCGACGGGGATTCGATCCGGCTCACCATCGACGCGATGATCCAGGAGATCGCCGAGCGACGCCTGGATGAGGCGGTGAAGAAGTACAACGCCGCCGGCGGTCGCGTGGTCATCGTCGACGTGGAGACCGGCGACATCCTGGCCATGGCCGACTGCCTGCGTCGACGCCCCGGCTTCAAGGAGGTGACGCAGCCGGACGATCGTGAACGGAAGGCGTCGCTCGGTCGGAATCGCTGTCTCACCGACTCCTTCGAACCGGGCTCCACCTTCAAGCCGTTCGTCTGGGCCTGGGCCACGATGCTGGGCGTCTACAAGCCCGAGAGCATGGTGCCGCTGCCGGCGGGCGGACCGCACCGGACCAGCTTCGGCCGGCTCATCCGGGACGTGAAGTACTACGGCCCCAACACCTGGCGCTTCGTGCTCGTGAAGAGCCTCAACGCCGGGATGGCGATCGCCGCCGAGAAGATGAAGTTCAAGGACATGCAGGCATGCCTGCGCAGCTTCGGCTTCGGGCGCCGCCTCGGCCTGGATCCGGTGATGGAGGCCGAGGGCATCGTGACCTCGCCCAAGGCATGGCGCGTGACCACCCAGACCTCCGTCTGCATGGGCCACGAGGTGGCGGTGACGCCGGTGCAGATGGCCCACGCCTTCACCGCCTTCTGCCGCGACGGCACGATGGCCCCGCTGCGACTGGTGCTGCCCACCGACGAGGCCGCGGCGCTGGACGCGGACCGGCCCGTCGACGGCGTGCGGGTGATCCCCGAGTCCATCGCCCTGCTCACGCGCGAGGTGATGGGTGACGTGATGGTGGAGGGCACCGGCCGCAGGGCGCAGAGCGCGCTCTATCGCATCTTCGGCAAGACCGGCACCGCCCAGCTCCCCCGTCCCAACGGCAAGGGCTACTACGAGGATCGCTACGTGGCGAACTTCCTCGGCGGCGCGCCGCTCACGCAGCCGCGCATCGCCGTCTGCGCCGTCATCGACGATCCGGACAAGCGTCGCGCGCACTTCGGCGGCGAGACCGCGGCGCCGATGGCGCGGGACATCATCGACGAGACGCTCCAGTACCTCGGCGTCCCGGCCGACCAGGATCCGAAGAAGGGCGACGCCATCCGCGCCCTCGCATCGACGGCCGGGCACTGATCGTGTCGGCGGAAGCCCTGTCGCTTCGAGCGGCGGCGATGGAGGAATCGTTGCCCCCGTCGTGGGTGCGCTGGGCTGGATTCGCGCTCGGTCCGCTGGCGGCGGCGGCGGTCTGGTGGTTCACCGCCGGAGGGGGCGATTCCGAGCTGACGCGCGAAGGGGCGGCGGTGCTGGCGCTCATGGCGTGGATGGCCTGCTGGTGGCTCACCCAAGCGGTGGAGCTCGCCACGACGGCGCTCCTGCCGATCGTGGTCTTCCCGGTCATGGGCGTGACGCCGTCGGTGAAGGAGGCGGCGGCGCCGTTCGCCAACGAGGTCATCTTCCTCTTCGCGGGCGGCTGCCTCCTCGCCCAGGCGCTGGAGCGGCACGGCCTCAGCCGGCGCCTCGCCATGGGCCTCCTCTCGCTCGCCGGGCCGCGACCGACGCGGATCGTGGGCGCCCTGATGCTCGCCTCGGCGATCGCCAGTGCGTTCGTCAGCAACACGGCGACGGCCGCCATGATGCTCCCGCTCGCCCTCGCCGCGACGGCGGAGGCGCGGCGCACGGCGCCCGAGCAGGAGCAACGGGAGCGCCGCCTGGGCGTCTTCACCATCGCCGCGCTGCTCGGGGTGGCCTACGGCGCGAGCATCGGGGGCGTCCTGACCATCATCGGCACGCCGCCCAACGCCATCGCCGCCCAGCTGCTGCGCGACGTCGGCGTGCCGGTCACCTTCCTGTCGTGGCTCCGCTTCAGCGTGCCGGTCACGGCGATCTTCCTGCCGCTGGCGTGGCTGCTCCTCACGCGCGTGCTGCTTCCGGTCCATCGACTCCGGCTCGCCGAGGCGGCGAGCGCCGGGGCGTCGGCGCGAGCGGCGGCGCCGCGGGAACCGTGGAGTCGCGCCGGCGTCTTCACCGGTGTCGTCTTCATCGCGGCCGTGGGTCTCTGGGTGATGCGCCCCTGGCTCCCCGCGCCGCTGCCGAAGCTCCAGGACGGCGGCATCGCGATCCTCGTCGCGCTCGCCCTGCTGGCGATTCCGCTCGGTCGTTCGCCGTCGTCCACCGCGCTCTCCTGGCGCGATGCCGCGCGGCTGCCGTGGAGCGTCTTCATCCTCTTCGGCGGCGGACTGAGCCTGGCGGACGCCATGGAGCGCCACGGCGTGGCGCTCTGGCTGAGCAAGATCTTCCACCATCTCTCCGGGGCGCCGGAGATCGTCGTCATCGGCGCCATCGTGCTGGCGATCGTCTTCGCCACCGAGCTCGCCTCCAACACGGCGGTGGTGGCGGCATGCGGCCCCGTGCTCCTGGCGCTGGCCCCGGCGCTGGGAATGCCCCCGGAGCGGCTGGTGATCCCCGCCGCCTTCGCCGCCAGCTGGGCGTTCATGATGCCGGTCGGCACGCCCCCCAACGCGATGGCCTTCGCCTCCGGGCAGCTCCCGGCGCTGACGATGGCCCGCGTGGGGCTCCTCCTCAACATCGCCGCCGCGGCCATCCTCACGACGGCCGCGGCGGTGCTTCTCTGAGCGGCGATGCCGGGGCGGTGACGGCTCAGCCGTCGCTCGGCGCCCCGATCTCCGGCGCTACTTGGCGCGCTTGTAGGAGAACTCGAGGACCTTCATCTCGGTGCCGGTCGGACCGGGCTGGAACATCTGGTAGGTGAAGGTGTCGTCGTCCACGCGGGTCTCCACGCTCCGCGCCGGGACCTCCTTGCCGGCCATCGGGTCGAACATCATGTAGGTCCCGTTCAGCGTCTTGCCGTCGGCGCTGCGGGTGGCGGTGCCCTGCGTGATGGCGGTGCCCATCGTGTCCAGCCACGCGAGCTGGAACTTGCCGGTGGCCCGGTTGAACGCGGTCACGCCCATCGCCTCGAAGGGCTCGCCCATCATCATGGACTTGACCTCCTCGTGCAGGTAGCGACCGCCGAGGATCATCCGGTAGACGGTGGTCCCGGTCACCTCCATCGGAGGCATGCTCGGGTCCATCCACATCTTGCCGGTCATGTTCCAGGTGCCGGCCTTCTTCGCCAGCCACTCATGCTCGGGGCCCGGCGTCATGAACTCCATGGCCGCGGCCATCTCCGGCGGCATCGGGACCACGCCCGGCTTGCCGCCGTCCTTCGGCGCCGGAATCGTGTGATCGAAGGCCGGACCCTCGCCGGGCTTCTTCGGCGGCGCGGGCGCCTTGGGCGCGGTGGGTGCGGCGGGCGGCTTCGCGGGCGGAGCGCCGGAACCTCCGCTCTGGCTGGGGCCGAGACCGAGGGCGAGGATCAGCGAGCCCGCGACGGCGGCGCCGGCGCAGGCGGAGACGAGATGGGTGCATCGAGGCATCGATGGCTCCTTTCAGGCGGCCATCGTACCGGCGGTCCCGGCGATTCGATCACGCGGCCCTGGCGGCGTCCACCACGGCGCCTCCGGCCACCCGCGCCGCGACCACCCGGTTGCGCCCCGCGCCCTTGGCGGAGAGGAGCGCGGCGTCGGCCTCGGCGAGTCGCTCGAAGAAGTCGTCCTCGGGCTGGCAGGTGGCCACGCCGAAGCTGACGGAGAAGCGGGGGACGTTGCCGGAGTCGCTGGACTCGAGCACCGCGGTGCGCACGCGATCGAGCGCCACCCGCGCCGTGTCGATGTCGAGGCCGGGGAGCAGGATCACGAACTCCTCGCCGCCCCAGCGCGCCGTCAGGTCGGAGGGGCGCAGCGCCTCGCGCAGCACGCGGCTGAGGAGTCGCAGGGCCTTGTCGCCGGTCTCGTGACCGTGCGTGTCGTTGAGGCGCTTGAAGTGATCGATGTCGGCGTACGCGATGCAGAACGCGGTGCCGCCGCGCTGCAGGCGCTGGACCTCGCCCTCGATGCTGCGGCGATTGAGCAGCCCGGTGAGCGGATCGCGCGCCGCCTGGTGCTCGGACTGGGCGAAGGCGCGGAGCACGCCCAGGCGCTCGCCGGCCTTGGCGGCCAGGATCGTGAGTCGCTCGATCTCGTCCGGAGGCAGCGTCTCGAGGTTCGGGGTCATCGCGTGGAGGACGCCCACGTGCTGCCCCATGATGCTGAGGGGAACGCACGCGCCGCCGCAGGCGCCGCCCGGGCGACCGCGCAGGTGCGGGCAGGCGTCGAAGGCGTCGCTGCTGGCGAAGGTCATGGTGTGCCCGCGCCGGACGGCGGGGCACTGCGACGGCGAGCGCACCTGGCAGAGCGACGCACCGTCGATGTCGTCGGCGCGCGGCGCCGAGGCGCTGGCCGCCACCGGCGCCAGGTGGGCGCGGCTGGA
>CAZSVT010000102.1:0-9884 GCA_964610365.1 uncultured Isosphaeraceae bacterium
CCGCCCGCACATCGCGTAGTTGCCCGCGCCGTAGCTGCCGCCGACGATGAGGGCGATCTTCGGCACCACCGAGTTCGCCATCGCGTTCACCATCTTCGCGCCGGAACGGATGATGCCCGCCTGTTCGCTGTCGCGCCCCACCATGAATCCCGTCGTGTCGTGCACGAAGAGGATCGGCAGCCGCTTCTGGTTGCAGTCCATGATGAAGCGCGCGGCCTTGTCGGCGCTGTCGTCGTAGATCACCGCCGGCACGTTCACCGAGGTCGTGGGACCGCTGCGACCGCCGGGCTGGGTGCGCTGCGTGATCTGCTTCTGGTTGGCCACGATGCCGCAGGGCACGCCGCCGATCCGGGCGTAGGCGCAGACCAGCGATCGCCCGTACTCCGCCCGATACTCGTCGAAGCCCTCGCCGTCCACGATGCAGCGCAGCAGCTCCACCATGTCGTACTGGCGACCGGGCTCGCTCCGGAAGATGTCGAAGACCTCCTCGCCGCGCCGCGCGGCGGGGACGGCGGGAAGCGCCGGCGGCGCCAGCGGCCTCGCCGCCTGGTTGTCCTCCATCAGCCGGCGCAGTCGCTCCAGGCACGCCGCGTCGTCCTTCTCCCGGAAGTCGATGGTGCCGGAGATCCGGGCGTGCATCTCGGCCCCGCCGAGCTCCTCGCTGGTGACCTCCTGTCCAATGGCCGCCTTCACCAGCGCGGGTCCAGCGAGGTACAGACCGCTGCCTTCCGTCATGAGGAGCGTGTCGCAGAGGACGGGCAGGTAGCCGCCGCCCGCGACGCAGTTGCCCATGATGGCGGCGATCTGCGGGATTCCCTCGGCGCTGAGCACCGCGTTGTTGCGGAAGATGCGGCCGAAGTCGTCGGCGTCGGGGAAGACGTCCTCCTGCAGCGGCAGGAAGACGCCCGCGCTGTCCACGAGGTAGATGAGCGGCAGCCGCGCCCGCTCCGCGATCGTCTGCGCCCGGATGATCTTCTTGCAGGTCATCGGGAAGAACGCCCCGGCCTTCACCGTGGCGTCGTTGGCGACGATCATCGCGGGCTTGCCCGCCACCGGCGCCAGCACCGTCACCACGCCCGCGCCCGGCGCGCCGCCGAACTCCCGGTACATGCCCCGGGCCGCGAGCAGGCCGCACTCCAGCCTCGGCGCTCCGGGATCCACGAGCCGGTCGATGCGCTCGCGGGCGGTCAGGCGATCCAGGCGATGCTGCCGCTCCGCGCCCGAGGGGCCGCCGCCCTGCTCCGCCTTCGCCTCCTCCGCGCGCAGGAGCGCCGCCGCGGCTCGGAGCGACACGGGCGGCGTCGCGGGCGCCGCCGAGCTGGTCCGATGGGGCATTCCCGCAGGATAGCGGCCTCGCGGAGCGTCTCGGGGCGGCGCCCGGCGGGGTCGGCGGAACCCGCCGGAGGCGCCCGCCGAGCCGCGGGCGCCATCGCTTGCGGCGGAAGGGTGGCCGCCGCTATCCTCATTGGACTCAAGACCATTGGAAGGAAGGAGGGCCCGGAACGGGCCCAGCGCAAGACATGACGATCTCGGCACCCAGGAAGAAGCAGGTCATCACCGGCGCGCGCCGGCACGGCACCGACAGCGGGTCCCCCGAGGTGCAGGTGGCGGTCCTCACGGAGCGCATCGCGTCGCTCCAGGATCACTTCCGCACGCACCTCAAGGATCACTCGTCGCGCCGCGGACTGCTGCTCATGGTGGGCAAGCGGAATCGGCTGCTGAAGTACCTCGCCGCCACGAACCGCGACGCCTACTCGGACCTCATCAAGAAGCTCGGCCTGCGAAAGTAGGCCTCGGCATCGTGCCGCCACCCGGCGGCAGTGGGCCGATTGCAGCAGGCTCGCGTCCCGACGC
Source organism: uncultured Isosphaeraceae bacterium (assembly GCA_964610365.1). GTDB lineage: Bacteria > Planctomycetota > Phycisphaerae > Phycisphaerales > SM1A02 > VGXK01. The sequence continues at coordinate 1,855 of CAZSVT010000102.1, forward strand.
GACCACGCCCATCCTGCACTCGGCCTTCTGCCTCCCGGCGGCCCGGTGATTCGCACCGCATCCACCGTCAGGAAGGAACCCCATGAAGATTCAGAGACCCGCCGTCGTCGAGAAGCAGATCGGCGGCCGAACGTTCCGGCTCGAAACGGGCCGCGTCGCCAAGCTCGCCTCGGGCGCCGTGATCGCCGGCTACGGCGACACCGTCGTCTTCGCCAGCGCCGTCCGCGCCTCGCCGCGCACCGGCATCGACTTCTTCCCGCTCACCTGCGACTACCGCGAGCGGACCCCCGCCGCGGGCAAGTTCCCCGGGGGGTTCCGCAAGCGCGAGGGCCCGCCCAGCGAGAAGGAGATCCTCACCATGCGGATGATGGATCGCCCGATCCGCCCGCTCTTCCCCGAGGGCTTCGTCGACGAGATCCAGCTCCAGGCGCTGGTGCTCAGCCATGACGGTCAGACCGACGCCGACGTGATCGCCTGCACCGCGGCCTCGGCGGCGCTCTCGCTCACGGATGCGCCGTTCCAGGGCCCCTCGGCCACGGTCCGCATCGGTCGCATCTTCACCGAGCAGGGCCCGCAGTTCGTCATCAACCCGACGCAGGCCCAGATGGAGTACAGCGATCTCGACCTGGTCCTCTCCGGCCACCGCGACGGCATCAACATGATCGAGGTCGGCGCCGCGGAGATCTCCGAGGCGGACATGGTGTCGGCGATCCGGTTCGGCTACGAGGAGGGCATCCGTCCGCTCCTGGAGCTCATCGACGAGCTGCGTCGCGCCGCCGGGGCGCCGGAGCCGGTGATGGGCACGCCGATGCTGCCCGATCCCGCCGTCGTCTCGCTGGTCAAGGAGAAGGCCTACGAGGAGATGAAGAAGGCGCGGCAGATCAAGGGCAAGACGGAGCGGAACGACCGCATCGACGCCCTGAAGAAGTACATCATCGACTCGCACTTCGCGGTCCCGCCCGGCCTCCCCTTCACGGAGCACCAGGCGGCCGAGAAGCGGCAGCGCGACGCGAAGGAGGCGCTGCGCCTGCTGGAGAAGAAGATCACCCACGAGCTGGTCGCCGAGCACGGCATCCGCGCCGACGGCCGCGGGCTGCGCGAGATCCGTCCGCTGGACATGGAGGTGGGCCTGCTGCCACGGACCCACGGCTCGGCGCTCTTCCAGCGCGGCGAGACGCAGAGCGTGGTCACCTGCACGCTGGGCACCATCAAGGACGAGCAGATCGTGGACGGGCTCATGCCCGAGTACGCCAAGAAGTTCTACCTCCACTACTACTTCCCGCCGTTCTGCACCGGCGAGGCGGGACGCATCACCGGTCCCGGTCGGCGCGAGATCGGCCACGGCGCCCTGGCGGAGCGCTCGCTCCTGGGGATCCTGCCGTCGGCGGAGGAGTTCCCCTACACCATCCGCGTGGTGAGCGACATCATGGAGAGCAACGGCTCCTCCAGCATGGCCTCCGTCTGCGGCGGATGCCTGGCCCTCATGGACGCCGGCGTGCCCATCAAGGGCACCTGCGCCGGCATCAGCGTGGGCCGCTTCACCAGCTCCGGCGGCAAGGTCACCCACGTCACCGACATCATCGGCGAGGAGGATTTCTTCGGCGAGATGGACTTCAAGGTCTCGGGCACGCGCCAGGGCATCACCGGCATCCAGCTCGACCTGAAGGCGCGCGGACTCCTCATCGACGAGATCACCCGGATCTTCGACCAGGCACGCGAGGGCCGGCTCTTCCTCATCGAGCAGATGGAGAAGGTCATCGCCGCGCCGCGACCCGACATCAGCCGCTACGCCCCGCGCATCATCATCGTCAAGATCGACCCGGAGAAGATCGGCAAGCTCATCGGACCCGGCGGCAAGACGATCCGCGCCCTCCAGGAGCGCACCGGCGCGCAGATCGACGTGGAGGAGGACGGCACCGTCTTCATCGCCACGCCCGACGCCGCGCGCGGCGCCCAGGCGAAGGCCGAGGTCGAGGCGCTCGGCGCGGAGATCAAGATCGGCAGCATCTTCGAGGGGAAGGTGGTGGCCATCAAGGAGTTCGGCGCGTTCATCGAGCTGGTGCCCGGCACCGACGGCATGTGCCACATCAGCGAGCTCGCGCAGGGCTTCGTGAAGAGCGTGACCGACCAGGTCAAGATCGGCGACCTGGTGAAGGTCAAGGTCATCAACGTGGACGAGAACGGCCGGATCAAGCTCTCCAGGAAGGCGCTGCTCGTCGACGCCGTGGTCAAGGGAGGCTGACGGAGCGGGAGAACGCCGTCCGCCCTCGAGCGGCGGGCGGCCGCCATGACGGCCGGCCGGCGGGTCCGCCGAGGACGCCCAGGAGGCGCCCCGGCGATCTCCGCGCTTGCGGAATCCGGCGCCGGCGACCACAATGGGGGCACACCGGGACCCGAGCAGTGGCGGGTCCTCCAACCTGCGTGATCGTCGGGCGGAGCACTGCCATGTCGAATTCGGAGTTGCACCAGGTCGAGGGAACCGTCAAGTGGTTCGACCCTCGCAAGGGCTACGGCTTCATCATCGGTCCCGAGGGGCAGGACATCTTCGTCCACTTCTCGGTGATCGAGCAGACCGAAGGGTTCCGAACGCTCAAGGACGGTGAGCGCGTGACCTACTCGGCCTCGGTGGGGCCCAAGGGCTGGTCGGCCACCCGGGCGAAGTCGCTCACGCGCGTGATCCAGGGCACGGGTCCCTGATCCGAGGTCGGGGACCGGAAGGGACGAGGCATCCTCCCCCCCGCCGCGCCGTCATCCCTGCTCGCGCTGGGCGTCGAGACCGCGCTCACGGCGGCGATCTGCATGCTCCTGGGTGCGGCCGTGGCGGCCGTGGTGGCCGTCGTGTTCCAGCGCCGGGTTCGCGCCGCGGCGCGACGGGAGTCCGCGGCTCGCAGCGCCGAGCGGCTGGCCGAGCTTCGGGCGATGACCGGCGGCCTGGCCCACGAGATCAAGAATCCACTCTCCACGCTCGTCCTCAACGCCCAACTCCTTCGCGAGGATGTGCTCGACATGGAGGTGGACGAGGAACTCCGCCGGCGCGTGGCGCGCCGGGTGGACACGCTGGCGCGGGAAGCGGGGCGCCTCGGCGAGATCCTGGAGGACTTCCTCCGGTTCGCGGGCCGCGTGCAGCTCGATCGGCATCGACGCGACCTGCGCGAGCTGGTGGAGGAGCTGGTGGACTTCTTCCGCCCGGAGGCGGAGCGGGCCGGGGCGATCCTCCGGGTCGATCTGCCGCCGGATCCGGTCGCGGCCTCCGTCGACGCGGGTCTCCTCAAGCAGGCGCTCCTCAACCTCATGCTCAACGGCGTGCAGGCGATGGAAGGCGGCGCGCGGAAGGAACTGCTGCTGCGGCTGGAGCGTGATCGGCACGGCTCCGCGCCCGAGGCCCGGCTCCATGTCATCGACACCGGTCCGGGCATCCCCGCCGAGCGCCGGGCCACGCTCTTCCTCCCGTACTCCAGCACGAAACCGGGGGGCACGGGACTCGGGCTCGCCACCACCCGCCGGATCGTGGAGGAACACGGCGGTCGCGTGACGGTCTACAGCGAACCCGGCGTGGGCAGCGACTTCGTGCTGCACCTGCCCATCGACTCCGGCGCCCTCGCGCCGGGCGCCGAACCGCTCGCCGGAGCGACGGCGGCGCCCGGCGCGGCGTCCACCGAGGGAGGGCCGCGGCCGTGAAGCCCACCATCGTGGCCCTCGGAGGTGGCGGATTCAGCATGGAGCCGCGCAACACGCTCCTGGACGACTTCATCCTGGGGCTGACCGGGCGCGAGCGGCCTCGCGTCTGTTTCCTCCCCACCGCGAGCGGCGACGCGGCGCAATACATCGCCAACTTCCACGCTTCGTTCCCGCCCTCCCGCGCCGAGGCCTCGCACCTTCCGCTGTTCACGCGCCGGCCGGGCGATCCGCGCGATCATCTCCTGGGGCAGGAGGTGATCTACGTCGGCGGCGGAAACACGGCCAACGCCCTGCTCGTCTGGCGGCGCCACGGCATCGACGCGATCCTGCGCGAGGCCTGGGAGCGGGGCGTCGTCCTCTGCGGCGTGAGCGCGGGGATGATCTGCTGGTTCGAGGCGAGCTGCACCGACAGCTTCGGTCCGCTCGCGGCGCTGCGGGACGGACTCGGATTCCTCCCCGGCAGCGCGTGTCCGCACTACGACGGCGAGATCGATCGCCGTCCGTGCTACCAGGCCATGGTCCGCGAGGGACTTCCGCCGGGCTACGCGGCCGACGACGGCGCCGCGCTGCTCTTCGAGGGCACGCGGCTGGTCGAGGCGATCTCGTCGCGCCCGAACGCCGGGGCCTATCGCGTCGAGCTGGTCGACGGCGAGATCCTGGAGCGAGAACTGCCCACGCGCTTCCTCGGCCGATGAGCGCTCGAGGTTCGGAGGCCCCCGCGCCGAGCACGCGGCCGAACCCCGCTCAGTCGAGCCAGTCCTTCGACTTCAGCCGCTCCGGCACGTAGGTCTCCGTGACGTAGGAGATGTCCTTCGTGATGAGCGACTCCACTTCCATCTTGAAGCCGTTGCGAAGGAGCATGTCGATCTCCTTCTGCCAGCCCTTGTGCCCGGCGAACCACGGGTAGGCGGCGATCTCCTTCGCGCGCTTGATGTCCGTCTCCGTGAGCGCGATCTTCACCGCATCCGAGAGCTTGCACTCGGTGAAGTCCTTGGCGCGGATGCCCAGGAAGCGGGCCTCCGGGATGGCCAGCCGCGAGCTCTCGAAGGCCAGCGAGATGGAGCCCTGCTTGATGACGCTGTAGATGTAGTGCCCCCACGGATCGCAGTCGAGGAGGCAGATGATCGGAAGCTTGAGCTCCGTGTGGAGGCGCTGGAGGAGGCGCCGGCACCCGCGCGGCGGCTGGCCGGCGCCGTGCGTGAGGATGCACTGGTGCTTCTCCCAGAAGCGATCCTCATTGAAGCGGTTCCAGACCGTGCCCTTCTCCACGTGCAGGACGAACTTCGCGTCGCACCTGCGGAACTCGATCACATCCGGTTCCACGATGCTGGGCAGCGCATAGCCGCCGCTGCCCATGCGCCGGCAATCGATCTCGTCGCCCTTGTCCACCAGCGTGATGTTGCCGACCATCGAGCCGCGGTTCTCGGCGAAGACATGGAGCTCCTCGCGGAGCGAGCCGAGCGCCACCTCGAGGTCCTCCAGGATCGAGTCGGACTCGTCCTGCTCGTCGAAGGTGTTCTCCTTCGTGCCGGCCACGGTGTGCTTGGCCTTGTAGAAGACGCCTCGCAGGCTGGAGGTCTTCGACGCGTCGATCAGGTCCTTGATCGTGCTGGCGTGCAGCAGCGTCTGCATGAACTGCTTCGCCTGGTTGAGGTTGAAGAGTTGCCGCTCCTGCGTGGCCGAGCCCATCTCCAGGATGCCGCGCTTGCGGTTCCAGATGGTGTTCGACCGGGCCCGCGTGGGAATCTCGATGCTCGGTTCGCGACCGGAATGCGCGCGCGCGACGACCGCCTCCGCGAGCGCGGCGATCCGGCCCTGGGTCTTCGAGTCGCGCTCGCTGGTCCTGCCCGCGCCGCTGGTGGTCCTTCGCTTCGCCATGGTCCTCCGTCGTCCGTGCCGCGCCCCGCGGGGGGAGCGGTCAGAACAGACTGGCCTCCTCGTCCGCCGCCCGGCGGAGCCGCCGGAACCCGGGGCTCGCGGCGCCCTCGCCGGACTTCGCCGGCTCTCGGCGCCTGGACGACCCTCGATCCTTCGCCGCCGCCCGTCCCTTCGATGCCGCTCGGCGCGCCGGGTCGGCGTCGCCCTTCGACGCCGTGCGCGATCCGCCGCCCGCGGCGCCCGGTCGCTGTGTCCGCCGTCCCGCGCTCCGCGCGGCGGGCGGGGGGGCGTCGTCCTCGCGGCGCAGGGCGCCGGCCCCGGCCGGGGCGTCGGCGCCGCCGCCGTCCACGATGATCACGCCCTCGAGCGAGGAAGGATCCTCCTCCTTCCGCACCTTCCCGTCCTCGTCGAGCACCTGGTCGGCGATGGCGGTTCGGCGCCGGGCCTGCTGCCGCAGGCGTTCGAAGAGCTGCTGCTCGTCGGCGCCGTTGATGGCGTGGACGGCCCGGACGATCTCACCGATGTAGCGCTCGAAGACATCGCGGCGCTCGCCCTCGCGCGCCATGCGCTGGCGCTTGCGCAGGAAAGCGCCCAGCTTGCGCCCGCACTCCATGAGCGCCAGCTTCATCTCCTTGCGGATCTCGTCGTAGTCGGCGATCGCCTCCTTGCTCTCGCTGGTGAACGGCACCCACACGCTCGCCGCGTGGAGCATGATCACGATCGGACCGACCGGCAGACTCCCGCGCGGCTGCTGCAGGTCGTAGTTGCGCCAGGAGGTCTCCACCACCGCGCGGAAGCTGGAGCAGGCGCTCTGCTGGAAGAGGAGCGGCACGCGATTGGCGAAGCGGATGACGCGCGCCGGCTCGTCCGCCGGCAGCTCGCCGCCGAAGGCGACGGCGGCCTCGATCTGGAACGGCCGGCCGCGGTAGATGGCCGGCTCGCGGCTCGAGGCCGCGTAGAACTCGGCGCGCACGCCCTTGAGCATGCCCGCCAGGAGCTGTCGCACGCCGATCGGCGAGAGGCAGTCCGTCGGCGGCGGAGGGAATCGCGTGTTCTGGAACTCGCGGTAGATGGCCTCGGCCAGGGTGGTGTCCACCGACGAGATGCGCGTGCGGCTGGTGACGCCCACGGCCTTGCAGATGGCGGCGGCGCTGGCGCTGGAGATGCGGCTGAACCGCTCCTGCAGGAAGGCGTAGAGCGAGCCCTTCTCCGTCGCCTCGTACTCCTTGAGCATCTGGAGCAGCGTGCCCAGTTCGATGCCCTTGGGGTGGGGCTGGATCTCGCGCGTCTCGGCCGGCAGCTCGGACACCGCCCGAGGGAAGATCGTGGCTCCGAGCGCCTCGGTGGTGACGACGGCGCCCGCCGGCGCGTTCGGGGCCGCGGCCCCGGCGCCCCCGCTCTTCCCCGCCGCGCCCTCGTCCGCGTCGCCGTCGGTCGCGATCGTCGCCGCCGATCGGCGCCGACGCCCGGCGGGCGACGCGCGCTCCAGTTCCAGCTGCTCGTCCTCCTGCTCGCTCTCGCGCGAGGGCGGCACGAAGACGATGCGGGCGTGCGGATTCGCGATCGCCGTGAGCTCGAGGAACTCGTCGACGCTGGCGCGCCCCCGCTGGTAGCGGCCCTCGAGCTCGATCGACACGCTGGTGCCGGTGCCGAACTCGCCGGCGACGAAGAGGTCGCCCGCGGCCGCGAGCGCCTTCGCCGCCGGAGACGCGGCCAGCAGCCGCGACGGCGGGAAGTCCTCGGTCTCCCTGTCCAGCGTCACCTCCGCGCGGTTCGTGCGCGTGTTCATCGCCAGCTCGATGTGGTGCGCCTTCGCCTTCGCGCCGGGCTTGGTGTGGATCACCATGGGCTGCCCGGTGGTGATGAGGCCGTACATGCCGGCCGCGGAGATGCCGATCCCCTGCTGGCCGCGCGACATCTTGAGCCGGTGGAACTTGGAGCCGTAGAGGAGGCGCCCGAAGATGTTCTCCACCTGCTTGCGCACGATGCCCGGGCCGTTGTCCACCACCGTGACGCGATAGCGCCCGCTTCGCGCCGAGGCCGGTCGACCGGGCTGCAGGTCCTCGATGACCACGACCACGCTGGGGAGGATCCCCGCCTCCTCGCAGGCGTCGAGGGCGTTGTCGACCGCCTCCTTGACGGCGGTCAGCAGCGCCTTGCGCGGGTTGTCGAATCCCAGGAGATGGCGGTTCTTCGCGAAGAACTCGCTGACGGAGATCTCGCGCTGACGCTCCGCGAGATCCTCGGCGCTCGCTCTCCGCCGCGCCGTCTTGGCCGCCTTCGGTTCGGGCATGTCGATGAGCGCCGCATCCATGCGGCCCATGGGCGTCCTCCCTGCTGCTCCCGCCGCACACTATCCGATCGGCGCATCCCTCCGCCGGATCGCAGCAAATCATCGTCGGCGCCGCTATCCTCTCCGCCCCCGCGGCGGGTCCGCGCCCCCCCCCCCCCCCCCCCCGCCGCGCCGCCCGGGG
>CAZSVT010000103.1:0-9850 GCA_964610365.1 uncultured Isosphaeraceae bacterium
CACGTGGCTCTCGATGGCGTAGGTGTCGCTCGGGAACGCGCCCTCCTCCATGAGCACCAGGCGGCGCCGTCCTTCCGGGCGATAGAAGCTCACCATCATCAGGTGGAGGTTCACGGTGAGCGTGTTCATCATCACCACTTCGTCGGGCAGGGCGCCGACCAGTCGCGCGCCCGGGCCCGACAGCGCCTCGTGGTAGGGGAGCCATGGGCGCCGCGAGTCGAGGTGTCCCTCCACCGCGAAGGCCGCCCAATCGTCCAGCTCCTCCGTGACCAGCCGCCGCGCGTCCAGAGGCATGAGCCCCAGCGAGTTCCCCGCGAAGTACGCCACGCGCGAGCCGTCGGGCCGGCGCGGGCAGGCGAAGCGCCCGCGGAAGGATGCGAAGGGGTCGATCGAATCGAGATGACGCGCGAAGTCGAGCGACGGCTGGAGGTCCCGCGCCGACAGGTCGAGCGTGGCGGGAAGCGCTGTCATGCGTGCACCGGCACCGGGAGGCGGAGGAAGTCGAGCGCAGTGCCGCCGAGCATCATCGCCCGGTCGTCCTCCGGGAGCTCGAGCGACCGCAGCAGCGCCCCCGGCGGATGTTCGCCCAGCGGGAAGGGATAGTCCGACCCGAGCGCCAGTCGTCGCGGCCCGATCTGCTCCACCAGGTACCGCAGCGCCGCCGCGTCGTGGACCAGCGTGTCGAAGTAGAGGCGTCGGAGCTGCTCGCGCGGGGAGCGCGTGGTGTCCACCTGGCAGAGATCGGGGCGCTCGTCGAAGCCCTTCTGCACGCGCCCGATGGTGAAGGGCAGGCTTCCGCCGCCGTGCGCGAAGCAGAGCCGCAGCTCCGGCAATTCGTCCAGCATCCCGCTCATCAGGACGCTGGAGGCGGCGAGCGCCGTCTCGGCCGGCATGCCCACCAGCCATGGGAGCCAGTAGTCGTTCATGCGCTCGCGGCCCACCATCTCCCAGGGATGGACGAAGATCGCCGCGCCGCGCGAGGCGGCGTGGGCGAAGAAGGGACGCAGCCAGCGCTCGCCGAGGTTGGCGCCGTTGACATTCGTGCCGATCTGCACGCCGGGGAGATGGAGGTCGTCCAGGCAGCGGTCGAGTTCCCGCGCCGCGGCCTGCGGATCCTGCATCGGCACGGTGCCGAGGGCGGCGAACCTCCGCGGATGCGCCGCCACCACGCCGGCGATGTGGTCGTTGAGCATCCGGGAGAGGTCGAGGGCGTCGGGCCCCTTCGCCCAGTAGCTGAACATGACCGGGACGGTGGAGAGCACCTGGAGATCCACGCCGTGCTCGTCGCAGTCGGCGAGACGGCGGGTGGCCGACCAGCAGCGGTCGTCGATTTCGCGGAAGACCCGGTCGCCGATGAGCATGCGGGCGCGGCACGGCGCGCAGGGCTCCAGCCGCACGAATCCCCCGTAGCCGTACTTGCGATCCAGGTCCTCCCAGCGCTCGGGAAGGATGTGCGTGTGGAGATCGACGATGGGAACGCGGCGCGCCATGCGGTGGACGAAGGGCCAGCGTACGCGGATAGTCTTCGCCCATGGTGTTCGCCGAGCCGCCGACGATCGACGACGCCGGCCTCCTCCGCCGTGCGATGCGGCCGATGGTGCTGCTCGGAGCGATCCTCCTGGTGTGGGCGAGCGCCGGGAACCATCCGCTGCACGCGCCCGACGAAGGGCGGTACGGGACGGCGAGCGCGTCGCTGCTGGAGTCCTCGTCCTGGCTGGTGCCCACCTTCCGCGGCGCCCCGCATCTCACCAAGCCGCCGCTCATCTACTGGCTCCAGGCGGCGTCGATGGGGGCGCTGGGGAAGAGCGAGTTCGCGCTGCGGCTCCCCTCGCTGGCGGCGGCCACGCTCTCGTTGCTGCTCCTCGGGTGGTTCGTGCGGCGCGTCCGCGGGCCGGACATGGCGGTGATCGCCGTCGGCCTCTTCGGCGTGATGCCGCTGCCGCTCCTCTTCGGGCGCCTGGCCACCACGGACGCGGTCCTCCACCTCTGCTGGCTCGCGGGACTGGCGTGCGCGGCGCTGGCGGTGGAGGCGCGGCGGACGGGGCGGGGTCCGGCGCTGGGATGGTTGGCACTGGCATGGGGCGCGGTGGCCATCGCGGCCCTCGACAAGGGGCCGGTGGCGCCGGCGCCGATGGTCATCGTGGCGGTCTGGCTGGCGCTCGGGCGCCGATGGTCCGAGCTGCGCTGGTTCGGGGCGCACGCGCTCTGGGGCGCGGCGCTGGCGCTCCTGCCGATCACGGCGTGGGCCTGGGCCGTGGTGGATCGGCATCCGGAGGCGCTGCGGGTCTGGCGCGAGCAGTTCATCGATCGGGCGCTCTTCGGCGCGCCGGCGCAGGCGCTCGTCGACGGCGCCGCGAGCGACCCCGACCGCGGGACCGCCGAGCCGATCTGGTTCTACCTGCCGATCTTCCTCGCGGGCTTCTTCCCGGCGACGGCGGCGCTGACGCTGCCGTGGTTCAACCTGCGCTGGCGCGAGGCGCTGCGGGCGTTCACGCAGGCCGACCTGCGCGCGCTGCTGCTGGTGGCGGTGGTCGGCCCGCTGCTCTTCTTCTCCATCGCCCGGGGAAAGATGCCGTCGTACATCATCCCCGTCGGCGCGCCGCTGGCGATCCTGGTGGCCGGGACCCTGGCTCGCGCCGCCGGCATGCGCGGCGCCGGCGCGGCGCTGCGCGACGAACCGATCGAGATCCTGCGCCCGCCCGATGTGCGGTTCACCTTCTTCGCGGTGGTCTTCCTGGCGGTGGTGGGCGGCGTCGTCGCCGGCGTGCTGCTGGGCGGGGAGTTCGGCGCGGTGGCCGTGATGCCGCTGGGCCTGGCCCCGATGGCGGCGCTCGTGGTGGTGATGCTCTGGAACCGGGGAGACGCGGAGAGGCGGGCGGGACTCGTGGTGGCGTGGTGCACGCTGGCGCTGGCGCTCGGCTACCTGGCGTGGGTGGAGGATCGCGTGCTGACGGAGCGCGACATGGGCGCGCGGGCGATGGTGGAGCGCGTCCGCGCCGACACCGCCTCTCCGCGACCGCAATTCGTGGTCTACGCCTTCCGGAATCCCACGATCGATTTCTATTCCGGCCGCGATCCGCTCATGGTCTGGAGCGTGGGCGACCTGCGCGCCGTCTGGCCGAAGCTGGAGCCGGCGCACGCGATCCTCCTTCCGCGGCCGACCTTCGAGTGGATCGTGCGCGAGTACCCGCGGCTGGCGGAGGTGCTCGTTCCTCTCGGCGGCGAGCGCGAGGAGGACGGCGAGGCCGATGGAGCCGGCCGCGCGCTCTGGAACCGCTGGCCGGGCAAGCCCACGGTGATCCTGCGCATGACGGGCCAGGCCGAGATGGACGATCCCGAACCGCCCACGCCGCGATCGCCCGAGCCGCACGAGTGATCGCGACGCGTCGCGACGAGGGGCGTGACAGAACGCCGCGGGTCGGCTATGATGCCTCGCTTCGCCGGTAGCCTCGGGCCTGGAGATCCAGGCATGCGATCGCGGGCCGTGTCCCGCATCGAAGGCAGAAATGCCCTGGGAATCTGTCGGCAACGCCCTCCAGCAGGTCGATGACCTCCGGGAAGCGCGTTCCAACCCAGGACGGCCGGAACCGTTCTTCATCAGGTTCGCCTGACGACCCGCCCAGCGGCGAGTCGTGACCTCCGTACCGATCCGCCCGCGCGGCCATCGCCGCTCGGTTGCAAGGAGTGTTCGTTTGTTGATTTCGTCCTCGTCGTCCGTCTCACCCATGCATCCCACCGCCGACTCCGCCAGCTGCGCCTTCGGATCGCTCGGTCTCGTCGAGCCGCTGCGCCGCGCCCTGCGCGACAGCGGCTACACCGCGCCGACGCCGATCCAGGCGCAGTCGATTCCCGCCCTGCTCGCCGGTCGCGACATCCTCGGTTGCGCCCAGACCGGCACCGGCAAGACGGCCGCGTTCGCGCTGCCGATCATCCAGCGTCTCACCGCCGCGCCGCGGCGCGGCACGGCGCCTCGGGCGCTCGTCCTGGCGCCCACGCGCGAGCTGGCCGTGCAGATCGCCGAGAGCTTCCAGACCTACGGCCGTCACACCAAGCTGTCGGGCACGACCGTCTTCGGCGGCGTGAGCCAGTTCCACCAGGTGAAGGCGCTGCGTCGCGGCGTCGACGTGCTCGTGGCCACGCCCGGCCGACTCCTCGACCTCATGGAGCAGGGCGTCGTCGATCTCTCCGCCATCGAGGTCTTCGTGCTGGATGAAGCCGACCGCATGCTCGACATGGGGTTCATCAGGCCCATCCAGCGCATCGCGGCCCAGGTACCCACCGAGCGGCAGACGCTCCTCTTCTCCGCCACCATGCCGAGGGAGATCGTGCACCTGGCCGAGTCCCTCCTGCGGGATCCGGCGCGGGTGGCGGTGACGCCGGTCGCCTCCGCGGCGCCGAAGATCGAGCAGTCGGTCCACCTGGTCGCCAACGCGGGGAAGCTCGCGCTGCTGGAGACGCTGCTCAAGGATGAAGCGGTGGAGCGGGCCCTCATCTTCGTGCGGACCAAGCACGGCGCCGATCGACTGGCGCGCAAGCTGGAGATGGCCGGGCTCCGCGCCGGCGCCATCCACGGCAACAAGGCCCAGAACGCCCGGCAGCGGGCGCTCGACGCCTTCCGCAGCGGCCGCATGCCGATCCTGGTGGCCACCGATGTCGCGGCGCGCGGCATCGATGTGGACGATGTGAGCCATGTCTTCAACTTCGACCTGCCGTTCGAGCCCGAGGCGTACGTGCACCGCATCGGCCGCACCGGCCGAGCGGGCGCCATGGGCACGGCCGTCGCCTTCTGCGATCGCGAGGAGCGCGGCATGCTCCGCGCCATCGAGAAGCTGATCGGCAACCCGATCCCGCGAGCCGACGGAAGCGACGCGTCGCTGGAGAGCGGTCACGCCGACGAACTGGAGCGGCCGGGACGCCGGAGCGGTGGAGGCTCGCCTCGCGGAGCGAAGCGCGGACCGGGGCGCGGTCCGGGCGGATCGTCGAACCGCGGACCGAAGCGAGGATCCGGCGGCGGACCAGGGCACGGAGCGGCGCGCGGATCGCACGCCGGTGCCGCGCAGGGCCACGGCCGGGACTCCGCGCCGCGCGGTCACGCGACGAGCGGATCACGGACGGCGTCCCGCGGCGAGTCGTCGAACGGCGCCGGGGCCGGAGCCCGCCCCGCGACGACCTCGAGCGTCCGCATGGCCCGCGGCTGGCACAAGCCGACCGGGCGCCGCTGACCGGCGTCGCCCGAGTGCGTCACAAGGATTCAGCCGGTGTCGTTCGCTCCGCGAATCATGGAGCGGGCGGCACCGGCTTCGTGATGCGCGTGCCGCACTTCCTGCAGGTGCTCAGTTTCGGATCGGCCCAGAACTCCTCCATCGCCTGGGAGAAGTGCTCCACGATGTCGCGGCACGCGAAGGCCTTGTCGTAGACGAGTTCCTCGCACTTCGGGCAGAAGAACATCAGGTGTTCCGCCTCGTTCGGCGGGCGCCGCCGCTCCACCACCAGGCCGAGCGTGTTCGGACCGCGCTGCGGCGAGTGCGGCACGCCCGGCGGAATGAAGAAGACCTCGCCCTCGCGGATCGGGATGTCGCGCACGCCCTTCGAGTCGCGGATCTTCACCTTGATGTCGCCCTTCAGCTGGATGAAGAACTCCTCGCTGTCGGTCATGTGGAAGTCGTTGCGCGCGTTGGGCCCCGCGATGATCATCACGAAGAAGTCCTTGCCCGAGTAGAGGTACTTGTTGCCCACCGGCGGCTTCATGAGGTGGCGGTTCTCGCCGATCCACTTCATGAGGTCGAGCGCGCCGAGCACCGAACCGTCGAGGGCCCAGCCGGTGGGATTCCCCAGCTCGTCGAGCCGGGCGTTCTCGGTGGTGCTGCCGACGGTGCGAGCGTGCGTGGCGGTGCCCATGGGAGCCTCCTTGGATCGCCGTCGGCGCGACGGCCGGGCGACGGGGTCAGGATACGCTTCGCGGCGTGGAATCGAGCGTTCCGGCCCAGGTGGCGGTGTCGTGGCGCGTGCAGCCGCTGGTGGCGCGGAGCGGCCGATTCGCCTGCGCCCTGGCGGCCGTCCTGGCGCTGAGCGTCGCGGTGAGCTGGTTCGACGGTCACGCGCTCACCGGCGTGCTGGCCGCCCTGGTGATCGTGGCGATGCTCAACCGCGCCTTCCTGCCCAGCGCCTACCGCGTGGATTCCGGAGGTCTGCTCCTGGATCATCCGCTGCGCCGTCGCGTGATCCGTTGGGAGGATCTGCGCATGCTGGCGTTCGACCGCGACGGAGCGCTGGTGCGCTGGGGCGCCTCGCGCTCCGCGCAGGAGTCGATCGACTTCCCGCGCGACGTCGCGCGCACCGACGAGATCATCCACGCCCTGCTCGATCACGCGCGGACGAACGAGGCGTGCATCATCATGGATCGGCGCCTGCTCGCCACGCTGAAGCGGCAGGAACGCGAGGCGGGAGAGGGCGGCGCCGATGGGAGCCCCGGCGCCGAGGTCGGCGGGAGCAGCGCGGACGGCGGCGATGGAGGTGATGGAGGCGATGGCGGCGGTGGAGGCGATTCGTGAAGCGCTGGCGCGCCATCCTCGCCCATGCCTTCGCCGTGGAGAAGCCGGGACCGGCGAAGCCCACGCCCGCCGAGTCGGAGGTGGTGGACCGCGTGCTGCGCGAAGTGGTGCGCCGGCACATGACCACGCCCGCGGCGATCTTCCTGGAATCGGTGCGCCCCATGACCTATCTCGGCAGCCAGGCGATGCACTTCTTCGGGCCGTTCATGAGCGTGCTGGTCGAGCCGCACGCGTATCGCGCCTTCAGCGACTTCCTCGAGAAGCGCGGGGCCGTGGACTACCTGGTGGCGCGCATGGAGGAGCTCCAGCGACCTCCGGATGAGCGCGGCTGATCGGACCGCGTGGAGGCCCCGCGGACCGTTCCGCCGAGGCTCGTTTCCGCTACCTTTCCCACCTCGTGTCGCACTCCGCGCCCAGCCCTTCCCACTCCGCGCACGGCGCCCCGGGGAGTGCGCGCACGCCTCCGCCGCCCGAGCGGATCAAGGTGGTCGTCGCCACGGACTGCGGATCGACGACGACGAAGGCCATCCTCATCCAGCAGCAGCCCGACGGCTCCTACCGCCAGACCCACCGCGGCGAGGCGCCGACCACGGTGGAGGAACCGTTCGCCGATGTGACGATCGGCGTGGTGAACGGCGTCACGGAGCTCCAGGAGCTCGCGGGCCGCCGACTGGTGGACGACGACGGCCGCATCATCCGCCGAACCTCGGCCGACGATCCCGAGGGGTGCGACATCTACATCTCCACCTCCAGCGCCGGCGGCGGCCTCCAGATGATGGTGGCGGGGGTGGTGAAGCAGATGACCGCCGAGAGCGCCAAGCGCGCCGCGCTCGGCGCCGGCGCCATCGTGATGGACACGATCGCCGCCAACGACAACCGCAAACCCCATGAGCAGATCCAGCGCATCCGCGAGCTGCGCCCGGACATGGTGCTCGTCTCCGGCGGCACCGACGGCGGGGACGCCAAGAAAGTGGTGGAGCTCGCCGAGCTCATCGCCCCCGCCCGGCCGCGCCCGCGCTTCGGAAGCGAGTACCGCCTGCCGATCATCTTCGCAGGCAACAAGGATGCGGCGCCGGCGGTGCGCAAGGTCTTCGACGGTCCCGGCTTCGACCTGGCCGTCGTGGACAACCTGCGTCCCGTGCTGGAGCGCGAGAACCTCGGCCCGGCCCGCGAGAAGATCCACGATGTCTTCCTGGAGCATGTGATGGCCCATGCCCCGGGCTACGACAAGCTCATCGCCTGGGCGGACGCCCCCATCATGCCCACGCCGGGCGCGGTGGGCGACATCCTCCGGGAGATCGCCCGGCAGCGCGGCATCAACGCCGTGGGCGTGGACATCGGCGGCGCCACCACCGATGTCTTCAGCGTCTTCGAGCACGGCGGGGCGCCGGTCTTCAACCGCACGGTGAGCGCCAACCTGGGGATGAGCTACTCCATCTCCAATGTCTGCGCCGAGGCGGGCATGGCCAATGTCCTGCGCTGGGTCCACCTGGAGATGGACGAGCGCGAGCTGCGGAACCGCGTGAAGAACAAGATGATCCGCCCCACCACCATCCCGCAGACGCGGGAGGCGCTCGTCTTCGAGCAGGCGGTGGCGCGGGAGGCGCTGCGCCTGGCGTACGTGCAGCACAAGGACTTCGCCACCACGCTCAAGGGCGTGCAGCAGCAGCGCACCGTCGGCGACGCCTTCAGCCAGCAGGAGGCGGGCAAGAGCATCGTCGACAACATGAAGCTCGACCTGCTGGTGGCCTCCGGCGGCGTCCTCTCGCATGCGCCGCGGATGGAGCAGACCGCCGCCATGCTCGTGGACAGCTTCGAGCCGGAGGGATTCACCGAGCTCGCCAAGGACTCGATCTTCATGATGCCGCACCTGGGCGTGCTGGCCAGCGTGCACGCGAAGGCGGCCATGGAGGTGTTCGAGCGCGACTGCCTCATCATGCTGGGCACCTCGATCGCGGCGAAGGGGACGGGCAAGCCCGGCAAGCCGTGCTTCGCCTACACGATCAGCGGCGGGGGGCTGAACGAGCGCGGCACGATGAACTACGGGGAGCTGAAGCTCCTGCGACTCGGCGCCGGCCAGGCGGCCCGGGCGGAGATCACGCCCGAGCGAGGCTTCGACCTGGGCGCGGGCCCCGGCAAGCCCGTCACGCGCGAGGTTCGCGGCGGCACCGTCGGCATCGTGCTCGACGCGCGCGGTCGTCCGCTGTCGCTCCCCGAGGAACCCGTCGCGCGGCGGGCCACGATCGCCCGATGGGTGAAGGCCCTCGAGCTCTACCCGGACTGACTCTTCACGCACTTCCATGAACCGCCGCTGACCCGACGCACGCAGCCATGGCCAAGGCATACACCCCAGGATTGAAGGTCTCGGCGCGGACCACCCATCGCGTGCGCCGCCTCCTGCCGGTGCCCGGCGAGGTGCGGGTGAAGCAAGGCGATCGCGTGCGCGCCGACCAGGTGGTGGCCGAGACCTTCACCGAGGGCGACCTCACGCCGATCAAGCTCGCCTCGCTCCTGGGCTGCACGCCGAAGGAGCTGCCGTCGCTCCTGTTGAAGAGGGTGGGCGACGCCGTCCGCAAGGACGAGCCGCTGGCCCGGAGCAAGGGCATCTTCGGCATCGGCAAGACCGAGGTGAAGTCGCCGGCGGACGGCACGCTGGAGAGCGTCAGCGATTCCAGCGGCATGGCCATCATCCGCGGCGAGAAACTGCCCATCCGTGTGCACGCGTACATGCCGGGCACGATCGTGGAGGTCCTTCCCGGCGAGGGCGTGGTGGTGGAGAACGACGCGTCGCTGGTCCAGGGCATCTTCGGCATCGGCGGCGAGGTCTTCGGTCCGCTGGTCCTGGCCTGCCGATCGCGCGACGAGGATCTCCACGAGGACCTGATCACGCCCGCCATGAAGGGGGCGGTGATCGTGGGCGGAGCGCGGACCACCGCCGCGGCGGTGCGCCGCGCGCGGGAGGTGGGCGCGGTGGCCGTCGTCTCGGGCGGCATCGACGACCAGGACCTGCGCGACTTCCTCGGCTACGACCTGGGCGTGGCCATCACCGGGAGCGAGAAGGCCGGCCTGACGCTGGTGGTCACCGAGGGCTTCGGCGACATCGCCATGGCCCGCCGCACCTTCGCGCTGCTGGCGGCTCACGCGGGGCGCGGCGCCAGCGTCAACGGGGCGACGCAGATCCGGGCGGGCGTGATGCGGCCGGAGATCGTGGTGCCGCTGGACGGCGTGGACCCCGCGAAGCTCGCCGGACTCGAGGCGGCGAAGGACCCGGGTCGCGAGGCAGGGGTGCTGGAAGTCGG
>CAZSVT010000104.1:0-9806 GCA_964610365.1 uncultured Isosphaeraceae bacterium
GCGCGTGAGTCGCGCCCCGGAGGTGATGATCGCCTGGAGCGTGACCGATCTGCTCCGCAAGCTCCACGACGCGGCGAGGCTGCACGAGCAGGGCACCCCCGATCCCGAGATCGGTCGTTCCCTTCGACTGTGGGGTCCGCAGCAGGGAGCGATCGTGCGCGTGGCCCGGCGCCTCGGAAGTCGTCGCGCCGCGACGCTGCTCCACGGCGCCCTGAACACGGAGGTTCGGATGCGAAGCGGATACTCGGGTGATGATCGACGGACGCTCGAAGGATGGATCGTGCGCGTGACGGAGGCCGTGGCGTGAGCTCCCGCGCCGCCATCATGGTCGGCGCGCTCGCGGCCGCGGCGCTCCTGGCGACCGGCTGCGCCTCGGACGGCGCGGTCCCGCCGAAGACGGGCGACGCGGCGGCCGGCGGATCCGCCGTCGACCCGGCGGCCGGCGCGGCGCAGGGCCGGGAATCGGGCGCGGACGCGAGTTCCGGCGGGACGGGCTCCGCCCGATCGGGCGCCGGGACCCCGGACGGCGCCCGCAGCGCCGAGGAGATCGCGGCGCAGGTGGAGCGGGACCTGGCCGAGCATCAGCGGCTGATGGCGGCGCGAAGCGGAGGCAACACCGCTGGGGCGGGCGTCGACGGGACGGCCGCGGGCCCCGGCGCATCCACCCGCGGCGGCGTCGGCGCGACCGCGACCCCGGGCGCCGCCAGCGGCGCCTCCTCGCCCGGCGCGGGCGCGGCACCGAACGGAGCCGTGATCGCGTCGGAGCCGCCGTCGACGACGCCGGCGCCCGGATCGGGCACCGACGGCGCCGGCTCGATCGGTGCTTCGGGGGACGGGACCGCGGCGCGGCGGGTTCCGCAGACGCCGGAGGCGCTGGCGGGCGCCGCGGCGGCGCTCTATCGGGACGCGTCGCGCGCCGACTCGCCGATGCGATCGCTGATGGCCCTTGCGGCGCTCTCCATCGCCGAGCCCGACCGGCCGTTCAACGCCGAGGCGATCTCGGACATCACCGAGGAGGAGCGGCGCACGCTGGCGGCGTTCCACGGCTTCTGCCGCGAACTCGGTCGGCAGCTCGCCTCCAGCGACGATCCCGAGGCGGTGGCCAAGTCCGTGGAGCAGTTGGCGCGGGAGATGCGCGGCGAGCGCCGCCTTCGTCTCGCCCACGGAGAGTTCTGCACCAGCGTGGAGGGCTTCGGGAACTTCGCGCGGATCGAACCGCGCGAGTTCATCGCCCACTCGGCGGCCCGCTTCGTGCTCTACTTCGAGGTCGATGGCTACCGAAGCACGGAGACGGGCGGCGAAGGCTGGAAGACGGAACTCTCGGTGGAGCTCTCCATCCTCTCCGAGCGGGACGGCGTGCCCGTCTGGCGCCGCGACTGGCAGACCATCACCGATCTCGCCGCGTCGCAGCGCAAGGACTTCTTCGTCACCCACGTGGTGGCGGTGCCGGAGGCGCTCTCGGTGGGCGCCTACGTGATGAAGATCCGCGTGCGCGACGAGCTCGCCGGCGCCCTGGCGGAACTCTCGCTGCCGTTCCGCATGGTGGCGGCGCCGGTCGTGGCGCCGAGGCCCGGATCGTCCGCATCCGCGCCGCCGTCCGGCGCCGTCCCGTCCGGCGCTCCCGCGCCCGGCGCGACACGGCCCTGAGCCGCCCAGGACCTCGACGAGCACCCATCGTGGCCGAGGATTCCTCCACCGCGCCGACGCCCGCGCCGGATCCGACCGGCGCCTCCGGCACGCCGCCGCAGTCCGCGCCGGGCGGAACGGCGGCGGGTGCCGTGCCCCCGGCGCCTCCGGCGCTGCCGCTCCACCATCCGCACGCGGCGCCGCTTCGTGGGCGCGCCCTGGGCCTCATGTCGCTCGCGGCGCTGGGCGTGGTCTTCGGCGACATCGGCACCAGTCCGCTCTACGCCCTCAAGGAGTGCGTGGAGATCCACCTGCATGGCGGCGACGGACGCGCCCTGGAGGAGGACTTCATCCGCGGCGTCCTCTCGCTCGTCTTCTGGTCGATCGCCATCGTGGTGAGCCTCAAGTACCTCACGGTGGTCATGCGCGCCACCAACCGCGGCGAGGGCGGACTCTTCGCGCTGCTGGCCCTGGTGCCCCGGAGCCTGGGGCGGCGCAGCACGCGGACGGTGGCCTCCCTGGGAGTGCTCGCCGCCTTCGGTTCGGGGCTGCTCTTCGGCGACGGCATCATCACGCCCAGCATCTCGGTGCTCTCGGCGGTGGAGGGGCTCTCCAAGGTCAATGAATCGCTGACGCCGGCGATCGTGCCGATCACGCTGGGAATCCTGGTCACGCTCTTCTCGGTGCAGCAGTTCGGCACCGGGCGCATCGGGACGGTCTTCGGGCCGGTGATGCTGGTGTGGTTCGCATCGATCGCCGCGCTGGGCGTCCTCGGCCTGATGCAGGAGCCGGGCATCTGGACGAGCGTGAACCCGGTCTACGCGATCCGCTTCGTGCAGGAGTCGCCGTGGGAGACCTTCGTGCTGCTGGGCAGCGTCTTCCTGGTGGTCACCGGCGCCGAGGCCCTGTACGCCGACGTCGGCCACTTCGGCCTGCGGTCGGTGCGGCTGGCGTGGTACCTGGTGGCGTGCCCGGCGCTCCTCCTCAACTACTTCGGCCAGGGGGCGCACCTGCTGACGGCGGTGCGCACCTCGCCGGAGGCGATGGCCGCGGCGGTGGCCAACCCGTTCTACGACCTGGCGCCGGCCTCGCTCCGCGTGCCGCTCGTGGTGCTCGCCACGCTCGCCGCCGTCATCGCCAGCCAGGCCATGATCAGCGGCGTCTTCAGTCTCGCGCGCCAGGCGGTGCGGCTGGGATACCTGCCGCGCATCCAGATCCTGCACACCTCGAGCATGTCGGAATCGCAGGTCTACGTGCCGGCGATCAACAGCGTGATGGCGGTGGGATGCGTGGTGACGGTGCTCATGTTCCAGAGCAGCCTGGCGCTGGCCGGCGCGTACGGCATCGCCGTCTCGGCGAACATGGCCATCACCACGATCCTCTTCGCCTTCGTGGCCCGGCGGCTCTGGCGCTGGCGCCGCCGCTACGTGATGTCGGTCGCCGCGATCTTCCTGGTGGTGGACCTCCTGTTCCTCGCCGCCAACTCGCTCAAGATCCTCGCCGGAGGCTGGTTCGCCCTGGCCATCGGATGCGCCGGCGCCGTGGTGCTCCTCACCTGGCTCCAGGGCTCCACGCTGGTGGCGCGGAAGCTCCTCGATGACACGAGGAACATCCATGTCTTCCTCGCCACGCTCTGGGCCCAGGTGGTGCCGCGCGTTCCGGGAACGGCGGTCTTCCTCGCCGGCAACCGCAACACGCCCTACTCGCTCGTGGCGTTCGTGGAGCACTCGCACGTGCTCCATCAGCAGGTGATCCTCCTCAGCGTGGTGACCTCGTCGCTGCCGGTGATGCCGGAGCATCGCAAGGTCCACGTGGAGTGGCTCCCCGACGGCTTCTGGCGCGTCACCATCCAGCTCGGATTCATGGAGGAGCCGGATGTGCCGAAGCTGCTGGAGCGCATCCGCCCCCACGGCATCCAGCTGGATCCCGGGAGCACCACCTTCTTCGCCCGCCGACTGGTGGTGCTTCCCACGGGGGACACGCCGATGGCGCGATGGCGCAAGCGGCTCTTCGCCAGCCTCTCCCGCGGGGCCACCGACTCCATCCGCTTCTTCAACCTGCCGCCGGAGCGCGTCGTCGAGTTCGGGACCCAGGTGGAGATCTAGGGCTGCGGGAGCGTGGACGAGCGCCGCCGATGAACGAGTCCCGCGCCGGGCCGCGGCCGGCGCCGTCCCGGGCTAGCGAGCGACGAGCACCGGGCAGACGGCGTGATGGACGAGATCCATCGCCGTGCTGCCCAGCAGGATGCGGGCGGCGCCGGAACGGGGAACGCCGCCGACGGCGACGAAGTCCACGCGACGGTCCTCGGCGGTGTCGATGATCGCCTCCGACGGCGTCCCGGGACAGACGAGCCCCTCCACCGCCACGCCGTGTCCGCCGAGTTCGCGCGTGAGCCGGCAGACGCCGCTCCGCGCGGAGTCGTTGACCTCCGAGACATCCACGAGCGGCATGGCCGGCGCATCCGGACCGACGAAGGTCACGGGAAGCTGCGTGGCGGCCAGGAGCAGGAGGCGCGAGTCGTTCGACCGCTCGAGCATCCGCAGCGCGAGCCCCGCGGCGCGCTCGGCGGCGTCGCCGAAGTCGATCCCCACGAGCGCGGTCTGGAAGCGGACGGGGCGCTGTCCGTCTCGCGGATGGACCACGAGGAGCGGCAGGGCGGCGGTGCGGAGCAGTTCGTCGGCCACCGAGCCCAGGAGCAGGCGCTTGAGCACGCCGTGGCCGTGACTGCCCATCACCAGGAGATCGGCGCGGGCGTCGACGGCGGCGGCGGCCAGCACGCTTCCCGCGGCGCCCTGCACCAGGCGCACCTCCACGCGCAGCCCCTCGGCGCGCATGGGGGCGGCGACGCCGTCCAGGCCGCGCTGCGCCTCGTCGGCGGAGAGGTGACGATCCTGGGCGCCGCCGACGGCGTGGATGAGCACGATCCTGGCGCCGTGCAGCGCCGCCAGGCGATGCCCCCAACCCACGGCGACCGATGCCGGCTCGGAGAAGTCCGTGGCGACGGCGATGGTGGCCAGCGGCGTGACATCCATGCGTGCATTGTGCCACGGCGCCGGCGACTACGCTTCGGGCATGTCCACACCGCGCCCCGTGGAAGGTCCGGGCGACGCCGGCGTCGCGGCGCGACGGGAGCGCCGGGCGGCGTGGATCGCCGTGATCATGGCGGTGCTGCTGACGGCCGCCAAGGTGATCGCGTGGCGACTCACGGGAAGCAGCGTGATCTTCTCCGACGCGCTGGAGGGGCTGGTGAACGTCATCGCGTCGCTCGTGGCGCTCTGGGCGATCCGGCACGCCCATCGACCCGCGGATCGGACCCATCCCTACGGTCACGGGCGATTCGAACTGCTCTCGGCGGCGCTCGAGGGCGGCATGATCGCCCTGGCGGCGGTGGTGATCGTGTGGCGCTCCGTGGAAGTGCTCGTGCGCGGCGAGATCGTCCTCCAGGCGATCGACGCGGGCCTGCTGCTGCTCGTCGTCACGGTGGCGGCCAATGGAGGCGTGGGCGCGTGGTTGCTGCGGCTGGGTCGGCGCGGAGGAAGCCCGGCGCTGGTCGCCGACGGCAAGCACCTCCTGAGCGACGCGGTCACCACGCTCGCGGCGATCGCCGCGCTCGGCGCGGTGCGGCTGACCGGCTGGACATGGCTCGACCCGGTGAGCGCGATCGTGGTGGGCACGATGATCGGCGTGATGGGCGTGCGCGTCCTGCGCCGCGCGCTGGGCGACCTGGTGGACGAGCAGGATCCGCGCGACGCGGAGGAGATCGAGCGGATCCTCGAAGCGCACCGCGGACCGCAGGGGCGCCCGCCCCGCATCTGCTCCTGGCATGCGCTGCGCGTCCGGCACGTGGGCCGGGATCACTGGGCGGAGTTCCACATGATGGTCCCGCCGGCGACGGATGTCCGGACGGCGCATGCCGCGGCGTCGGCCATCGAGCACGAGATCGAGGGGGTGCTCGGTCCCGGCGACGCCACCGCCCACATCGAGCCCTGCGAGGATCCGGCGTGCCGGAACTGTCGGGCATGAGCGGCAACGATCCACGGGCGCCGGCGGACGGCGCGGCGAAGGCGGGGCGGCCGGAGTCCGCGCCCGCCGAGGCGCCGTCGCCGGATGCCGAGGCGAAGGCGGCGCGGCCGAGCCGCGAGCCGGCTCGCGCTGACGGTGCCCCGCGCCGAGGCCGTCGCTGGGCGTGGGTCCTCGGTCGCTGGACGGCGATCGCGGTGGTCGTCATCCTCGTGGCCCGAGTGAGCGGCTGCGCCGAGCGACTCTTCTATCACCCGATCCGCGAACCCACGCCGGTGCCTCGGCATGCGCCGGAGGGACGCGTGGTGCGATTCGAGTCCCGCGACGGCACGCGGCTCTGCGGTTGGTTCGTTCCCGCCGCGGCCTCGGCGCGCGAGGAGAACGGCGCCCCGTCGATCCTCTTCGTGCACGGCAACGCCGGCAACATGAACTGGCACTACGACTTCGTCGCCGATCTGCCGTTCAGCGGATTCAACCTCTTCATCTTCGACTATCGCGGCTATGGCGAGAGCGAGGGTAGCGCGTCGCGGCGCGACCTGCTCATCGACGACACGATGGCGGCGCTCGACGCGATGCTGGCGCAGCCGGAGGTGGACCCGGCGCGGGTGGGGATCTTCGCCCAGTCGCTGGGCGCGGCGATTGCGATCAATGTCCTGGCCGAGCGGCCGGAGGTGAGGGCGGCGGCCCTCGAGAGTCCCTTCGCCTCATGGCGCCTCGCGGCGGCCACGGCGCTGGGAGGCGCCGAGCCGGGCCCGCTGGCGCGGGCGCTCGCGGCGATGGCCATCGGAGACGAGCGGGCGCCGGTGGACGTGGTGGCTCGGTGCCGGGCGCCGATCCTCATCGTGCACGGCGATGCGGACTGGATCGTGCCGATCATGCATGGCCGACTCATCCGCGACGCGGCGCCCGATCGCGTGACGCTGATCGAGTATCCCGGGGGCGATCACAACACGCTGTCGGAGTCGCACCCGGAGTCGAAGCGGGCGTGGATGCGGTTCCTCGCGGAGCACCTGCGGTCCGACGACGAGGAGCGACCGGTCTCTCCGCCGGCACCATAGAAAAACCCCCTCCGTCGCGAATTCAGACGGAGAGGGCAGAGGGGGGTTGACGCAAGGAAGGACACGACTTGCGGCGTCAGCCACCGCAACTACTCCCACGGGCGACAGGCGTGTGCCAGGCTGGGGAAAACGGTGGGAATCGATGGTCCCGCGAGCGGACACCGTCGGGACTGTCGCGCGGAGGTCCCCGACGAGCGATGCGACCCCGCGAGCCTGCGACCCCGTGACCCTTCGACCCCGCGATCCCGCGATCCCGCGAGCCTGCGACCCCGTGACCCTTCGACCCCGCGACGCCGCGGTTGCTCCGTCCCGCGCCGTTACGATGACGCAGTGACGCTCGCCGATCTCTGGCTCGAGGCGCTCGGCCGATTCCATCCCGTGCTGCTGCACTTCCCGCTCGCGCTGACGGCGGCCGCGATGCTCGTGGAGGGCTGGGCGTGGATTCGCCGAAGGACCGGACCGACCCCCGCCGCGACCTCGATGCTGATCATCGCGGCGATCTCGGCCCCCTTCTCGGCATGGAGCGGATGGTTGAACGCCGCCTTCGGCGGAGACGCCGGCGAGACGCTCGAGTGGCACCGCCGCACCGGCGTGATCTCGGCCGTTGCCATCGTGCTCGCTGCGATCGCGGCGCTGGCGCTGAGCCGCCCATCGGCAGGACCCCCGAGGCGCGGCGCACTGACGGCGTTTCGAGCATGGTTGATCCTTTCGGCGGTGGTGGTGGGATACTGCGGACACCTGGGCGGACAGCTCAAGTGGGGATCGGACTACACCACCGAGGTCCTCTTCCGCGCCCTGCGAGCGACGCTGGGCGGCGGGGTGACCGACGACGGCTCCTCCGCCCGGCGCGGCCCCGAGCTTCCAAGAGGCGCAGCGGGGGAGGGTGGCTCCACCACCGGCGATGGCGCCCGGGCCGGTGCCGGTGGTCGAGCGGTCGACCTCGAGGTGCCGGAACAGGTGTTCTTCGACGAGCATGTCCGGGCGCTCTTCGCGGCGCACTGCTCCGAGTGTCACCTCGGTGGTCGGCGCAAGGGCGGACTGTTCCTCGGTGATCGTTCGATGGTCGTTCGGCAGGACGATGACGGCGTCTGGATCGTGCGGGAGGGGTCCGCGGACGAGAGCGAACTCCTTCGGCGCGTGGAGCTCCCCGAAGGGGATCTCGACGCGATGCCGCCGGATGGGCCGCGACTCTCCGCCACGGAGCTGGCGCTCCTGCGCCGATGGGTGGAGCAGGGGGCGCGCTGAGCTCTATCGCGCGGCGCGCGGCGGCCTCCAGTCGATGGACCGCCCGGCACGCGGAACCCAGGATCGCGGGAGGATGGGCGTTCCGTGCACGACCACGACTCCCGAGCCCTCGAAGGCCCGCTGCATCGCCGCGTCGTGATCCAGGCCGACGGCGGCGCGCGACCGCCGGGTCGCTGATGGAGAACCCAGCGTTCCGTCGTCGTTGATCATCTCCTCCTCGAGTGGTTCCTCCGCGCGGCGGGCCGACTCCGACTCCTCGACATCCCCGGCACGGCGGATCAGCGCCATCTCGCGCTCGACGAGCGACTCCGGCAGATCGAGGGGCTCGTCCGGGCAGTTCCGCCGCAAGCCCTCCACCGCTCGAAGCGCGATCATCACCTGGAGGCGCGCATCGATGAGGCGCCAGTCGGGGGCGTCGGGGTCGAGGCCGCTCTCCTCGCTCAGCGTGGTCAGGAGGAGCTGGGGCGCAATGCGCAGTTGCTCGAGGATGGTGGAGCCCACGTCTGGAGGAGGCGCGCCTCCGGCCTGAGGGCAGGGCGGCCAGAGCGAAGGCACGAAGGCATTGCCGAAGAGCGCGGCGCGACGACCGAGGTCCGCCTTCGCCCCCGCCAGGATCATCTCCCGGTCTTCCGATGGCCAATCCCGCCTGGTCTCGTCCAGGAAGGTGCGGATCGCGGCGAGCGCCC
This sequence comes from uncultured Isosphaeraceae bacterium, assembly GCA_964610365.1. Taxonomy (GTDB): domain Bacteria; phylum Planctomycetota; class Phycisphaerae; order Phycisphaerales; family SM1A02; genus VGXK01. The sequence goes on from CAZSVT010000104.1 coordinate 8,636, forward strand.
GCGAGGGGATCGATCGAGCCTCGTGCAACTCTTCGGCGCTCGCGCCGGCCCTTCGAACCGCGCGCCGCACCGCGAATCGAATCGAGTCCTCGAGCCAGGCACGGCCCTCGTGCGTCCGTTCGCGACCCGGCGCCGCGAAAGGCCACGCGCCGGCGCGGATGGCCGACGCGAGATCGGTTCCCAATCGAGCGGTGGCGTCACCAGCCAGCGGCGCCAACGGCCGAGCGGCATCGGCGGCCGCCCGGGCGAGCGCGGGCCTTGCGGAAGCGTCCAGTTCCGGAGCCGACTCGATGGCCCACGCCAACGACGCCGCGAGCGACTCGTCGGGCGTCGGCGCGGGTTCGGCGACGGCCATCGCGGCGCCGCCAGCGACGGCGAAGGCGAAGGCGGCGGAGAGTCGCACTACGAAGCGAACGAGCGGCGTCCGAGTCCATCCGATCCGATGGTTCATGGCACGACCTCCGCGTCCAGCAGGCGTCGAATGACCGCATCCGTGGGCTCGTCCCAGGCGGCGTGCGGCCCAGGCCGCGGCGGCGATGGCGGCTCTCGCCGCGCCCAGGGCTCGATGGTGCGGATCAACTGCGCGATCCACTCGCGCCCGCCGGGGGGAAGACTCGCCGGCTCGAGCGACCGGGCCAGCAGGAGCGCCAGGCCCCAGCGCCCGGCGACGATCAATCGAGCCGTCTCGGCGAGTTGCTCGCCGGGGTCGAGCGCGCCCGCGAGTGCCAGCCATGCCGGCGCCGCGAGCGCGAACGCCTCCTCGGGTCGATCGAGCGGACCCGCAAGCTCCTCGAACCACGCCTGCGCATTCATCACCGCCCACCGGGGCTCCAGGCCGTCCTGGCGCAGGCGGCGCTGAAGGAGACCGATGGCGTGATCGTGCCGTCGCGCGTCCCCCGCAAGCGCCGCCGAGAGCAGGTTGGCGCGGAGGCGCCAGCGGGCCACGAGGGGATCCACCTGGCCGACGATCTCGTCGTCGGCGTAGTCGGGGCTGGCCGACGGACCGGAGGGCGACGCCGGAGTGAACTGGGAGTTCCGCCGGGCGATCGCATCCTGCGCCGCCGCCTCCACGGCCTCCCACTCCGCGTCGTCACCGATGGACAGCGTCGATGCGGGGCCCAGGCGGAAGCGTCCGAACCGGTGGGCGCCCTGATCATGGCGGACGCGACGG
>CAZSVT010000105.1:0-9764 GCA_964610365.1 uncultured Isosphaeraceae bacterium
CAGGCGGATCGGTCCGTCGCGACGGGCCATGCCGCTGGCGGTGGAGACGGTCGTCTCCAGTTCGAGCGCCCGATCGGAACGGTTCGCGAGCTCCACCTCGATCACCGCGCCGCCGCGCCCGTCGGGGAGCGTCACGCGCCGCATCGACGCCTCGCAGGTGAAGTCGTCCACGGCGATCTCGATCGGTGGATCGACGCGCAGGGCGCGCCCGCGATCGGCGGTGAACTCCAGCTCCACGCCCACGCGCTGGGCGCCCGTCAGCGCCGAGCGCGGCAGCACCAGGCGCGCCGCGATCACCGAGTCGGCGCCGGGCGGCAGCGAGAATCGCTGGAAGCGCGGCACGAAGCCCCAGTCGACCGGGGCGACGAAGCGGAGCGTGCCCTCCATCGTCACCTCCCATGGATTGGAGAGGCGCAGCGAGAGCGACTGCTCGGCGGTGGTTCCCTGGAGACGATCGGGCTGGAAGCGGATGCCGGCGAGGAAGGCGCCGAGCGTCGGGTCGAGCCCCTCCACCACCACCGGCGTCGAGCCGATCATCGCCGTGACGGCGCCGCGCCGACGCTCCAGCGCCACCGGGGCGCCGAGGGCGTCGACGGCGTGCATCGACTCGCCGTCGAAGGGAAGGACCGCGCTCGCGGGCGGCGCCGCGTCGCGCCGCCACACCAGCACGCGCGCGGCGCGGTCGCAGGAGAGGAGGAGGCAGCCCAGGTCGCTCCCGGCGTCGAGGTTGCCGATGGACCGCGCCCCGCGCGCCGCCGAGGCCAGCGCGCCCCACGCCATCGCCGCCGCGCCGGGCTCCGCGCCGATCGCCCCGCGCAGGGCGAGCATCGCCGCGCCGTGGCGCCAGCGATCGATCGCCGCGCGCGCCGCGGCGTCCGCGGCGCCGCGGGTCGCGCCGGCGTCGGCGTCCACCACCTGGACCACGCCCTCGCACTGGACGAACCCGGGCACGAGCCCGTCCAGGCGCCGCTCGATCGGCGTCGGGCGCGCCGGCGACGCCGCGATCATCCAGCGCCGCTGCATGTGGCCGAACCGCTCGAACCACGCGCCGTACGCGCCGCGCCACGCGTCGTCGTCGCGCTCGAAGAGGCCCGCCGGGTCCGCGGGCTCCAGGCTCGTCGCCTCGGCGACGGTGCGGGGAATCCGCGAGAGCCGGAGGATCGGCTCGATGCCGTCGAGCCGGAGTTCGTCGCACCAGCGGCGCATCGCCTCCATCGTCAGCGCGCCGGCCGGCGACGCCTCGCCGTCGTCCAGCTCCACCACCACGAAGTCGGGCCGCACCAGGCGGATCGATTCCAGCAGCGCCCGCGCAGCCTCCGACGACGGACGATCGATCCACAGGCCGAAGCGAATGGTGGCGTCCGCGTGCGCCTCGCGAAGGGCCGGCCGATCGCCCACCGCGATGGTCCGCGTCTCGCGCACCAGCGCCCGGTCGCCCTCGTCGATCGCCGCCTCGAGCGCCGCGCAGCCCGGCCCCAGCGCCGGCAGCGCCACCTCGAACGCCCCCTCGCCGTCCAGGCTCCACGCCCCCAGCTCGCGCCCGTCCTGGTCGACCAGCCGCAGCCGAGTGGTCGAACTCGGCGCCGGATCCGTCACGGAGACGAGCGCCCGGCGCGGCGCCTCGCCGATCGGCGCGCCGGCTCGATCGATCTCCAGGCGCACGCGCGGCAGTCGCCAGATCTCCAGGGCGTCGAAGACCACGGTGCCGCGCACATCGCCCGTGGCGTCGCCGGGGGCGATCGGATGCACTTCGAGCGTCGCCTCCATGGACTTCGTGCCCTCGGGCGCCGGTCCCGCGCGCACCGCGAGGCGCTGCCAGCCGCGCTCGGCGCCGGCGCGGCTGCTCCACGCGGCGCCGGGAATCGGCGTACCGGAGGCGTCGAGGGCCCGCATGGACACGGATGCGGCCGATCGCTCCAGGCCGTCCACCAGCACCGACGCGGAGACTTCGAACCACTCGCCGCTCCGCGCCGGCAGGAGCGCGGGCTCGGTGGCCACCGCCATGCCGCCGCCGGCGAGATGGAACTCCAACCCCCAGCGTCCCTCCGCCGCGCGATCGTCCGTGGCGGCCACGCGCCCGAAGGGCGGCAGCCCTTCGCGACCCGACTCGCGCGAGAGGAGCCGGAAGAAGCCCGGCGGCAGTTCGCTGGGCAGCGCCGGATCGGGCTCGAAGCCGGTGGCCAGCGCCCGATGGCGCGGGGGCGTCTCGATCGCTTCGCGGGCGGCGCCGTCATCCCGCGACCCCTGCGGCGCCGTCGTCGCCGCGGCGATCGGCCATGCCGCCGCGCATGTCGAGGTGAGCATCCAGGCCGCCCGATGGAAGCGCCGCATCCACCTCGATATCGGCCGCCGAGGCTCCGTCGCCCCAAGGTCGCTCCCCCGAAACGGGCCCTGATCTACCCTCTGCGCCGTGGACGCCATCGACCTTCGCTCCGATACCGTGACCCGGCCCGTCCCGGCAATGTGGGACGCGATGCGTCGCGCGCCCCTGGGTGACGATGTCCTCGGGGACGAACCGACCGTCGCGGCCCTCGAGGCGAAGGTAGCGGCGCTGCTCGGCAAGGAGGCCGCGCTCTTCACGCCCAGCGGCACCATGGCCAACCAGCTGGCCATCCGCGGCGCCTGCGAGCCGGGCGACGAGATCATCGCCCATCGCGACAGCCACATCGTGCACTACGAGACGGGCGCGCCGGCGGCCCTCTCCGGCTGCATGATCGCCCCGCTGGACGGCGACGGCGGCCTCTTCCGGGCGGACGATCTCCGCCGCGCTCTGCGCGGGCGGGACATCCACTCGCCGCGCAGCCGCATGGTGATCATCGAGAACACCCACAACCGCGGCGGCGGAACGGTGTGGCCGTTGGCGCAGGTGGAGGAGGTCTCCCGCGCGGCGCGCGAGGCGGGCCTGCATGTCCACATCGACGGGGCGCGCCTGGCCAACGCCGCCGTCGCCTCCGGCCACTCCATGCGCCGCTTCGCCGACCACGCCGACACGGTGAGCCTCTGCTTTTCGAAGGGCCTCGGCTGTCCCGTCGGCAGCGCGCTCGCCGGGCCGCGCCCGTTCATCGACCGCGCCCGGCGCTTCCGCAAGATGTTCGGCGGAGGCATGCGCCAGTCGGGGCTCCTGGCGGCGGCCGCCATCTGGGCCCTCGACCACCATGTCGATCGGCTGGCCGAGGATCATGCGAATGCGAAGCGACTGGCGCGCGGGCTGGCGGACGCCCGCAACCTGCGGCTCGAGGGGACGCCGGAGTCGATCCCTTCGAACATGGTCTTCTTCACCGTGACGCCGGAACCGGGCGGTGCCTCCGCGGTCGCCGCGCGGCTGGCGGAACGCGGCGTGCGGCTCATCCCCATGGGGCCCCACCGCCTCCGCGCCGTCACGCACCTCGATGTGGACGCCGCCGCCGTCGATCGGGCGATCTCGATCATTCGATCCGTGCTGGAGGCGGCGCCGGCCGCCGCCCGCTGATCGCCCCGCGCCCATGCACGCTCCCGCCGCCATCTTCGACCTCGACGGAACGCTCTTCGACACCTTCGACGAGCACCACGCGGCGTGGCGCCACCTCTGCGCGGAGCACGGCGTCCCGCTCACGCCCGAGCTCTTCGCCTGGAGCTTCGGGCGGCGCAACGAGGAGATCATCCCCGAGCTGTGGCGCCGCGCGGGTCTCCCGGTGCCGTCGGGGGAATCGCTCCATCGACTCGCGGAGGCGAAGGAGGGCCACTTCCGCCGGCATTTCGCCGCGGACCCCCGGCCGATCGCCGGCGCCGTCGAGCTGCTCCGGTCGCTGCGCGTCGCGGGCTGGCGGCTGGCGGCCGGCAGTTCCGCGCCTCCGGCGAACGTGGCCGCCTTCGTCGCGGCGCTTCCCGCGGATGCGTCCTTCGACGCCACCGTCTCCGGCGCCGATGTCGCGCGCGGCAAGCCCGATCCCGAGGTCTTCCTCCGCGCCGCGGAACGGCTGGGCGCGCCGCCTTCCTGCGCCCTGGTCTTCGAGGACGCCGCTCCCGGCATCGAGGCCGCCCATCGCGCCGGGATGCGCTGCGTCGCCGTCGCATCGCCCGGTCGCACGCGCGAGGAACTGCGCGCCGCCGAGCTCGTGGTGGACGACTTCACCTCGCTCCGCCCCGCGCACCTCCGCTCACTGCTCGATCCAACCGCATGCCGCCTTCACGATCCATCGCCGGCGCCGTCGCGATCGCCCTGAGCATCGCCCCCGCCGCAGCCGCCGGGTCGCGGCTCCACCTGGTGGTGGCGCCGGAGCGCTTCCGCGACGCCCTCGCCCCCTACCTGGCGTGGCGCGCCGGGACGCCGCAGAACGACGGCGTGGCCTTCGAATCGCTCGAGTCGATGCTCGACGGGATGGCGCCCTCGGATCGAGGCGCCCCCGAGCGTCTCAAGCGCCGCCTCTTCGATCGCTGGTCGCGCGGAGCGCTGGGTTCGTGCCTGCTCGTCGGTGACGGCGACACGCTGCCGGTCTTCTTCATGACGCTCGATCGGGTGGAGCCCGCCGCCGCGAACTGGGCCTTCTACCCGAGTGATCTTTACTACGCCGACCTCGCCGGACCCGACGGCGCGTTCCAGGATTGGAACGGCCGGCGCGACGGCGTGCACGAGCACTACCGCGGCGAGGTCCACGGCGAGGCGAACAAGGACGGCCCCATCAACGCCGACGGCATGGACCTCGATCCCGAGATCGCGCTGGGTCGCTGGCCCGTCTCCACGCCGGAGGACGCGGCCGCGCTGGCCCTCAAGACCGTGGCCTGGGAGCGTTCGCTCACGGCGGGCGCGGCCGAGACCGGCAGTGCCGTCTTCGCGGTGGGCGGCTGGGTGGATGTGCGTCCGCGCGTCCGGTCGATGACCGTCGTGCTCGACGGATGCATCGCCGGCGGCGCCCGCGCCTTCATCCACGACGACGATGGATCCGCGGCGCCCGACGCATCGGCGATGCGCGCCGAGCTGGCGCGGGGAACGCGCCTCCTGATGCACACGGGCCACGGACAGCCGTGGGCGTGGGAGCACTGCCTCTCCGAGGAGATGGTGGACCAGGCGAAGGCGCCGACGGACGCGGCGCCTCCCATCCTCGTCTCCGCGGGCTGCTCCACCGCCGAGTGGACGGCGCTTCCGCCCTACGGCCCCTACCTCGACGAGCGCGGGACCATGCATCGCGGCACCGGCGCCGGCGAGCGCTTCGACGCCCCGCCGCCCGCACCCGCGCCCATCCAGGCCGGCGAGGGCGACCGCTCCTCCTTCTCCGAGCGCCTCCTTCGACGGCCCGTCGGCGGTGCGATCGCGGTCATCGGTTGCTCCACCGGATCGCAGCCCTGCGCCGTGACGCTGCTGGAAGGCTTCTCCGACGCCTGCGCCGACCTGGCGCGCGAGCGGGGCGCTCCGCCGACGATCGGCGAAGCGTGGCGGCGGGCGATCACGGCCTATCGCCGGCGCGAGCGCCTCGACGCCCTCGTCCCCACCGAGAGCTGGTATCCGCCGAGCATCTTCTTCCAGCCGATGAAGTTCGTGCTGCTGGGCGATCCCGCGCTGGCGCTGCCGCTGCGGCCGCCCGCCGCCCTCGAGCGTCCCGCGTCCCGGTAGCATCGGGCCATGCTCGATCCACGCCTCCGCACGCTCGCCCGCAATCTCGTCACGCACTCGGTCCGGCTCGCGCGGGGCGAACACCTCCTCGTCGAGACCTTCGACTGTCCGGACGAGGTCGCCGTGGCCATCGTGGAGGAGGCGCGGCGCGCCGGCGGTCACGCCCACGCGGCGCTGCGCCGCACGCGGGTGATGCGGGCGCTCAACCGCGACGCCGCCGAGGAGGATCTCCGCGTCTGGGCCGAGTACGACCGCGAGCGCATGAAGCGCATGCAGTGCTACATCGGCGTGCGCGGCTCGGAGAATGTCAGCGAGATGGCCGGCATCGCCGACGCCCAGATGCAGCGCGTGGCGCGCCTCTACCAGAAGCCCGTGCACTTCGAGCAGCGCGTGCCGCACACGCGCTGGTGCGTGCTGCGCTGGCCCACCCCGTCGATGGCCCAGCTGGCGGGCATGAGCACCGAGGCCTTCGAGGACTTCTACTTCGAGGTCTGCACCCTCGACTACGGTCGCATGGCCGCCGCCGCCGAGAAGCTCGCGGCGCGGATGCGGTCGACGGATCGCGTGCGCATCCAGGGCCCCGGCGACACGGATCTGCGCTTCAGCATCAAGGGGATCGGCGTCGTTCCCTGCTGCGGCCACGCCAACATCCCCGACGGCGAGTGCTTCACCGCCCCGGTGCGCGACAGCGTGGACGGGATCATCCACTTCAACGCGCCGACGATCTACAACGGCACGACCTTCACCAACGTGCGCCTCGAGTTCAAGGGCGGGCGGATCGTCTCCTGCCGCGCCGACCAGCACCCGACGACGCTCGAATCGATCTTCGACACGGATCCCGGCGCCCGCTTCGTCGGTGAGTTCGCCATCGGCTTCAACCCGTACATCCGGGAGCCGATGAAGGACATCCTCTTCGACGAGAAGATCGCCGGCAGCTTCCACTTCACCCCCGGCAACTGCTACGCCGAGGCCAACAACGGAAACAAGAGCGAGATCCACTGGGACCTCGTCTGCATCCAGCGCCCCGAACATGGAGGCGGCACGATCTCCTTCGACGACACGGTCATCCGGCGCGACGGCCTCTTCGTCACCGACGACCTGCGCGGACTCAATCCCGACGCCCTGACGACGCGATGACCGCGTCGTCCGCGGAACCCGGAGCGATCCACGCCGCTTCGATCGGCGCGGACGCCCGCCCCGGCGATCAGCGGGGCTTCGGCGTCACCTTGTCCGCTTCCTCCTCGAGTTTCTTGTTGTACTCGGGGATCTTCTTGTCGCGCAGGTTCTCCGCCACGTCGTAGGCCTTGCCCAGCGCGCTCTGGCGGTGACCGCTGATCGGATTCGGACCGGCGTTCTGCGTCCGACCCTCGGGGCCGTTCGGATTCGCCGCGTTCGGATCCTGCGTGGCCACCACGGGCGGAGCGCGGTCCTCGTCGCAGGCCGCGACGACGCACGCGGAGAGCAGCACCAGCGACCAGGCGAGGCGATGGGTGGTTCTCGTGGTCATGACCTCATCGTATCCGCGCCGACGCTCAGTTCGTTCCCAGGAGTTCGACATCGAAGATGAGCGTGGCCTTCGGCGGGATCGGCCCGCGCCCCTCCTCGCCGTAGCCCAGGGCGTAGGGAATGATCAGCTTGCGCTTCCCGCCGACCTTCATGGAGCCCACGCCCTCCGACCAGCCCTTCACCACCTGGTCGAGACGGAAAGTCACGGGCTGCCCGCGATCCACCGAGCTGTCGAACTTCGACCCGTCGACCAGGTAGCCCGTGTAGTGCACCTTCACCTGGGCCGTCGGTCCCGCGGGTGTCGCCCCCGATCCCGGATCGATCTCGATGAACTGGAGTCCGCTGGGAGTCTTCACGATCTCGCCGTCGGCGAGGGCGCCGGGAAATCGTCCGCGCACCACCTCCTGGACGACGGCGCCGCTGATCGCGTCGATCGTGAGTTCGTGGAGCCGGTTTCCGGAGATCACCTGCACCATGTAGACGGGCGGATCCGCGACCAGGTTTCCGTCCGCCATCTTCACCGTCCCCGGCACGCGCTCCAGCGCCTTGGCGATGGCCGATCCGAGCGTGAGCGTGGCGGCGGTGACCTGGCCGGTCCGGCCGTCGACCACCACCCGCTTCATCTGTCCGCCCGCGCTGCAGACGAACTCGTAGGTGATCGCGCCTCCGGATCCGACCACCACGCGCCCCGAGGTCGCGGATCCGCCGGCGGCCTGCTCGGCGATGGACATCGCCTTGTCCATGGAGATCGCGGCGGACTTGATGGCCGCCTCCACCTCGGGGAACGCCGGCGGGAGCGTCTCCCAGTCGCCCTTGGGGGCCACCGACTGCGTCGATGCGACCGCGCCGAACGCGATCATCGCCGCGACGGCGGTCATGACGGCGTGCGGGCTTCGAATGCGTGCTGCCTTCCTCATGTGCGTGCTCCGTGCGTTTCTCGATCGATCGCCGGCCGCGCGGTGGCGGCGCCGCGATCCTGCGTGCTTCAGACTCCGCCGCGGCGGCTCCATTCCCGGTAGCGCTCCGGATGCCGTTCGATCGCCTCCACCTTGGCCAGGCGGCGACGATGACGCTCCTCGGCGGTGTAGACCGCCGCCAGGAAGGCCCGGACCATGTCCTGCGCGAGCGCCGACCCCACGATGCGGCCGCCCAGGACGAGCACGTTCATGTCGTCGTGCTCCACGCCCTGGTGCGACGAGTAGTAGTCCTCGCAGTTGCCGGCGCGGATGCCCGGGATCTTGTTCGCGGCCACGCTGGCGCCCACGCCCGATCCGCAGAGCAGGATGCCGCGGACGGCGCGGCCGGTGAGCACCTGCTCCGCCACCTTCTCCGCGTAGTCGGGATAGTCCACGGGATCGCGCGAATGCGTGCCCACGTCGATGACCTCGTGCCCCAGCGAGCGCACGAACGGCAGGAGCGACTCCTTCAGGTCGAATCCGGCGTGATCGCTCCCGATCACGATCGTCCCCTTCGGCGCCGCGCTCATCGCGGACCTCCGCGGGCCTGCCGCTCCAGGATCCGCTTCGCCACCGCCGCCACGTGGTCGGGCTCGAAGCCGAAGTGCTGCTGGAGCTGCCCGATGGGACCCGACGCGCCGAAGGTGGTCATGCCCACCACGGCCCCGCCGAGACCGACGTAGCGCTCCCATCCGAAGGTGCTGGCCTGCTCCACCGCCACGCGCGCGGTGATGGTCGAGGGCAGGACCTGCTCGCGGTACGACTCGTCCTGCCGCTCGAAGAGCTGCCAGCAGGGCATGCTCACCAGGCGCACGCGCACGCCGTCGCGCTCCAGCGCCTCCGCGGCGGCGATGCAGAGCGACACCTCGCTGCCCGTACCGAGGAGGATCACCTGCGGCGCGCCACCGGGAGAATCCCGCAGGACATACGCGCCGCGCGCACATCCCTTCGCGTCGGCGACGCGCGTTCGGTCCAGCGTGGGGAGGTTCTGGCGCGACAGCGCCAGCACCGAGGGCTCCTTCACCGATTCCATCGCCAGGCGCCAGCACTCCGCCGTCTCGTTGGCGTCGCAGGGACGGAACAGGAGCAGCCCGGGCATCGCCCGCAGGCTGGCCAGCTGCTCGATCGGCTGATGCGTGGGGCCGTCCTCGCCCAGCCCGATCGAGTCGTGGGTGAAGACGAACACCACCGGCAGCTCCATGAGGGCGCTGAGGCGGATCGAGCCGCGCATGTAGTCGCTGAAGATGAGGAAGCCGCTCCCGAAGGGGCGGAGACCCGAGAGCGCCAGCCCGTTGCAGACGGCGCCCATGGCGTGCTCGCGGATGCCGAAGTGGAGATTGCGACCCACCGACGCGGGAAGGAAGTCGCCGGCGTCCTTGGACTCCAGGCGCGTCTTCGTGCTCGGCGCCAGGTCCGCCGCGCCGCCGAGCATCCACGGCACCTTCGACGCGATCGCGTTGAGCACCTTGCCGCCCGAGACGCGGGTGGCCATGCCCTTCGCATCGGCCGGGAACTTCGGGAGCGCCGACTCCCAGCCCGCCGGCAGTCGACGCTCGCGGATCATCTGCAGCTCCGCGGCTTCCTGCGGAAACGCGGCCGCATACCTCTTGAAGAGCTCGCTCCACGCCTTCGCGAGCTCCGCGCCGCGCCGCCCCACGCCCTCCGCGAAGCGCTCGCGCACGCCGTCGGGCACCAGGAACTTCGCATCCTCGGGC
>CAZSVT010000106.1:0-9693 GCA_964610365.1 uncultured Isosphaeraceae bacterium
CGCCCGCAGTGCCGCCCGCAGTGCCGCCCGCAGTGCCGCCCGCAGTGCCGCCCGCGGTGCTCTCATTCCCCGCGGCCGGATGCGCCTCCCGAATGAAGAAGTGCGCCTCGTGATACTGCGGCGTCACGGGCAGCACGCGCCGCGCCAGGCGCACCACCCAGTTCTTCGAGAGGTCCCTCTCCTTCTCCTTGGCCACCATCAGCTTGATGCCGGTGAGGACCAGGAAGCCGCCGAAGATCCAGATCACCCACTGGTACTGGAGCAGCACCGCTCCCAGGGCGATGAAGACCGCCCGGAACGCCACCGCACCGATGATTCCGTAGAAGAGCACCCGATGCTGGAGGTGCGCCGGCACGGCGAAGAAGCGGAAGATCACCACGAAGACGAAGATGTTGTCGACGCTCAGGCTCTGCTCGACCACATAGCCGGCCAGGAACTGGAGCGCCACCGTGTTCGCCGCTTCGCCGGCGCTGGCATAGCCGGCGGCCTTCAGGAATCCGGGTGTGGCCTCCTCCACCTGCGGGAGGCGCCAGCCGGCGTACTGCCAGAGCCCCAGGCAGAAGAGCAGCGCCAGCACCGGCCAGATCACCGACCAGGTGGCCGCCTCGCGGAACTTCATCACATGCGGGCGCCGATGGAAGATGCCCAGGTCCACCACGAGCACCACGATCACCAGCAGCGTGAACGCGCCGTAGGCCCACCAGTAGTTGGCGAAGGGAAAGAGCATGGCGGGAGCCGCGGGCGGGCAGCGTACGCGGCGACGGCGCCACGCGATCGGAGGATCCGGGTCGAGTGGAACGGGCTTCGGGCCGGTCCGGACCGTCAAGGTCGCCGGCGCCGACGCGACCGCTCCGCTACCGAATGCCGTCCCGTTCGGCCATCATGCGCAGCATGTCCACGCAGCGCGCCGCATAGCCGTACTCGTTGTCGTACCAGCTCACCACCTTGAAGAACCGATCATTGAGCTGGATGCCGGCCTTGGCGTCGTAGATCGAGCTGCGCGGGTCGCTCATGAAGTCACTGGAGACCACCTCGTCCTCGGTGTAGCCCAGGACGCCCTTCATGGGTCCGGCGGCCGCCGCCTTCATGGCCGCGTTGATGGCGTCGAGCGAGGTGGGCTTCCCCGTCCGGAAGGTGAGATCCACGGCGCTCACATTGGCCGTGGGCACGCGGAAGGACATGCCGGTGAGCTTGCCCTTGAGCGCGGGGATGCAGAGCGCCGCGGCCTTCGCCGCCCCGGTGCTCGACGGGATCACGTTCTGATACGCGTTGCGCCCGCCGCGCCAGTCCTTCTTGCTCGGACCATCCTGCGTGGGCTGCGTGGCCGTGACCGCGTGCACCGTGGTCATCAGGCCCTCCTCGAAGCCGAAGGTGTCGAGGATCACCTTGGCGATCGGCGCAAGGCAGTTGGTGGTGCAGCTCGCGTTGGAGAGGACCGTGTGCCTGGCCGGGTCGTAGCCCTCGTGGTTGACCTTGTAGACGAAGGTGGGCACCTCCTTCTCGCTCTTGGTCGGCGCCGAGAGCAGCACGCGCTTCGCGCCGGCGTCGAGGTGCAGCTTCGCCTTCTCGAACTCGGTGAAGAGCCCCGTGCTCTCCAGCACATAGTGCACGCCCAGCGACTTCCACGGCAGCTTCGCCGGGTCCTTCTCACTGACGCAGAGCGTCTTCACGCCCTTGCAGGAGAAGCCGTCGGCGGCAGTGGTCACCTCCTGGCCGAAGCGCCGATGCGAGGTGTCGTAGCGCAGCAGGTACGCCAGGTTGTCCGAAGGCACCAGGTCATTGACGCCCACGAACTCGATGCCGCCCTGCTCCACGCCGATGCGGTAGACGAGGCGACCGATGCGTCCGAAGCCGTTGATGCCGACCTTGATGGCCATTGCGATGGATCCGTGGGGTGCGTGCGAGGGAGAACGAGAATAGCAGCGTGATCGACGGGTGTTCCGCTACGGTTTCCGATGCGCCCGGGTTCGCCTGGCCTCGCGGCGCAGGATCGCGTCGAGCAGCCGCGGGAAGGCGTTCAGAAGGCCCGTGCTCAGGCGCACGGTGTGGCTGGTCCAGACCTCGGAGGTGGGTCGGCGGAGGCAGCGGATGATGGCCTTCGCCACGCGCTCCGGCGGCTGCACGAAGGGCTTCGGCGCATGCTGCGGCACGCGCGTGCCGTCGGCGTGACCGCGCGTGGCCACCACCTTCGCCTGGTCGAAGAACTCGGTGAGCGTGGTCACCGGGTGCACGCTGCTCACCTCGATGCCGTGCGGCTCCAGTTCGAAGCGCAGGGCCCGCGCCACCATCGCCTGCGCCGCTTTCGTGGCCGCGTAGACGCCGAAGTACGGCATGGTGAACTTCGCCAGGGCGCTGGAGCAGACCAGGAGGTGACCCGGGCGCTGCGCCGCGATGAGGCGCTGCGCCGATTCGCGCACGAGGTCGATGGAGGAGAAGAAGTTCACTTCGAACATCCGGCGCACGGCGTCGGAGTCGATCTCGACGAGCCCCTGCTCCGCTCCGTACCCGGCGTTGGAGAAGACCACATCGAAGGCGCCGAATCGGCGCTCGGCCGCGTCCAGGAGCCGGCCGTGCATGGTCGGCTCCGCCACATCCCCCACCACGAGTTCCACATCGGCGCCGCCGTGGCGGAGTTCCTCCGCGGCCTGGCGCAGGCGATCTTCGCGGCGGGCGGAAAGGACCAGCCGCATGCGCTCCTTCGCCATGGCCCGGGCCGTGGCCAGGCCGATGCCCGAACTGGCGCCGGTGACGATCGCCACCTTGCCGGCGAGCGAACGGCTCATCGGCGAGGACCTCCGCGGCGCGCCGCGTCGGCGAAGGCGAGGCGATAGGCGGCCGACCAGCGCTGGCCGGGACCGAGGATGGGAAGCTGCGTGGAGGCGTCGCCGAGGGCGGCGGTGGGCGCGGTCATCGGCTCCACGGAGATGAAGTCGGCGCCGCGCGGGGAGAAGATCTGGGCCCATCGGTACCCGCGCACGAACTGCACGACCGCGCGGGATCCGTCCTCCGCCGCGACTCCCATCTCCATTCCGTCCGAGACACCGCCGACGAGATCGTCGAGCGCCGCGGAACGCAGCGGCAGCGGATCCGTGATCCGCCCGCCGAACCGCCCCGTGGGCAGCGAATCCTCCAGCTCCATGGAGCGCACCGGGGTCGTGCCGACGAGCGCGCAGCGCGCCCGAGCGGCCGGGAGCCGCAGGTACGGATGCCATCCGAAGGCGATCGGCACCGGCTCATCGCCCGCAAGGACCTCGGTGGTCACCTCCACGCCTGAGACGCCGCCGTCGAAGAGACGCCAGGAGAGCCGCAGCGAGAATCGGAAGGGCAGGATCCGGCGAAGGGCCGCATGGGCGGACCAGTCCAACCCCGCGAAGGCCGCCGAGCCGCCGGCCTCCACTCCGCACGAGTCCCAGTCGGACCAGCGCAGCAGGACGCCATGCATCGGTCGACCGCGATCGTCCCGGTGCACCAGGGGCGCCCCGCGCAGATCCACGCGACGACCGAGGATCTCGAAGCGGTCCCCGCGCAGCCGATTGGCCCATGGGAAGAGGAGCGGAATGCCGCCGGTGCGTTCGTGGCGAAGGAACGCCGCCCGGGCCTCCGGAAGCCAGAGTCGTTCGCGCCGGTTCACCCGGAGCGAGGTGGCCACGCAGCCCGCCTCCGGCTCGAGGTCCAGCTCGACGCCGGCGGCCGAGCGAAGGTGCAGCGTGGCGGGGCGGGACTTCGTCCTCGAACCGGGCATGAACGGCGAGTCTAGGAAGGGCGCTCGCTCGGCGCCGCCGCTGGGCATCGCGGTGCGCCCGTATGCTCCCCGCATGCGCAACGGATTGCGTCTCGGCGTTGGCGTCCTGGCGCTGCTCTCGCTCGGCGTCCCGGCCGCCGCGCAGGATGCCGATCGATCGACGCCTCCGAAGCGCCCGCTCGCGGTGGGCGTCTGCGACATGCCGCCCTACTCGTTCCAGCAGCCCGACGGCTCCTGGGACGGCATGGCGGTGCAGCTCTGGAAGATCGCGGCGTCGGCGGCCAAGGTGGAGTTCCAGTTGAAGCCGCTCTCGATCGACGCGCTCGACCAGGGGCTCGCGGACGGCACCATCGACATCGCCGCCACCGGTCTTCCGGTCAGCGCGGACCGTTCCCGGCGCTACGACTTCAGCCAGCCGTTCGAGACGGCGGGGATCGTCATCGTGACGCGCTCGCTGGCGAGTGCCGGCTTCGTCGACGGGCTCCGGCGCCTCGCCAGCAGCGAGATCCTGATCTGGCTGGGCGTGATCCTGGCCGCCACCGTCTCGGCAGCGGCGATCGTGGCCATCCTGGAGCGCCGCCGCAATCCACAGTTCCCGCGGGGGATCCACGGCCTGTTCGAGGGGATCTGGTGGTCGATCACCACGCTGAGCACGGTGGGCTACGGCGACCGCGTGCCGATCACGCACCGGGGGCGGCTGGCCGCGGCGATCTGGATGATGATTTCCTTCGGTCTCATGACCGTTCTGAGCGGCATCATCGCGGCCAACATCACCGTGGGCCGCCTCAATCCGGTGGTCGATGGTCCGCAGGATCTCTCGCGCCACACCGTGGGCGTGCTGAGCGCCGGCGCGGCGCGAACGCTTCTGCGTGATCTCGGCGTCACCCGCACCCTCGAGTTCGACACGCCGGAAAAGGGGCTCGATGCGGTGCGCGACGGATCGATCGACGCCTTCGTGGGCGAATCGACCGTCCTCCGGTACCTCCTCCAGCGCGACCGGTACAGCTCGCTGGTCATCCTCCCGCATCGGCTCCTCCGGACCTTCATCGCCCTGGGACTGGCCCGAACGCTGCCGGGGCCCGTGGCCAGCGCCATCGACCAGTCGGTGTTGGAGACCGTCGAGAGCAGCTCCTGGAGCGAGTATCTTCAGCGCCTGCTCGGCGGGGCCGACGATTGATCGGCGGCGCCGGGAGTCCTCGGCGGCATCCATGACCCAGCGACCGACATTCCTCGGCCTCCGGCGCGCCCTGGTGGGCATGGTGCATCTCCAGGCACTGCCCGGCACGCCGCGTGCGATGCGCACCCCGGAGCAGATCGTGGCGGAGGCCGTGCGCGAAGCGCGCCTCCTGGCCGACGCCGGATTCGATGCGCTCCTCGTGGAGAACATGCACGACGCGCCGTACCTGCTCCGGGAGGTCGGCCCGGAGATCGTGGCGGTGATGACGCTCGCCGCCCGCGAGGTGGCCGCCGCCACGAAGATCCCGGTGGGCGTGCAGATCCTGGCCGGCGCCAACTCGGCGGCGCTCGCCGCGGCCCACGCGTCCGGCGCCGCCTTCATCCGCGCGGAAGGCTTCGTCTTCAGCGCGGTGGCCGACGAAGGGCTCCTGGCTGAGGCGGACGCCGGACCGCTCCTGCGCTATCGCCGCAGCATCGGCGCCGAGCAGGTGCTGGTGGCCGCCGACATCCGCAAGAAGCACTCCAGCCATGCGCTCACGCAGGACATGGACATCGCCGCCCACGCGCGGGCGGCCGAGTTCTTCGGCGCGGACGCCCTCATCGTCACCGGACCGGAGACGGGCAAGGCGGTCTCCATGGCCGATCTGCGCGCCGTGCGGGAAGCGTCGCGCCTGCCGCTCCTGGTGGGCTCCGGCTCCACGCCCGACTCGCTCCCGTCCCTCCTGGAACTCGCCGATGCGGTGATCGCAGGGAGTTCGCTCAAGAGGGATGGAGTCTGGTCCAATCCGATCGATCCCGCGCGCGTCGATGCGATGGCGAGGGCGCGAGGTCGATGAGCGCTCCCGCCCCCGCGCCCGTGGCCTTCCTCAACGACCGGCTGGTGCCGCTCCACGGCGCCTCCGTGAGCGTCTTCGACCGAGGCTTCCTCTTCGGCGACGGCGTCTACGAGCTGGTGCGCTACTTCGACGGCGTGGGCGTGGGCATGGACCTTCACGCGCAGCGCCTCGCCATGAGCCTGGAGTTGGCGCGGATCCGGGGATTCGATGCCGCCCGACTCCCCGCGATCGGCACCGAGCTCCTGGCGGCCAACGGACTCGCGGATGCCTCCGTCTACCTGCAGGTCACGCGCGGCGCCGGGTCCACGCGCGCCCACCTGCCGTCGCCCGAGATGCGACCGACCGTCTTCGCCTTCGCCACCGCGGCTCCGCCGCTCTCGTCTCTCACGGGGCCCGAGCCCGTGCGCGCCTGCGTGCTTCCCGACGAGCGCTGGCTCCGTTGCGAGATCAAGACCATCAGCCTCATGGGCAATGTCCTGGCGGCGATGGACGCGGCGGCGGACGGCGCCGACGAAGCGATCCTCCATCGCGACGGCGTGGTGAGCGAGGGCAGTTCCACGAATGTCTTCCTCTGGACGCGCGAGCGACTGGTCACCCCCGCCGCCGGGTCGACGCCCGCCATCCTGCGCGGCGTGTCCAGGCTGCAGCTCATCGACGCGGCCCGCGAAGAGGGCCTGGAGGTGGAGGAGCGATCGGTGACGGTGGACGAACTCCGCGCCGCCGACGAGATCTTCATCACCAGCAGTCGGCGGCTCCTCTCGTCGGTGGTGGAACTCGACGGCGTCGCGGTGGGGCGCGGCGCGGGACGGCGCGGGGGGACGGCCGCGCCGCTCGCACCCGGCGGCTCGGCCCTGCGCGATCGCGTCGGACCGATGGCCACGCGGCTCTTCGACCTCCTTCGTCCCCGCCTACACTCCGCGCGGTGACGCCGCTGCTTGCGATCTCGGTCGGGAACACTCGGACCGCGCTCGGCGCATTCCGGGACGGGGCGATCGTGGAGAGCGAACGAATCTCCAACGACGATCCCGCCGCCATCGAGGCGGCCGCGCGGCGCCTCTGGGAAGCGCTGGGCGACGATCCCGTCTGCGTCGTGGCCAGCGTGAACGATCCGGTCGCCACCCTCCTGGAAACGCGACTGGCGAAGGCGCTCGGCACGGAACCGGCGCGCATCGGTCGCGACCTCGCGGCCCCGATCGGCGAGTGCCTCGATCCCGGCACGCTGCCCGGCGCCGATCGGCTGCTCAATGCCGCCGCCGCCTACGACACCATGAAGAGCGCCTGCATCGTGGTGGATGCCGGCACGGCGGTCACCGTGGACTTCATCGACGGGGAAGGCGTCTTTCACGGCGGCGCCATCGCCCCCGGCGCGGGCATGCAGCTGGCGGCCCTGCACGAGCACACCGCGGCGCTTCCCAGCGTGGCCTTCGCCGCACCCGAGGATGTTCCGTTCGGCCGAAACACCGCCGAGGCGATGCTCCAGGGCGTCTATCACGGCATTCGCGGCCTGGTCTGGCGCCTGGTGGAGCGCTACGCCCAGGGCTACGGCGCCTTTCCGCCGGTGATCGCCACCGGCGGCGACGCGGCCGCGCTCTTCTCCGACGACGAGCTCGTCGACCGGATCGTGCCCGACCTGACGCTCATGGGCATCGCGGTGGCGGTGCGACGATCCAGCGAGGTGGAGCAATGACCTGCGGACCCGACGGCTGCCGCGACCCGGACGATGCCGGCGATGCGCCCCGCGCCCCGAAGCGCCGCCGACCACTCACCGCCGCCGCCACCTGGACCACCACCGCCGTGCCTGGGCCGATCGCGGTGCTCCAGCTGGTGGGAGAGATCGAGCCCATCATCCGGCGCATCGCCGACAAGGTGCCCGACTCGGGCGAAGTGGTGCGCGTCTCCTTCCTCGGCATCGACACGGGCGTGATCGCGCGCGTGCATCCGAGGTTCGCGCTGCTCATGCCGCACGGCGGCCTGCGCATCCGCGAGCGCATGGAACAGGCGCTCGTCGACCTGGGCGTGATGTACGCCGAGCCCTCCTTCGGCGCCGTGGCGCTGGGCGGACTCGACCTCTTCCCCGAGGCCGACGACGACGAGGAGGCGGACATCCTGGAGGCGATCGCCCGCGCCGCGAGCCCCATGGCCGTGCAACTCCTGCTGCGCGCCGCGGCGGCGGTGACCTCGCGCCCTCCCGGCGTTCCGCGACCGATGCCCACGCCCGACGATGTGGCACGCGGCGAGCGACTCTGGCGCCTGGTGGAGCCGGCGCGCGTGGCGGTGGTGGGCCGACCCAACGCAGGCAAGAGCACGCTCCTCAACAAGGTGAGCGGCCACGACCTGGCGCTGAGCGGTCCGGAGCCGGGGCTCACGCGCGACGCGGTGGCGGCGCGCATCGAGCTCGACGGACTCGCCGTCGACTGGTTCGACACGCCCGGCCTGCGGCATGACGCCGACCCGATCGAGGCGGAGGCGATCGCCATCGCCGAGACGCTGATTCGCTCGGCGGACCTGGTGGTGTCGCTGGCGGAGCCGGGCGGCGGCTGGCCGCAGCTGCCGGAGTCGCTCGAGCCAGCGGCGGGATCGCTGCGCGTGCTCACGAAGGTGGATCTTCCCGGCGCCGATCGATCGCCCGAGGCGGCCACGGCCGATCTGCGCCTCAGCGCCCGGAGCGGCGCCGGAATGAAGGAGTTCGTGCAGCGGGTGCGCGAGATGCTCGTGCCGGCGGCCGATCTCGATCACCCGGGCCCCTGGGTGATGCCGCGGAACACCGCGGCCGAGTGGTAGGCTCGCAGCGTTCCGCACTCGTGGAGGGATCATGATGACACGCCGCATCCGCCGCGCCGCCTGCCCGTGGGCCACGGTCGTAGCCACCGCGTTCGCCGGCGCCGCCCAGGCCGCACCGCAATCGTTCTGCGACATCAACCTCGACGGCATCGTGGATGGCGCCGACCTCGGAATGCTCCTGGGCATCCCGCCGCACTACTACCAGTTCGAGATCACCGGCGCTCCCAACGCCGTGCAATGGCAGTGGCAGATCGATGTGGAGTGCAACGGTCCGCCCCACCTCCCGCTTTCCAGCGGACTCTGCATCTCGATCGGCCCGCCGATGACGGCGCTGCAGGTGGCCAACGACTTCGCGGCGTGCATCAACGCCCCGTTCATCTCGCTCGTCTGCAACGCCTTCACCGCCACCGCGGGCGGAAAGGTCTTCCTGGTGATCCGCGTCTACACGCCGCTCCCGTGGGACGACCTGGACCTCTGCATCAGCAGCACCTCGGGACCGCCGCTCGTGGGCTGCTGTCCCGTTCCCTTCGCCACGCCGTGCGTCTTCAATCCGTCGATCCGCGAGGTCCCGCCGGCGGAGCTCTGCAACTGGGAGTGCCGCGCGGATCTCGACTGGAACGGCGTCGTCAACGGCGGCGACCTCGGCACGCTGCTGGGGGTCTGGGGAAGCACCGATCCCTGCGCCGACCTCGACGGGAACGGTCACATCGACGGCGGCGACCTCGGCACGCTCCTGGGCGCCTGGGGTCCCTGCGGGAGCTGATCCGGCCGGGCGCTCGGCGGGTCAGAGGCCGACGATCGAGTAGCCGGCGTCGACATAGATCGTCTGGCCGGTGACGCCGGATCCGAGATCCGAGAGCAGCCACACCGCGGTGTCGCCCACCTCGGCGCCGGTGATGTTGCGGCGGAGCGGCGCCTTCTTCTCCATCCAGCCGAGGATCTCCTGGAAGCCGCCGACGGCCATGGCGCTCATCGTGCGCAGCGGACCGCCGCTGATCACATTGACCCGGATCCGCTTCGAGCCGAGCTCGAGCGCCAGGTATCGGCCGGTGGCCTCCAGCGCCGCCTTGGCCACGCCCATCACGTTGTAGCCGGGGACGGCCTTTTCGGCGCCGTAGTAGCTCATGGCGATCATCGAGCCGCCCTCGGTCATCAGCG
>CAZSVT010000107.1:0-9658 GCA_964610365.1 uncultured Isosphaeraceae bacterium
ACCTGGCGGCGCGCGAGCGTCGCGGCGAGAAGGTGGACGACGAGACGCGTCGTCAGCTCCTGGCGGCCATCACCTCCAGCTACGGCGAGCAGCAGGACATCCTCCATGCCGCCAGCCGCGGCTGGGTCGATCGGATCATCGCGCCCGAGCGGACGCGCGAGGAGCTCATCTTCGCGCTGCGCCTGGCCTCGATGGCGCCGATGGACCGGCCGTTCCGCACCGGAGTCCTGCAGACATGAGCGGGGGGCACGGCGGCTCCGCCGGCTCCGGCCGCCCCGGTGCGCATGGCGCCGCGGGGAGCGCCCGCGCGTCCGGTCGTGCCGCGCCTCGGATCGAGGTGGCGGAGATCGTGGCCGCCACGGGCAACCCGCACAAGCTGGAGGAGATCCGCGCCGTGCTCGGACCGCTCGGCGTCTCGGTGCGCTCGCTGCCGGAGGCGGGCGATCGGGGGCCCGAGCCCCGCGAGACCGGGGCGCGCTTCGAGGAGAACGCGGCGATCAAGGCCGTGGAGTACGCGCGGCGCCTCGGGGCGATCGCCCTCGCCGACGACTCGGGGCTGGAGGTGGACCTGCTCAACGGGGAGCCGGGCGTGCACTCGGCGATCTGGGCCGGCGCCGAGGGATCTCGGCCGGAGCGGGACGCCCGCAACAACGCGAAGCTCCTGGCGGCGCTGGCCCACCAGCCGCCGGAGCGGCGCACGGCGCGATTCGTCTGCACGCTCTGCCTGGCGGCGCCCGATGGATCCATCCTCCTGGAAGCCCGCGGCGAAGTGGAGGGCGTGATCACCGACGCGCCCCGGGGCGAGCACGGCTTCGGGTACGACCCGCTCTTCCTCCTCCCGCACATGGGCCGCACCACCGCGGAGCTGACGCCCGCCGAGAAGAACGAGATCAGCCATCGAGGGCGCGCCCTGCGGCACTTCGCGTTCCTGCTGCGGCACAAGCACATCCTCGTTCCCTGAGTCGACGCGGCGACGCCGACCCGGCCCCTCGGATCTCCGTTCCTACACTCGCCGCGCATGGGACTTCCGCTCCAGGTGCTGCCGCTCCCCACGCAGCGGTACTCCTGTCACGGCTGCGGCGACTGCTGCCGGGACTTCACGGTGCAGCTCTCCGACGAGGACCGGGCGCGCCTTGCGTCGCAGCGATGGGAGGAGCGGCTGGGAGGGCCCGTCACCGTCGAGTTCCGGGGCGCGCACTTCCTCCGCCAGCGCGACGACGGCGCCTGCGTCTTCCTCCAGCCGGACGGCCTCTGTCGCGTGCACGCCGAGTTCGGCTTCGACGAGAAGCCGCTCGCCTGCCGCGTCTTCCCGTTCTCCTTCGCGCCGCAGCCCGGCGAGGCGCGGGTGGGCATCAGCTTCGCGTGCCAGTCCGTGCGCGAGAACCGCGGCGCGCCGCTCGGCTCCCACCTGGAGGATCTGCGGCGATTCCAGTCGAAGCTGCCGGAGGCGTCGCGACCGTCGGTGGTCCGGCTGGGGCGCGACCTCGTGGCGTCGCCGGAGGAGGTGGCGGCGCTGGTCGACGGCGCCGATCGCTGGTTGTCGCGAACGGATCTTCCGCCGGCGCAGCGCCTGGACGGCCTGGCCTGGTTCGCGCAGCAACTGGCGGCGGCCACGCTCCAGCGCGTGCGCGGCGCCCGGTTCCGCGAGCTGGTGGAGCTGCTCCTGGGCGCGCTCCCCGACGAACTCGCCCACCATCCGATCGGCGAGCCGACGCGACGGCAGTCGTCGCTCCTGCGCCAGGCGGTCTTCGCCCGGACCGAGGATCCGAAGCTCGGCGCGATGCAGCGGCGCGGGCGCGTCGCCACCATCGCCTCGCAGCTGCTGCGATCGCGGCGCTTCTCGCGCGGGCGCGGCGCGGTGCCCCCCATCGGGCGTTCGTGGCCGCGCGGCGCCACCTTCGAGGCGATCGAGCGCACCATGCCGCCGGGCGCGGTCGTCGGCGACGACGCCGCGCCCATCGACGACCTGGTGACGCGCTGGCTGCGGGCCACGCTGCTGGGCGGCCGGGCCTGGGGATCGGGGTTCTACGGATGGCCGATGGCGGACGGGCTGGCGGCGCTCGTGCTGAACCTGGCGGCCGTGGGCTGGCTGGCGCGCGCCCACGCGGCGGCGCAGGCGGCCGCCGGCGCTCCGGGCCGGGCACCGGCGCCCGGCGCCGTCGAGCGGCGGGCGACCGCGCTGGCGGATGTCCGCGCCGCGCTCGGTCGCATCGACCGCAGCGCCGGTCGTGCCCCGTGGCTCGGCGGTCACGCCGAGCGGCTGCGGATCGAGTACCTGGCCCGCCACGACGGCCTCAGGCGCCTGGTGCGGGCGCAGTGGTTCGGCGCGAGCGACGCCATCGCCCCGCCAGCATGAAGGCGGCCACCGCGCCCGCCGGGGCCATCACCAGGAACTCGCCGGCGCTCTCCACGAGCGCCAGTTCGCCCGACTCCTTCAGCAGGTCGCCCTGACCCGCGAGCAGGCGCGATGCCACGAGCGTCACCGCCGCCTCCCGGAAGCCCACGCGCCCGAGCGGATTGAGCGTCACCGCCAGGTTGGCCATGGCCAGCATCACCGACTGGGCCGGCGTCAGTTCGAGCCCCAGGATGCGCACCGCCACCAGCATGCGCGCGGCCCAGAATCCCAGGTCCAGGATGCGCAGCAGGAGCGATCCCCACAGGGCCAGCGGATCCGCGACCACGCGCTCCAGTCCGCCGGCGCGGCGACGGACCACGCCGCGGCGGGCGATCCACGGCGCCAGCGCGCCGCCGATCGCCACGAGCGCCGCCATGAGGATCGCGAAGCGCCAGTCGAGGTCGGCCACCACCAGGGCGGCGGTGAGCGCGGCGCCGAGCGGAACGAGGATGGTGTAGGTGACGCTGGCGAACCACGCGGCCACCTCGCGCAGGCGGAGCCGATCGACGCGCGCATGCCAGAGGATGCGGGCCACCACGCCCAGGCGCACCGGCGCGTAGTTGAGCAGGCCGGCGAAGGCGTTGACGCACTGGAGCTCCACGAAGGGCAGCGGTCGCAGCGGGCGGACCGACAGCCAGAAGATGGCGCCGTTGATGACCAGGCTGGCCACGCTGCATCCCACGAGCGCCGCCAGGAGCCGGGCGTCGGCGCCGCGCAGCCGCGACCAGAGTCCCGGACCGCTGTACCAGAGCAGCCACGCCAGGAAGCCCGCGCCCAGCGCGAAGACCGATGCCTGGACGAGGAGCTTGCGCCATGAGAGCAGGCGGCGGCGCGTCTCCTCGATCTCCAGCTCCGGCGGCGCGCTCGCCGACGGCGCGTCGTCCGGCCCCGCCGTCGCTCCTCCGGTCACGGGGCGGCCGTCCGTTCCGGCGCCCGGGGCGCCGACGGAGGCCGCGGGCGGAGGCGCTCGCGGAGGATCACCCAGACGGCGCGGACGCCGTCGCGCGGGCCGATCTTCTTGCCCGCCGAGAATCCGCGCGGCTCGTAGCGCACCGGCACCTCCACGATCTCGGCGCCCTCGCGCGCCAGCGCCGCCGTGAGCTGCGGCTCCACGCCGAAGCGATCCTCGTCCAGCCACGGCAGGACCCGCCGCAGCAGCGGGACGGGCAGCAGCTTGTAGCAGCACTCCATGTCGCCGATCCTGAATCCCGTCAGGAGATTGCTCATCGCGGTGAGGGCGCGATTCGCGCCGCGGTGCAGGCGGCGCACCATCTCCGCCGGCGCGTTCGCGCCCCAGCGATTTCCGAAGACCGCGCCGTGCCCGCCGCCCGGCAGCGCCTCGACGAGCGCCCCGAGATCGCCGGGGTCGTACTCCAGGTCCGCGTCCTGGACGACCACCGCGTCGGCGTCGTCGGCGCTGCGCTCCAGCACGCGGCGGAATCCGGTCCGCAGCGCCGCCCCCTTGCCGCGGTTGACGAGATGGGTGAGGAGTTCCACGCGCCCCGGGTGGCCCCGATGGGCCTCGACGATCCGCGCCGCCGCCTCGCGCGTGGCGTCGTTCGACGCGTCATCCACCATGATGAGGGCCAGCGACCAGGCCGGCGGCAGCGCCGCCCCCAGCACGCGCCCGACGCAGCGCTCGAGCGTCTCCGGTTCGTTGTAGACGGGCATCACGCAGTAGAGGACCGGCACGCCTGCTCCCCGGCGCGGTCACGCCTGGGGCGACTGCCCGATGGAGGTGCGCATCTGCGTGTCCGCCTGGACGTTCTGCATGCGGTAGTAGTCCATCACGCCCAGCCGGCCGCCGCGGAGGGCCTCCGCGAGCGCCTTGGGCACATCGGCTTCGGCGAGCACCACGATGGCGCGGTTCTTCTGCGCCTCGGCCTGGTACTCCGCCTCCTGGGCCACGGCGGCGGCGCGCCGCTGTTCCGCGTGCGCCTGGTAGCGCTTGCTGTCGGCCTCGGCCTGCGCGGTCTGCAGATTCGCGCCGATGTTCTCGCCGACATCCACCTCGGCGATGTCGATGGAGAGGATCTCGAACGCCGTGCCGGAGTCGAGGCCCTGCGCGAGCACGGTCTTGGAGATCCGGTCGGGGTGCTCCAGCACCGCCTTGTGGCTCTCGCTGGCGCCGATGGTGGCCACGATGCCCTGCCCGACGCGGGCGACGATCGTCTCCTCCGTGGCGCCGCCCACGAGCCGCGCGATCGCGGTGCGGACCGTGACCCGGGCGCGGACGCGGAGCTGGATGCCGTCCTGGGCCACGCCGTCCACCGTGGTCTTGCCGCTCTGCGGGTTGGGGCAGTCGATGACCTTCGGATCGACGCTCGTGCGCACCGCGTCGAGGATGTCGCGGCCCGCCAGGTCGATGGCGGTGGCGCGGTCCCAGCCGAGATCGATCTTCGCCTTGTCCGCGGCGATCATCGCCCGGATGACGCGATCCACGCGCCCGCCCGCCAGGAAGTGCGCCTCCAGCAGGTTCGTGGTGATATCCAGGCCCGCCTTCCGCGCCGCGATGCGATTGAGCACGATGGCGCTGGGCGGGACCTTCCGCAGCCGCATCATGATGAGGTCCAGCAGGCTGACCCTCGCCCCGGAGAGGAGCGCCTGCAGCCATAGCTGGATGTACTGACTGATGATGACGACGATGATCAGCCCGACGACGCCGACCGGGATGAGGATCCACCAGATGCTGATGTCGGAGAGGGCGCCGAGGATCGTCGGAGTCGCGTGCATGGCCGCGACAGGGTATCAGAGCGGCCGAGGCCGTCAGGTCGCGGCCCGGACCTTGATCTGGTCGTCCACCACTTCCACCACCACCACGCGGGCGCCGGCGTCGATGAACCCGGTGTCGGCGAGCGCATCCACGCGCTGGCCCTGGATGCGGACCACGCCCACCGGGCGCAGCGGCGTCGCGGCCACACCCTCGGCGCCGACCAGCTTCCGCAGCGCCTCGCGCCGCAGCGACGCGTTCTGCGGCGGCGCGATGTTGCCTTCGTCGTCGTTGCCCAGGATCATGCGCCGCGCCAGCGGCGACACGGACCAGACCTTGAGGCCGAAGATGATCGCCGCCGGCGCGCCGGCGGCGTAGATCGACGCGGCCACCACGCCCCAGCGCCAGTCGTGCACGAAGAAGCAGGCGACGGATCCGAGCAGCGCGACGCCGCACAGGGTGGCCAGCAGGCCGCCGCTGGGGATGAAGAGCTCCGCCGCGAAGAAGACCAGCGCCAGCGCCAGCAGCACGAAGCCCAGGATGACCCAGCGCTCCTCCGGAACGGAGGCGGCGGCATCGGCGGCGAGCAGCAGGAGGTTCATTCGGCGGCGCTCTCGACCTCGAGTTCGGCGGGCCCCGACCGCACCACGCGGATCGGCTGGCCGCGATCGAGGAAGCCCTCGATGCAGCGCACATCGTAAAGCCTGCCGTCGAACTCGCCGCGCCCCGCGGGACGCAGGGCGGTGAAGGCCCGGCCGTGCGTGCCCACCGCCGGCGCCGCCTGGATCTCGGGCTCCACCGAGGCATCGATGGAACCGGCCACCTCGGCGCTGAGCACCGCGCGCCCGAGGAGCCTCGGACCTCCGAGCTTGCGGAGGATGGTGCCGCCCACGACGGCCGCCATCGTCACGGCGCCGATCGTCCCGGCGATGCCGATCACCAGCTCGCGCTGTCCGGCGGCCGTGGTGAGTTCGTTCTGCACGAAGGTGCCGGCGATGCCCACCAGGACCAGCACGGCGCCGGTGAGACCGATGTAGATCGAGCCCGGCAGCGCCAGGAGTTCCACCACCACGAGCACCACGCCGATGCCCACCAGCGCCAGCTGCCACCACTCGGCGAGGCCGACGAGCGCGGGGGCGCCGATGAGCACGCCGAGGCAGGCGAGGGAGGCGATGCCGAAGACGCCGAACCCGGGCACCGCGAGCTCCACGAGGAAGCAGATGATCATGATCGCGATGAGCACGAGCCGGACCGGCAGGCTCACCAGGAATCGCACCAGCCCCTCCGACCAGCTCTCGTCGTAGCGACGCACCGTGCCCGCGCCGAAGAGCCGGCCCAGGGCTTCGTCGTCGGGGACCACGGCGCTCGCCAGCCCCAGGCCCATCGCCTCGCCGGCGCGCACCGTGAGCAGGCGATCGGCGGCGTCGACCTGCGTGACCAGCCGCAGGCGATCGCGGTCGGCGGGGCCGAGCATCGTCCGGGCCGGCGGGAGCGACTGTTCGAACTCGATGAGCGCCTTCTGCGCCTCGGGGGAGAGCGGGCGCTCGCGGCGATCGGACCGAGGCGCCGGAAAGAGGTTGCTGAAGAACGGTCGCACCGGCTTGCGATCGACCGCGGCGGCGACCCCGGCGCTGGTCATGAGATCGGGGGGTTCGGCGCCGAAGATCGCCTTGTACTCCGCGCGATCGACGAAGACGCGCTCGCCGGTGCGGATGTCCTCCAGCAGCCAGAGCTCCACGCCCACGGCCACGAAGGCCTGCACGAGGCGTTCATCCAGGTGGTTCCGCCGCGCGCTGTCGATGACCTCGCTCAGGAGCGGGCTCTCCAGCTTGGCCCGCTCCGTCTGCGGAAGCTCGATGATCCCCAGGCCCGGAATGGCGGCGATCGGTGCGCTGGCCCCGAAGACCGCGTCCGGCGCCACCACGATCTCCCGGGCCGCCAGGGCGATGACCGCGCCCGCGGAGTACGCCGAGGGGCGCACCCACGCCACCGTGTTGGGCGGCATGTCGTTCTTGACGAGCCGGCAGATGTCCAGGAGGGCGCCCACCTCGCCGCCCGGCGTGTCGAGTTCGATGACCACCGCGTCGACGCCGTCGGCCCTCGCCCGCTCCAGGCGCCGCTCCAGGCTGCGGACCGTCACCGCATCGATCTCGCCGTGGATCGACAGGACCGCCACGCGTTCGGCGCGACGGGCCGCGGGGACCGCGACGGGCGGATCGCCGGCGCCGAGGTTCCCGGCGAGGATCGAGGTCCAGGCAATCGCGGCGGCGAGGGCCCGAGGCGTCACGCCGCGAGTATAGGGATGGCGATCGGGCACCAACGAACACGCCGCCGGTCGGAGATCCGACCGGCGGCGTGTTGCATGCGATCCGGGATCGAACGGCGATCAGTCCCAGTTGAAGACGTGGGTCTGGTCGGTCTGCGATCCGGTGACGTTGCTGACGATCGTCAGGAAGACGTCATTGCGGTTGCGCTGCGTGGTCGACTCGGTCTCGGAGAGGAAGATGTTGTCCAGTCCGAATCCGGCCGGGCAGTTCGCGTCGGTGGACGCCTGGGTCGAACCCTCCGCACAGGGCACCGCGGTGGGGAAGAAGGTGAGCTCGAAGTTCACATGGTTGTCGTTGTAGCACTGGTTGCCTTCCCATGAGGTCTTCGGGCCGTGGATCTGGAGCGTCACCGAGTTGGTGTAGTTGTTGGTGTTGATCTCACCGTTCTGCACGCCTCGGTTGCCCAGCACGATGAAGCCGCTGTCGGCGCTGTTCCGCCAGTGCATGTCGCGGCGGCTGGGCTTCTTCGCCCCGGCGTCGCGACCCATCAGCGGCATCGTCGCATAGCTGGTGTGGCAGATGTCGTTCGCCAGGCCGGCGCGGAAGCTGGCGCCCAGGCCGCCGGAGGCTCCGCCGTTCGCCGGGTCGGCCACGTCGCCGTCCCAGTAGGTGTCGTTCGCCGGCTTGTAGGAGGCGAAGTTGTAGTTGGAGCACGTGGCCACCTTGCCGCTCACCTCGGAAGGGCTCACCAGCAACTGCGGCGTGAACATCTCGCGGGCGACGCACGCCGAGTAGAGATGGGCATGGCTGTTCTTCAGCTCGTTCGGTTCACCGCGGCCGGGGATCTGGCCCTGCCGATTGATGTTGCCGGGGAGCGGGAAGAGACCGTTGCCCTCCGCGGCGGCGAAGGTCAGGAAACCGGTGTGGATCTGCTTGAGCTGCGTGCCGTCCTTCGCCTGGCGTGCCGCGGCGCGCGCCTTGCTCAGCGCGGGCAGCAGGATTCCCAGGAGCAGGGCGATGATGGCCATGACGACCAGGAGCTCGATGAGGGTGAAGCCCTGATGTCGCGTGTTTCGATGCATGGGTTCGGAACCTTTCGTAATGGGTGTTGGTGCGGTGCGACGCTCAGTTGATCGGCGCGTCGACGACGGGCGGGGCGATGGTGCAACCGGTGATGTTGCCCGGGAAGAAGCCCATCCAGGTGTCGCCGCCGGAAGAGGTGACGGCGCCGGTCTGGACGCCTCCGGTGCAGGTCGCGGTGCAGCCCTGGCGGTAGCAGCCGCTCTGCGCGAACGGCCCGATCACGAAGATATGGTCCTTCTGCGGTCCGGTGAGGTTGCCGCACTCGAAGACCACGCCTTCGGGGTAGAACGACTTGGTCAGGTCGACGTGGTTGTCCGCGTAGACCAGGTTGCCCCACCACTCCTTCTTGGGGCCGATGAGCAGCGTGGCGTAGCTGGCTCCGGTGCCCGTCGTGGGATTCGGATCCCAGTTGCCGTTGGCCAGCAGCGTGGGAGCGCGCGTGCCGACGAGCGGCACGTTGGCGTTCTGCGTGCTGCGCCAGTTCGAATCCTTGCGGAGGCCGAAGAGCGCCATGTGGGCGTAGCTCGTGTTCGAGGTGCCCGAGCCGAGGGTCGAGTTGATGTTGGCGGTGAAGGAGGTGTCCCAGTAGGTGCTCGTGCTGGGGTTGTAGGCGGAGTAGTTGTACGGGGTGGTTCCGCCCTTGCCCTTCTCGACCACGACGGGGTTGACCTCGGTGGGCCCGATGCACAGGTCCGGCTTGAAGTACTCGCCGGCGATCATGGATGAATACAGGTTCTGCGTATTGTTGAGCGTCGGGTTCTCGCCGGCCGGGGTCGGGGTGGTGCCCGCGGTCACGCACTTGTTGATGTAGCCGGGCAGGGGAAGGCGGCCGGACTTGTCCTTGGCCGCATACGAGAGCATGGCCGTGTGGATCTGCTTGATCTGGGTCGCGTCCTTGGTCTCGCGGGCCGCCTGCTGCGCCTTGGCCAGCGCCGGCAGGAGGAGTCCGACCAGGAGTGCGATGATGGCGATCACCACCAGCAGCTCGACGAGCGTGAATCCTCTGTTCTTCTGATGCGTCATGTCACAGTTCTCCAGCGTGGGTGTCCGCACGCGACGGGCGGTCTGGCCGGACCGCGGTCCGAGACGGCGACGCGATGCTGGCCTACGGGCATCGCGGCCTTTCCGGGCGCGGTGCACCGCGACCGGGTGAAGTCGATGTCGCTCCTTGACGGAGGGGGCGGGATCGGAGTCCGGGGAAGC
>CAZSVT010000108.1:0-9636 GCA_964610365.1 uncultured Isosphaeraceae bacterium
GCCGTCCACGCGGCCGTCGCGGTTGAAATCCTCGGGGCAGGGCCACGAGTTCCAGGTCGCGTGGTCGTAGGCGATCGAATCGGAGGATCCCTCGCTCGTGCTGTGCAGCGAGACGCTGTGGATCAGCTCCATGCCGGTGCTCTCCACCCACAGGTAGCCGTTGCGGTGATCGGGACCGCCCGGGACGAAGTTCCGCAGCAGCCGGACATCCTCCACCACCACGACGCCGTTCACGAGGAGCGCGGTGGGACCCTCCAGGTGCGAGATGCCGATGCCGAAGAGATCGGTGGGCGTCGGCAGGAAGGTCACGTCGACGATCCCGCGGGCACCGTGGTTCCAGAGAGCGCCTTCGCCGTCCCAGGCCTCGCCCGCGGACTCGGGGGCGCCGAGCACGCTCGGCGCGGCGCCGTCGCCCAGCTGGACGGAGAGCCGCGATCCCAGCGAGATCGCGCCGCACTCGAACGACTCCGTGCGGAGCCGATCCGGGTCCTTCTGCAGATTCGCGCAGAGCTGATCGAATGCCGGGGAGTACACCGACGGCGGATCCACGCGCACCGAGAACGGCGGAGACGGAATGAACCCGGAGGCGGTGATGCAGTCGATCACGAACGGCTGCGTCGATTCGAGCTCCAGCGAGCCGTAGCCGCCGAGATTCGAGAGCACGAGCGTTCCGGTGGTCCACGAGCTGGAGGTCACCAGGTCCCCCGAGGCGTCGTAGCCCCGGACCTGGATCTGGCCGGCGCCTCCGTGCTGGAAGACGCCGAGGCTGATGTTCGACACCAGCAGGCTGCCCGCGAAGTCGAGGATGAGCGTTCCGCTGAAGCTCTGGTCCGACGCGGACGCGATCATCACGCCTCCGGAGGGTCCGAGCGTGAGGCCCTGGCCGCCGCAGTTGGGCGCGGCGGAATCGGCGATGTCGCACTCGGCGCCGACGCAGTCGAGGCCGGAGAAGAGCACGAATTCGGTTTCTCCCTGGAAGGGCCCGGCGACCATCGAATCGAAGTCGATGGAGAAGTCGATCTGGCCCGCGAGCGCACTGCTCGACGGCGCGAGGACCCCGGCCAGGACGGCGGGAACGAGTCCGAGGGAACATGAACGGCGCATGACACAGCTCCTGGGCCTGCGTCGAATCTCGGAACACCCGGCTCCGGCGCAGGCCGGTGATGCAATCACCTGCGGTTACGGATCCGGCTCGCCGATCTAGCTGACCGTTCGGTACCGTCGCTGGAATCGGGCGAGCTCGGCTTCCAGGCCCCTCGGATCGGCGTGGACGGTGGCGCGAATCTCCCGGCGGATGCTCTCCTCGAAGCGCCTGCCCGCCGTCTGGATCATGGTGGAGAGGTTGGAGTCGGAGGGCACGCCGAACTCGGCGGCCAGGTGATGGAGCGAGGGAGCCGGGCCGCCGAGGACCGCGGGATCGAGCACGCGCCGGCGGAATGCGGTCCAGTGGATCGACAGGCCGTTCTGCTCGCACTCGGCGCCGGTGCGCTCGACGGCGCGCTCGAGGATGAGCCTCCACCACTCGCGATCGAAGGAGTCCGCGGCTTCGCGGCTGGAGGAGTCGGCGGGACCCTCCAGCGGCGCCGACGACGACTCCATCGCGGGCCTGGTCCCGGGCACGCGACCGCGCCGGCGCCGATGGGCGTCGATGCAGAAGTTCCGGACCATGCGGAGGAGGTAGGCGCGGAAGCGTCCCTTGGCGGGAGTCGCATGTCCCAGGAGGTGCCGCCCGATCATCGCCGCCATGAACTCCTGGAGCAGGTCCTCGGCATCCGATGAGCGGTCGCCGCGGAGTCGAAGGTAGGAGCGGATGTAGTGGAGGACCGGCTCGCGGTAGCGAAGGAAGAGCTGCCCCAGCCGCTCCGGATCGGAGCCGGCCTCGCGCACCTCGTCCCAGCAGGTGGTGGGGAAGGAGAGCGGCGATGAGGTCATGGGCCTCCCTCCGGCGGCGCCGCCTCCGAAACGCGGAATGGCGGCTCCCGGACCGGTTCGATCGAGGATACTGGCCCCCATCGTGCGGTTGACGGAGGACGAGGCGGGTCGGGTGGCGCGGGAACTCCTTGGCGCGAAGGACGCCGAGGAGATCGCCGCCGAGGCGCGGATGCTCGGGCCGTATCGGCTGGAGCGCGAGCTGGGGCGCGGCGGGATGGGCGTCGTCCATCTCGCGACCGACCTGAGGAGCGGTGCATGCTGCGCCGTGAAGTCGCTCCCGCCGGTGTCGCTCCTCTCGGAGCGCCGCCAGCGCTTCCGGCGGGAGATCCAGGTGCTCGCGCGGCTCGACCATCCCGGAATCGCCCGACTCCTCGAGGCGGGGATCGCCACCGCGGGCGGCCCGTACCTGGCCATGGAACATGTCGCCGACGCGCTGCCCATCACGGCCTGGGCGCGCGATCGGTCCCCCGCGCCGGCCGAGCGCGCCCGGGTGATGGCCGAGGTCTGCGAGGCCATGCACCATGCGCACGAGCAGGGCGTGGTGCATCGCGACCTGAAGCCGGCGAACATCCTGGTGACGGTCGGCGACGGCGCCGTCGCCCATCCCAAGGTGGTGGACTTCGGCGTGGCGATCGTGATGGAGCTGGTCCCCGAGATGTCGGCGACGCTCACCGCGGAGGACCATGTGATCGGGACGCCGGCCTACATGAGTCCGGAGCAGCGCGTGCCGGCGAGCCGGCGGCCGCGGCGGATCGACGCCCGTTCCGACATCTACTCGCTGGGCATCGTCCTTGGAGAGCTGATCGACGGGGAGGACGCCCGGGCGCTCCGCGGACTCCGGGCGATCGCGACGAAGGCGACCGCGCGTCGACCCTCCCAGCGGTACCCGACCGCGCTCCACATGGCCGAGGATCTGCGCCGGTGGATCGGCGGCGCGCCGGTGCTGGCCACGCCGCCCGGGATCCTGAGTCGTCTCGGAGAGCAGGCCGTCCGGCATCCGATCCTCGCCTCGGGCGCCGTCGCCGCGCTCCTGGCACTGGTGATCGTGGCCACGGCGATCGTGACGGCGTGGATCGTCATCGCGCGCCCGGCCGCCGTCGAGGTCGATCCGGTCCAGCGCCGCTGGATGCGCGTGTTGACCGCCGCCGGCATGCCGCTGGCCACCATCGACACGCGCACCGACGACGGCGTTCGCTGGGCGGCCGTCGCCGACACCGTCGCGGCGCTGAGGCTCATCCTGGCGGGTTTCGATGCGGAGAGCGACGAGCACGCCGGGTCGCTCATCGCCTGGAAGGATGGTGCGCTCGGTCGACCGCTCTGGACCGATCGCCCGTCGCAGGCCGATGTGCCCGCGGGTTCCGGGCGCCTCGGCCCGTTCAGCGCCGACGGATCGTTCGGGTTCGTCTTCGGCGACCTGGGCAACTTCATCGACGATCGCGAATCCGCCGGCGACGAGATCCTTGCCTGCTTCGCCCATACGCCGGGATCGATCGCGTGCATCCGCATCTACGACGGCGCCGGACGGAGGCTGCGCGAGTTCTGGCACGACGGGCAGTTCTCCACCTGGCATTGGTCCGACAGCCGGCGCATGCTCGTGCTGGCGGGAGTGGATGGATCGGCCACATGGTCGGAGCGGGGATTCCCCGAGGGAGGTCGTGCCTTCCCGATCGTCGTCCTCGGAGTGGAGCCGAACTCGTTCGATTCGCGGCCGCGATGGCTCGAGGGCCTCTCCACGCCGGACGGCGCGGCCATCGAGCGCGGCGCCGCGTGGTCGCGGTGCCTCCTGCCGCCGTCGGTCTATCCATCGCTGGAGCGGATGCGCCTCAAGCTGCGCGAGAGCGCTCGCTCGAAGGCCGATTCGTTCGTGACGCTCACGCTGATCGGCGCCGAAGGCGGTGGTGTCCGCTTCGAGATCTCGGCCGATGGAGCGCAGCTCGGCGCCGCGGTGCCCACCTCGGCCTGGGTCGGATCCAGCTCCGGATCGCCGGCGGAAGCCATGAGATTGGGAGAGGCCCCCGGGGCGCCGGCCACGGTCGATGCCCCCGCCTCGGCGCCCGCGCGCCCCTGAGCGGTTCGGCGCGATCGCGGCGACCCGCGCGGCTCCGGCGCCGTCGCCGCTCCCGTACCATGACCGTTCCTCCGGCGAGAGCTTCCGAATGCCGATCGACCAGCAGAGGATCGACGCCTTGCGCATCGACCGCAGGCCCGCGCGAGGCGGCCGGGCGGTGGTGGCGTCGGTGCTGGTGCTCGTCGTCCTCGGGGGAGCGCTGGCTGCGGGCTACTTCCTGCTCAAGGATCGGGTGTGGGCGATGGAAGTGCGGACGGTGGCCGTGGAGGCCGCGGGCGGCGCCGCGAACGGCGGGGCGGGCGCCGATCGAACGCTCCTCAACGCCTCGGGGTATGTCACGGCGCGGCGCAAGGCCACCGTCTCCTCCAAGGTCACCGGCAAGGTGGTGCAGGTGATGGTGGAGGAGGGGATGCAGGTGGTCATGGATCAGGAGATCGCCCGCCTCGATCCGTCGAACATCGAGGCCTCGCTGAAGCTCGCGGAGGCCAATGTCGTCGCCGCGAAGCGCATGCTCGGCGAGACCGAGGCCAGCCTCGCCCAGGCGCAGCGCGAGTTCGATCGCCTGCGCGAAGCGTCGCAGAGCGGCGCCGCCCGCCCGATCGAGCTCCAGCGTGCCGAGACCCTGGTGAACACGCTGGCCGCGCGGATCGAGCGCCAGCAGGCGGACACCGTGGTGGCGGAGCAGGAGATGCGGGTCTGGCAGCAGCAGCTCGACGACACGGTGATCCGCGCGCCGTTCACCGGGATCGTCACCGCCAAGAACGCCCAGCCCGGCGAGATGATCTCGCCGATGTCGGTGGGCGGATTCACGCGCACGGGCATCTGCACCATCGTGGACATGAAGTCGCTGGAGATCGAAGTGGATGTCAACGAGAGCTACATCAACCGCGTCTCGCCCGACCAGCCGGTGGTGGCCACGCTCGACTCGTATCCCGAGTGGCGCATTCCGGCCCGCGTGATCGCGATCATTCCCACCGCCGACCGGCAGAAGGCCACGGTGAAGGTGCGCGTGGGCTTCGAGTCGCTCGACCCGCGCATCCTCCCCGACATGAGCGTGAAGGTGGCCTTCCAGGGGAACGCCGAGGCGCCGAAGGGGCCCGCGGCGCTCGCCGTTCCCGCGGCCGCGATCTCCACGCGCGACGGTCGCGACGTGGCCTGGGTGGTGCGCGACGGCACGGTGGAGCGGCGCGCGGTGACGGTGGCGGAGCGCCGCGGAGACTCCGTGGCCA
This sequence comes from uncultured Isosphaeraceae bacterium, assembly GCA_964610365.1. Classification (GTDB taxonomy): domain Bacteria; phylum Planctomycetota; class Phycisphaerae; order Phycisphaerales; family SM1A02; genus VGXK01. The sequence goes on from CAZSVT010000108.1 coordinate 5,230, forward strand.
TCGCCGCGGGCCTGCGCCCGGGCGAGCGCGTGGTCGTCGACATTCCCGATGGTCTGGCGGACGGCGTCCGCGTGAAGGAGATGAAGCGATGAGCGACGAATCGGCTCCGGCTGGAGCGTCCCTGGTCAGCGTGCGTCGGGTGGAGAAGACCTTCCGCCGCGGCTCGGAGGAGGTGCATGTCCTCGCCGGGCTGGACCTGGAGGTCCCCGCCGGCGAATTCCTGGCGCTCATGGGCCCGTCGGGCTCCGGCAAGACCACGCTCCTCAACTTGATCGGCGGCCTCGATCGTCCCACGAGCGGATCGGTGATCGTGGCGGGCGAGCACCTGGAAACGCTCTCCTCGCGGCGCCTGGCGGCGTGGCGCGCCCGCCATGTGGGGCTCGTCTTCCAGTTCTACAACCTCCTGCCGATCCTCTCCGCGGCGCGGAACGTGGAGCTGCCGCTCCTCCTCACGGGGCTGTCGCGCGCCGAACGGCGCCGCCATGTCTCGACGGCGCTCGAGATCGTGGGGCTCACCCACCGCGCGAACCACTCGCCGCGCACCCTCTCCGGCGGAGAGCAGCAGCGCGTGGGCATCGCCCGGGCCATCGTCTCCGACCCGACGCTCCTGCTCTGCGACGAGCCGACGGGCGATCTCGACCGCAAGGCCGGCGACGAGGTCCTGGCCCTCCTCCAGGCGCTCAACCGCCAGCACGGCAAGACCATCATCATGGTGACGCACGATCCGCACGCCTCGGCGCGGGCGGCGCGCACGGTGCACCTGGAGAAGGGGCAGCTCGTCTCCGACGCGGAACTGGCGGGGGCCAAGGCGTGAAGCTGCTGCGGCTCGTCTGGAGCAACCTCTTCCGGCGCAAGCTTCGCACGGCGCTGACCACGCTGTGCATCGTGGTGGCGTTCCTGCTCTTCGGACTGCTGAGCATCATCCAGGAGGCCTTCAACGCCGGCGTGACCATGGCGGGGCGCGATCGCCTGGTGGTGCGCCACCGCGTGTCGCTGATGATGCAGCTCCCGTTCACCTACGGGGCGCGCCTCCAGGCCGTCCCCGGCGTGGACGCCTTCGTGCACTGGACCTGGTTCAACGGCATCTACCAGGACGATCCGCGCAACTTCTTCGGCAGCTTTCCGGTGGAGCCCGACGCCTTCTTCGACCTGCACCCGGAGTACGTCTTCACCGACGCCGACCGCGCCGCGTGGAAGTCCATGCGCACCGGCGCCGTGGTGGGGCAGTCGCTCGCGGACCGCTTCGGCTGGAAGCGCGGCGATCGCGTGCCGCTCCTCTCGCCCATCTGGCCCAACAAGAGCGACGGCGCGTGGGAGTTCGACATCGTCGGCATCTACCAGGGCGCGAAGCCCAACACCGACACCTCCGGCTTCTTCTTCCGCTACGACTACTTCGACGAGGCCCGCGCCCAGGGGCAGGGGCGCGTCGGCTGGTTCATGGTGCGCGTGAAGGATCCGGACCGCGTGGCGGAGATCGCCGCCGCCATCGACGCCGAGTTCGCCAACTCGCCCTACGAGACCAAATCGGAGGCGGAAGGCGCGTTCGCGCAGGGCTTCATCGAGCAGGTGGGCAGCATCGGCACCATCCTCCTCTCCATCCTCAGCGCCGTCTTCTTCACCATCCTGCTGGTCGCCGGGAACACCATGGCCCAGTCGGTGCGCGAACGGACGCAGGAGATCGGCGTGCTGAAGGCGATCGGGTTCACCAACGGGCGCGTGCTGGCGCTGGTGCTCGCGGAATCCTGGATCATCGCCGTGATCGGCGGCGCGGCGGGGCTGACGGCGGCGTGGGTCATGACCCTCGGAGGCAGTCCCGTGCCCTCGGTGCTCCCCGTCTTCTACCTGCCGCCGAAGGCGCTCGTCGTGGGCGCCGCGCTGACGGTGGCGCTCGGTCTGGCGGCGGGAATCATGCCGGCCGTCTCGGCGATGAGGCTCCAGGTGGCGGTGGCGCTGCGGAGGCAGGGATGATCAACTGGATTCTCCAGGTGGCGTCGGTGACCGCCTTCAATGTCCGCACCATTCCCCAGCGCGGCGGGGCGTCGCTGGCGGCCATCGTGGGCATCGCCGGCGTGGTGGCGGTGCTGGTGAGCGTGCTGTCCATCGCCGAGGGATTCCGCGCCGCGATGTCCGTGCAGGGCCCGGACGATGTGGCGATCGTCCTCCGTTCGAGCGCCGACAACGAGATGACCAGCGGCCTCTCGCGCGAGGAGGTGCGGCTCATCATGGACGCGCCGGGCATCGCGCGCACGCCGGAGGGCCCGCTCGCGTCGGCCGAGCTCTTCGTGATGATCAACCTCCCCAAGCGCTCCACCGGCACCGACGCCAACGTCCCGCTGCGCGGCGTCGAGCGCGCCGCCGGACCGGTGCGCGGCGGCCTCACCTTCGTGGAAGGCCGCGATGTCGCTTCCGGGCGCAACGAAGTGGTGGTGGGGGCCGGCGCCGCCCGAGCTTTCGCCGGGCTGGAGCTGGGCAAGACCATCCGCGTGGGTCAGAACTCGTGGACGGTGGTGGGGATCTTCACGGGCGGCGGCGGGACGAGCGAGTCGGAGATCTGGACCGACGCCGCCGTCCTCCAGCCGGCGTACCAGCGCGGCGAGAGCTTCCAGTCCGTCTACGCGAAGCTCCAGACGCCGGAGTCCTTCACCGCGTTCAAGGACGCCCTGACCGCGGACCCGAGGCTGAAGGTGAAGGTGGTGCGTCAGCGCGCCTACCTGGCGGAGCAGTCGGAGATGCTCAGCGGCTTCATCCGCTCCATCGGCTTCGGCGTGGCGGGACTGATGGCCGTCGGAGCCCTCTTCGGGGCGCTCAACACCATGTACAGCGCCGTGGCCGGGCGCACGCGCGAGATCGCCACGCTGCGGGCGCTGGGCTTCGGGGCGGCGCCGATCATCCTCTCGGTGCTCGCGGAGTCGCTGGTGCTGGCGGTGATCGGGGGCGCGCTGGGCGGCGCCGTGGCCTACCTCGTCTTCAACGGATTCCAGGCCACCACCATGAACTGGCAGACCTTCAGCCAGGTGGCCTTCGCCTTCGCGGTGACGCCCGCGCTCCTCGTCACGGCGATCATCTGGGCCGCGGTGATCGGACTCTTCGGAGGTCTCTTTCCGGCGATCCGGGCCGCGCGGCTGCCCATCGCCAGCGCCCTGCGGGAGGGCTGAGGTCGCCCGGATCCGCGCCGAGGCGGTCGCGGCGCTCGAATCACCAAGGATTCAGCCGCGTCCCGGGGCTGGATCCCACGGCGGGGCGCAGTACCTTGTGCGACTCCCCATGCGCATCACCGCCTCATTCGTTGCGCCCCGCGCGCTTGTCCCGGCCCTGGTCCTCTCCGTCGCCGGCACCGCGGCCGCGGGCGGCATCACGATCCATGTCGACGCGAATCTCGCCACGGGCGCCAACAACGGCACTTCGTGGGCCGATGCCTATCGCGGTCCGCAGGCGCTCAAGACGGCCATGGACGCCGCCACGGCCGGCGCCGAGATCTGGGTGGCCGACGGCACCTACAAGGCCTCGCCCGCCACGCGCAGCGTGTCGCATGTGCTCAAGAACAGCGTGAAGGTCTACGGCGGATTCGCCGGCGGCGAGACGATGCTCTCGCAGCGCGACTGGGTGGCCCATGTCGCGGTGATCTCCGGCGACCTGGCCGGCAACGATGTGATCACCACGGCGTCCACCTACTCCGAGAACTCCTATCACCTGGTGACGGCGGCCGCGGGCACCCAGGGGCTCCTGGACGGATTCGAACTCCGCGCCGGGAACGCGAACGGTGCGAGCGCCAGCAACTTCGACAAGGGCGGCGCCATCATCCTGCTGACCAGCCAGTCGCCCACCTTCCAGCACTGCCGCTTCATCGACAATCGCTGCACCTTCGGCGGCGGCGCCGGCTATCTCAACACTTCCAGTCCCAAGTTCTACGACTGCCTCTTCGACCTGAACCAGGGCGGCAGCTTCGGCGGCGCGTTCGACAGCGCCAACAGCACCTCGCCCACCTTCGAGCGCTGCGTCTTCACCAACAACAAGGCCGCCCGCGCGGGCGCGCTGGAGTTCTTCGGCGGCTCCACGCCGAAAGTCACGAACTGCCTCTTCAAGGGCAACCAGGCCACGGGCTCCGGCGGCGGCGGGGCCATCTGGCTCGGGTCCAGCAGCAACGGGACCTTCCGCAACTGCACCATCACCGGCAACAGCGCCACGAGCAACGCCGGCGGCGTGCTCAACACCGGCGGCACCTCGACCTTCACCACCGTCATCTCCTTCGGCAACACCGGGCCCGGCACCACCGCCGACAACGGCATCAAGAGCTCGGGCGGGACCTCGACGATCACCTACTCCGATGTCCAGGGAATCGCGGGCGGCACGGGCAACATCAACCTCGATCCGCAGTTCGTGAACGCCGCCGGCGGGGACCTGCGGCTC
>CAZSVT010000109.1:0-3532 GCA_964610365.1 uncultured Isosphaeraceae bacterium
GCCGCCATCGCCGCGCTCGAACTCGGTCCGGGCGCCCGCGCGGGATCGATCCACCCATCCGCCGCCGGGGATCACGAGGGCTTCGAGGGTCGTCGAGCGTGCCGGCGGATCGAGCCGCACGATGAGACCGTTCGACGCGCGAACCTCGGCGGCGCCGTCGAGCGACTCGAGCGCCACGCTCCATGGGGGCGCGGGCGGGTCGGCGCCGGCGGCCACGCGCCGCGCCGCCATCGAGAGGACCTCGAACGGAGCGATCGCGTCGAGCTCGTCGAATCCGTTGTAGAGCAGGATGCGCCAGCGCATGCCGGGATTGGAGCAGGTCCGCGTGCGGCGCGTCGCGCCGTCACCGACCGGGCGCCCGGTGCTCAGCCGTTCTTCCGCGCGAACTCGCCCATGAACTGGGCGAGCGCCTCGCATCCCTTCTTCGGGAAGGCGTTGTAGATGCTGGCGCGGAGGCCGCCGGCGTCGCGGTGGCCCTTCAGGCCGTCCATCTCCGCCGCCTCCGCCTCCTTCACGAACTTCTTGTCCAGCTCCTCCGTCGGGCAGCGGAATACGACATTCATGTGGCTGCGGCACTCGGGCCTGGCGTGGCCCTTGTAGAAGCCGCCGCTGCGGTCGATGGCGTCGTAGAGCACCTTGGCCTTCTCGGCGTTGCGCTGTTCGATCGCCTTGAGTCCGCCGTTCTTCAGGATCCACTTGAAGGTGAGCCCCATCACGTGGATGCCGAAGGTGTTCGGGGTGTTCAACCGGCTGCCGTTCTCAACCTGCTTGCGGTAGTCGAGCATGGTGGCGATCGGCTGATCCTTGCGCTGCGTCTCCAGGAAGTCCTTGCGGAGGAGGACCAGCACCACGCCGCTGGGGCCCAGGTTCTTCTGGGCGCCGGCGTAGACCACGGCGTGCTTCGCGAAGTCGTAGGGGCGGCCGAACATCTCGCTGCTGGTGTCGGCCACGAGCGGCACCTCGCAGGCCGGCGGTGCGGGCCAGCGCGTGCCGTAGATGGTGTTGTTCGAGCAGTAGTGGAGGTAGCAGGCGTCGGGCGTCCGCGTGAGCTCGCCCGCGCCCGGCGTGTGGTCGTACTTCGTCTTCGAGCCGTCGAAGGCCAGGTTCACCTTGCCGAAGAGCTTGGCCTCCTTGAACGCCTTCGACGCCCAGACGCCGGTGTCGGCGTAGTCGGCGGTCCGCCCCGGATGGAGGAAGTTCAGCGGCAGCATGGCGAACTGGAGCGTGGCGCCGCCCTGGAGGAAGAGGACATGATGCGAATCACCGATCCCCGCCACGCTGCGCGCATCGGCCTCCGCCTCCTCGATGATCCGGTCGTACACCGGACCGCGGTGGCTGTGCTCCATGATCCCGATGCCGCTGCCGCGCACGCTCCAGATGTCCTGCTGGAGCTGTTCGAGCACCTCCTCCGGCATGCAGGCGGGGCCGGCGGAGAAGTTGAAGATCCGGTGCGGTCGGGCGGCGCTCCCGGCGGAGGCGGCGGCGCTGGACGGCGAGGCGAAGGTGGTCATGGCGTGGTTCCGTAGTCGGCGCGGGGGCGTGCGGTTCGCGCGGGGTCAGGCCCGGCGCGGAATCTGCGACAGGCTCACGGCGAGCACATGGTCGCCGCGGCTGATGTGCTGGAGCTGCTCGGGCGTCGGCGCCGAGTCGAGGTGGATGCGGGCGAGCGCCGCTTCGGCGCCCTCGTAGATGATGTTCTCCATCTCCTCGACATTGATCTTGGCCTGGCCGAGCGTGTAGAAGACATGGGCGAGCACGCCCGGGCGGTTCAGGTGACGCACCGAGAGGAGCGTGGTGGCCGGGGTGCTGGCGGCGCGATTGACGCAGTTGGGGACCTCGCCGCGCTCCACGAAGCTGCGCACGATGCGGACCGTTTCCGCGGCCACCGCCTGCTGCGCCTGTTCCGTGCTGGCGCCGACATGGTGGGTGCCGTAGACGCCGGGCTCCTTCACGATCGGGTCTTCGAAGGTCCCCGTGCCTCCCGCCGGCTCCTTCGCGAAGACATCCAGTCCGGCTCGCAGCTTCTTGTCGCGGATGGCCGCCGCCATGGCGTTCGGGTCCACCACGGTGCCGCGGCTGGTGTTGATGAGGATCGCGCCGGGCCGCAGGGCGTTGAAGAACTTCTCGCCGATCAGGTTCGCCGTCTCCTCGTTCGCCGCCACGCTCACGCAGACCACGTCGGAGATCTTGGCGAGGTTCACGATGTTCGAGCAGAAGGTGGCGCCGTGGGACTCCGCTCGCTCCTCGGTGAGGCTGCGGCTCCACGCGGCCACGCGCATGCCGAACGCCAGGCCGCGCTGGGCGATCTCCTGCCCGATCTGCCCGAGTCCCACGATGCCCAGCGTGCGGCCGTAGAGGCCCTGGGCCTGCGAGTACTCCTTCTTGTTCCACTTGCCCGCGCGAAGGTCCGCCACCTGGTCGGGGATGCGGCGATCGGCGGCGAGAATGAGTCCCCACGCAAGTTCCGCGACGGCGATGGAGTTCTTCCCGGGGCAGTTGGCCACGAAGATCCCGCGACGGCTGGCCGCGGCCACATCGATCGTGTCGTATCCGGCGCCCGCCCGCACGATCAGCGCCAGGGACTTCGCCTGCTCGATGGCGCGGGCATCGACCTTGCGACCGCGCACCACGAGCACATCGGCGCCGCTCTCGGCGAGGGCTGCACCGAGGCCGTCCGGTGCGACCTCGGGCTGCTGGACCACCTGGCAGCCGAAGGCCCGCAGGCCTTCGACGGCCGAGGTCTCGAGCTTGTCGGCGATCAGGACCTTGCAGACCATCGATCCGGCGGCGTGGGATGGGGGTGCCGGCACGGCGGAAGTTGGCATCGCTGGAGTGTATCCGGAGGGGCTTCGTCCACCCCGTCCGACCGCCGGCGGACCAGCCACGCCAGGTCGATGCACTCGGGCGTCAGAAGCGATGCACGAAGAGTCCGCTCCTCAACTTGGGATCGAACCAGGTGCTCTTGGGCGGCATGATCTGCTTCGCGTCGGCCACGGAGAGGAGTTCGTCCATGCCCGTGGCGAACATGGAGAACGCCACCTCCGCCGCGCCTGAGTCAACCTGGCGCATCAGCTCGGCGGGACCGGCGCTGCCGCCCACGAAGGCGATGCGCCCGTCGCGCCGCGGATCCTTGATGCCGAGGATCGGATCGAGGACGAGATCTTGGAGGATCGACACATCCAGGCGCGCCACCGCGTCGCGGCCTTCGAGGGCCGTCGGCGCCGGCCGCCACTGGAACCATGTGCCACGCGAGGGACCGCTTCCCGCCCGCTGTGCCAGATAGATGCAGACGGCGCCGCGCGAATCCGGGGCCGAGTTGGTGGTGGGGTTCACGCTGCCCGTCCGTCGGAGCCGCTCGAGGAATCCCTCCGCGGTGGCCCCTGCAAGGTCCTTCACCAGCCGGTGATAGGGCAGGATGACCAGTTGTTCGGCGGGGAAGATGACGGCGGGGAAGCGCCGGTGCTCCTCGCCGGAGCCGCGCGGGGCGCGGCCCTCGTCCACTTCGCGCGCCACGCGATCGGCGCCGGCGGAG
>CAZSVT010000109.1:3542-9626 GCA_964610365.1 uncultured Isosphaeraceae bacterium
GCCACATAGACGACCGTCGTCTCGCGGAAGGCGTCGGGATACTCGGCGTGGTGCTTGGCGTGCCAGAGGGTGTGGGTGACGCCGTCGCGGGCGACGAAGTGATAGAGCGGACGCTCGTTCATGTCCGCGGCGAGCAGTGAAGCGAAGCTCGGAGCGTCCCGGACCGCCAGCAGCACCGGCTCGGCATGGGAGCGCGTGGCCAGCATGTGCCGGACGCGGTCGTCCTCCTTGTCGGGCCGGGTCCGCTCGTGGATGCGGATGCGGCCGGTGCGGTAGTCATCCACATCCATGCACGCCACGAGTCCCGCCTGCCGCCGTCCATCGGCGCAGAGGCGGTAGACATAGAAGCCCGGCTTCTCGTCCTGGATGAGCGTGCCCTGCCGGAGGAAGAGATCCAGGTTCGCACCGGCCTGGGCGTAGACCTGGTCGGAGTGCGGGTCCACCGAGTCGGGCAGCTCCAGCTCGGAGCGAACCACCCGAAGGAACGAGCAGGGCTTGCCCTCCGCCAGCGCGCGCGCCTCCGCCGTGGTCACCACGTCATAGGGCTCACAGGCCACCTCGGCGGCGCGGCTGGGAGCGGGTCGAAGGGCGGCGAACGGGTGGACTCGGATCACGGCGCGGAAGCCCCGCAGTGTAGCGGGTCCGGGAAGGGCACCTGCATGACGGGTGGGGTCGGCTGTGCCGGGAGGGGGGCGAACCGCATCCGCAACGCGAGACCCCGCGTCGTCCCATGCACCTGTCGGGCCGATGGCCACGGAGCGGGCGTCCCGGGAGGCGTCCCCATGCCGACCCTTGGAGAGGAGACGCTTGAATGGAAGACGCGATGCGAACGATGCTTGCCGCGGCGGAGGGCCTGCTGGCGGGTTTCGAGGTGATGGACCAGGAGATGGCGGGGCACTGCCGGCGGGTCAGTTCGCTGGCCACGAAGCTGGCGTCGGCGGCCGGGTTGCCGGCGCGGGCGTGCGTGGAGATCGAGATCGCCGGGCTGGTCCATGACGTGGGCAAGTTCGCGGTGCCGCAGCGGATCCTTCGCAAGCCGGCCAAGCTGACGCCCGGCGAGCGGTCGCTGGTGGAGGAGCACTCCCAGGCGGGCGCGGAGATCGTGGGCCGGGTGGCACCGCTCCAATGGCTGGCGCCCTGGGTGGCCCACCACCACGAGCGATGGGACGGACGGGGCTACCCCGCCGGACTTGCCGGCGAGGAGATCCCGCTCGCGTCCCGCGCCATCGCCATCGCCGACGCCTTCGACGCGATGACCGAGCCGAGGGGATACGCGCCGGTGCGCAGCCGCGACGAGGCGCGCCTGGAGATCCTCCGGTGCGCGGGCTCGCAGTTCGACCCGTCGCTGGTGGCCGTCTTCGTCCACGCGGTGATCGACCGCGAGCACGAGCAGACCTCCGTGCCCAGCGTCGCGGCGTGACAGATCGACGCGCGGTCGGTAGCATCGACGCGTGGAGGGCTCGCCATGGACGGCGACTCGCTGGAACTCATCCGACGACTCGACACGACCGATCGACTGGTGCTCATGCTGCACTGGGCCGACGGCTGCACCGCGCACGAGATCTCCAGGCTGCTGTCGATGGACCTTCGCCGCGTGATCGGCACGATCGAGCGCATCCGTGCGCTCGCCTCCGAATCCCTCGCGGTCACGACGACCACAGGCCCAGGAGCGATCCAAGGTCGTCCCCGTCCACCTGTCCGTCACCGTTGAGGTCGGCGTCGCAGCCCGGACATGCGCCCCACTCGCCCAGGAGCGAGCCGAGATCATCGCCGTCGACGCGGCCGTCGCAGTTGAAGTCGGCGGTGGCGCACTGCGGCAGCACGCGCACCGAGTACTCCAATCTCGCGGCCTGCGCCAGTCCCAGGATGACGAGGGCGCTCTCCTTGGCGTGGAAGGTGGGGAAGTTCCCGCCCTGCTGCTCCACGAAGGTGAGGCTGGTGAGCGCGAACCAGAGTCGGCCGGCGTCGAGGCCGTCGCGGAGATACTGCTGGATCGACGGATCGCTGGTGTCGAGATCGAAGGTCATGAGCGAGCCGAGCGGGATGAAGTCCCCGGGCTCCAGGCCGTCGATGGCGCCGACGGACCAGACCTTCGGGTCGAAGTGCTGGCGCGGGTTGTTGCTCACATCGATGGGGTCGCCCTCGCCGTCGAAACTCATGGCGAAGGCATTCCGAACGCTTGGAGAGAGCGGACTGTTCGGCGGCACCGTGTACGGCGAGTTCTCCGCGAATCCGGTCGCCGAGAAGCCGTTGCGGAAGCCGACGCCGAAAAGCTCGATCGGCTGGCCGGCGTCCGCGTCGGCGACCCAGTTCGGATCCTCCGGATCCACGAAGCACTGCCACGGATCGCTCGTCGGGTCGTACTGGACCACCAGGTCGTTGGCGAACTGCACCGTGAGTCGGAGCGACTCCACCTGGTAGCGCTGCGAGCCGAGGCCGGCGGGAATTCCGCCGCCGGTGTCGAAGCGCACCAGCATCTGGCCGTCGCGGCTGTCGAAGTCGGGGGCGCCGGGCTCCGAGCCGAAGGTGGAGATGGTGGGCTTGGTGCCGGGCGTGGCGTTGAACGGATACATCCAGCGATCCGCCGCCGGGGCCGGCACGATGCCGTCGAAGGCGTCGCCGGCGAGGGCGGCGCTCGAGGCGGCGCCGGCGGCGAGCAGCAGACATGGAACGGAGCGGACGGTTCGGGCGTAGGGAGAGGCGTTCATGGGGGTGGATCCTAGGCGCAATTGAGACTCAGTCGCAACAAGCCGGACGCCCGGCTACACTGCCCCCTCAAGAGAGAACCATCCTTGGCCTCATCACGCCCCATCGCCACCCGTTCCCGAGCCTTCACGCTGGTGGAGCTGCTGGTGGTGGTGGCGATCATCGGCATGCTGCTGGCCCTCTCCGTTCCCGCCTACCGGCATCTCTCCGGGAACGCCCGGATGACGATGGAGATGTCGGCGGCGAGACAGATGGCGATGGCGTGGAACTCATACGCCGCCGACTCGAAATCGTGGGTCCTTCCCGGTTTCAAACCCGGTCTGCCCGCGTTCCAGGAGAACGGCGACCGCATTCCCTCCGGCACCTACGGCGGCGGCGCCACCGTCAGCGCCCGCTATCCATGGCGGCTCGCTCCGTACCTGGGCAACGATTTCTACGGCATGTACGTGGGCGACCAGCGCGCGGAGCTGGACCGGTTGAAGGACGGTCCGCGCGAGCAGTACCTCTACTTCGCGAGCCTCTACCCGAGCCTCGGACTCAACAGCACCTTCGTGGGCGGCGACCAGGAGCGATACGCGTTCATTCCCAACGCGCCCTCGCCGCTGGACGACTTCTACGTGAAGCGCCTCTCCTCCATCCGGCAGCCGGAGAAGCTGCTGCTCTTCGCGTCGGCGCGCACCGGTGCCACGGACGACGGGCGCCTGGTGGAGGGGTATTTCAGGCTCGAGGCGCCGCAGCTGGCCGGCCCGCAGTGGGCCGCTGCGTACGACGCGTCCGACCCCGCGAGCTTCGGAAACCTCAGCGCCCGGCACGACGGCGCCGCCGTCTGCGCCTTCACCGGCGGTCATGTGGAGGCGGTGCGCGCGGACCTGCTGCGGGACATGCGGTACTGGTCGAACGCGGCCGATGCGCCCGACTGGAAACTCCTGCCGTAGCCGCGGCTACTCGTCGCTCTCGCGCAGCTTCGCCAGCACGCTGAAGTCCTCCAGCGTGGTGGTGTCCTGCGCCGAGTCCTTCCCGGCGGCGACATCTCGAAGGAGCCGCCGCATGATCTTGCCCGAGCGCGTCTTCGGCAGGGCGTTCGTGAAACGGATCATGTCCGGCCGGGCGATGGCCCCGATCTCGGCGGCCACGTGTTCCTGGAGCTTCCGGCGCAGCGCGTCGTCGGCGCGATGGGTCCACTCCGGCGCGAGCGTCACGAACGCGGCGATGCCGGTGCCCTTGATCTCGTGCGGCATCCCGACGACCGCGGCTTCCACCACCGCGTCATGGGCCACGAGCGCCGACTCGACCTCCATGGTGCCGAGGCGATGGCCCGAGACATTGATCACGTCGTCGATGCGACCCATGATCCAGAAGTAGCCGCGCTCGTCGCGGCGGGCGCCGTCGCCGGCGAGATACATGCCGGGGATCCGGCTCCAGTAGGTGTCGCGGTAGCGCTGCGGATCACCATGGATGCCGCGCAGCATGCCCGGCCAGGGCTTGCGGACCACGAGCAGTCCGCCCTTGTTCGCGGGCAGTTCGCGGCCCTGCTCGTCCACCACCGCCGCGTCGATGCCGAAGCAGGGGAGCGTGCAGCTCCCGGGGACGAGCGGCGTGCAGCCGGGCAGCGGCGTGATCATGTGGCCGCCCGTCTCCGTCTGCCAGAAGGTGTCGACGATCGGGCAGCGCCCGCCGCCGATCGTCTCGCGATACCACATCCACGCCTCGGGATTGATCGGTTCGCCGACGGAGCCGAGGAGGCGCAGCGACGAGAGATCGTGCCGCTTCGGGTGTTCATCGCCCCACTTCATGAAGGCGCGGATGGCCGTGGGCGCCGTGTAGAAGTGCGTGACGCGGTGCCGCTCCACGATCTCCCAGAAACGGTCCTCCTTGGGATGGTTCGGCGCCCCCTCGTACATGAGCGTGGGCACTCGATTCGGAAGGATGCCGTAGATGACATAGCTGTGGCCGGTGACCCAGCCGATGTCGGCGGTGCACCAGAAGACCTCGTCGCTGCCGGCGTGCAGGTTGAAGGTCGTCTTCGCGGTGAACGCGGTGTAGATCATGTAGCCGCCGGTGGTGTGGCGGATGCCCTTGGGCTTGCCGGTGGAGCCGCTCGTGTAGAGCAGGAAGAGCAGGTCCTCCGCGTCCATCGGCTCGCATGGGCACGCATCGCTCGCGCCGTGCATGCGCTCGTGCCACCAGTGATCGCGACCGTGCGTCCACTGGATCGGATTGGCGCAGCGCTTGAGGACCACCACGCTCCGCACCTCGGGAAGCTGCTCGCACGCGCGGTCCACGTTCTCCTTGAGCGGGACGATGGCGCCGCGTCGATGGGCGCCGTCGCAGGTGACGATGATGGTGCTGCCCGCGTCGCGCACGCGGTCCACGATGGCGCTGGCGGCGAATCCGCCGAAGATCACCGAGTGGGGAGCGCCGATGCGGGCGCAGGCGAGCATGGCGATGGCCAGCTCCGGCACCATGCCCATGTAGAGCGTCACCACATCGCCCCGTCGGACGCCGAGCGACTTCAGGACATTGGCGAAGCGGGCGACCTCGTGCTGGAGCTCGCGGTAGGTGAGCGTGCGGAGCTCCGGGCCTTCGGCGCGCTGATCGCCTCGGGCGCCGGAGCCGGCCGGGCGCGGCCCGATCGGTTCGCCCTCCCAGAGAATCGCCACCTCGTTCCCGTGGCCTTGCTCCACCTGACGATCGACGCAGTTGAAGCAGGCGTTCGTCGTCCCGCCGACGAACCACTTCGCGTCCGGGAGACTCCACTCCAGCACCTTCGACCACGGCGTGAACCAGTGGAATCCGCGCGCGACCTCCGCCCAGAAAGCCTCCGGATCCTTGATGGACCGCTCCCATGCGGCGCGGTATGCGTCCATCGACGGCACATGGAGCGTGCCGAGCCGCGCCGTCATCTCGGCGGTCGGCGCGAAGACCCGCTCCTCATGCAGGATGGAGTCGATGCCGGCGCTCGTCGAACCGGGCGCGGACGCGGAGACGGGGGTGGAACGGGCCGGCGGCTGTGCGGTCATCGGGATCTCCTCCGAGGTCGCGGGCCAATGTAGCAGCCGATCCCGGTCGCGCCGGCACCTTGCGCGCTTGGCGCGAGCCGCCTCGGAGCCCATCGAGGTCGCGGCGCCCGAGGGATCGCCCGGGCGCACGGCGCCGCCGCGCGGGCGGGGCGCGGAGCTCGGTCAGTGTGCGAACTTCGCCGCGTGCGCCTGCGCCGCCGCCAGCGCATCGCCGGCGCGCTCCGGATCCTTGCCGCCGGCCTGCGCCGAGTCGGGGCGACCGCCGCCGGATCCGCCGCACGCCTGCGCCGCCACGCGCACCCAGTCGCCGGCCTTGAGCCCGGCGGCGACGAGCGCGGGAGGCACGTTGGCCACGATG
>CAZSVT010000110.1:0-9565 GCA_964610365.1 uncultured Isosphaeraceae bacterium
GGCCGTTCGCGTGCGTCGGCGGTCCCCGGCGGCCGTGGTTCAGGTGTGCGCTTCCTCCACCTGTTCCAGGTGGAGGATGCGCTGGCAGTTCATGCACTGCACGATGGTGTTCGGGTGGCCGCGCAGCCGCGAGAAGCTCTCGAAGGGGATCTCGCAGTTGCAGACGCCGCAGGCGTACTCGCGATGGCGCGCCGAGATCGTCACCACGCCGGCCATCGCCTCGCCGTCGTGCAGCGCCGCCACGCGATCGAAGAGCGCCAATTCCTCGGCCGGGATCGCCGATGCCGCCCGGGCCCGCTCCCGCTCCAGTTCCGCCAGCCGCTCCGAGACATCGGCGAGCCGCTGGTCCAGTTCGCCCTTCGCCGAGTCGCGGAGCCCGCCGCGCTCGCTCCGCACCGACTGCAACCCGTCGAGCTTCGCCTGCGCCTGGGCGATCTTCTCCCCCAGCGCCTTGGCCTGGTCCTCGAGGTCGCGCTTCTGGTTCTCCACCGTCTTCAGTCCGCCGAGCAGCATCGTGTACTGCTTGGAGTTGGTGGTGGCGTTCAGCTCGGAGCGGATCTTCCCGATCCGCTCGTCGAGCGTGCGCATCTCGTTCTGCCCGTTGCCCACCTGGGCGTTGAGCTGGCGGATCTGCGTCTTGAGTTCCTGCGCCTGCTGGTCCAGATCCTCCACCTGCCTCTCCTGCGTGGTGAGGTAGCGCTGGGCCGACTCCACGCGGCCGCGCAGGGCGCGGACCTGGGTGTCGACTCGATGCAGGGCGATCAGGTTTCGGAGGAGACTCATCGTCTGGAAAGGCGAGGGGCGATCCTACCACGGCGCGGCGATCAGGCCCATGCCGACTCGATCCGCAGGATCAGCCACGCCAGGGGGCCCGCGAAGAGCAGCGAATCGAGGACGTCGTACGCGCCGCCCATGCCGGGAAGGATCCGACCGGAATCCTTGGCGCCGGCACCGCGCTTGAGCAGGCTCTCGGAGAGATCACCGAAGATCCCCGCGGCCGCCAGGACCGCTCCCGCCAGCGCCGCGACACCGGGACGGGGCACGCCGAGCCGTCCCTCCCAGGCCAGCGACAGGCCCACCGCCGCCGCCGCCGAGGCGAGGACGCCGATCACGGCGCCCTCCCAGGTCTTGCCCGGGCTCAGCCATGGAATGAGCTTGTGACGACCGAAGAGTCGACCGCCGAAGTACGCGCCGATGTCCGAGGTCTTCACCACCAGGATCGCACCGACGAAGAGCGGCATGGAGAAGTCCACGCGCACCTTGAGCCAGTAGCCCGGCAGGACGCCCACGATCACGAAGGCCAGCAGCGCCGCGCCGATGGCGCCGGCCGCGCCCTTGAGTTCGCGCGAGGCCATGGCCGACGCGAACGCCACCGCGGCGAGGGCCACGAGGGCGATGGTGGCGGTGTCGGGCGAGGGCGTCCAGGCGGAGCCGTCGCCGCCGGCCGCGGCCCAGGCGCGTGGGATCCCCGCGGTGGCCACCAGCCCGCCCCATCCGGCCACCAGCATCAGCAGCGTCGAGGCCGCGATGCCCGCGCCGCGCAGCAGCGCCGCCAGCTCGGCCGAGAGAATCGGAACCACCACGAAGGCGATCGCGGCGCCGATGACGATGCCCGGCGGCCGGCCTCGGCTCTCGAGGAGTCCGTCGGCCCAACCGAGCGCCACGAGTCCGGCGATCAGGAGCGCGCCGGTGATCACTCGCCATCGGAGCATCGGCGCGTCGTTCTCCGGGCTCAGTAGGTCGGCACGCGCGGATCGATGTCGAGCGCCCAGAGGTGGATCCCCCCGGCGAGCGATCGGACATCGTCGAAGCCTTCGCGCCGCAGGAGCGCCGTCATGCGGAGGCTGCGTCCGCCCTGGTGGCAATGGATGACGATCGTGCGATCGGCATGGGCCCGCAGCTCGTCGAGCCGCGCGGCCGCGTCCTGGAAGGGAACATGGATGCTGCCGTCGATGCGCGCCAGCTCCCGCTCCTGCGCGGTGCGGCAGTCGATCAGCAGGAGATCGTCGCCGGCGTCCCGGCGGCGCTTGAGATCGCGCGGGGAGATCTCCCAGTCGGGCTGGAAGGGATAGCCCGACGGCAGGCCGGCCTCGTCGAGCGCGGGTTTGATCACGGCGCGGGCTCCACCCAGCGCCACGCGTTGGCGGGCTCCCCGTCCGCCGGTCCGTGCGGAAGCGCCGCCGGACCGCGCACCGTGGTCCATGGCGGCTGCACGATCATGCGGACCGGGAAGATCACCAGCTCTCCGGCGAAGACGAAGGGCGCCACGCCGGCTTCGAGGAGCAGCGAGCCTCCGTCGGAGGGACCCTGCAGCACGGTGGCCGTGGTCGGCGCTGCCCCGGTGTTGCGCGCGGGGCCGCTGGCCAGCGGCAGCGGCTCGAAGTACGTCGGCTGATGCTCCACCTGGTTCGCCGGGGCCTCGACGGTGATCGTCGGCCAGGCGCGACGATCCAGGCCCGTCAGGGGCGCGGACGGCGCCGAGGCGCCGGCATCGGCGGGCGCCGGCCCCAGGTCGGGGCAGCCGCCGCCGGCAACGCCCAGCAGTCCGTCCGGTTGATTCGTCGGCGCGCAGGCGGCGCCGACGATCGTCGCCGCGACGACCGCGGCGCCGGTCACCGCTCGACGCCTCGGCGTGCGTGCAGTGCGAGGATGGGGATCGCTCATTCGCATGGCTCCTCCAGCGCCCGGCCCGTTCGCCGCAGCACTTCCTCGATGATATCGGCATCGAAGCCGCGGCGCGAGAGGCGACGGGCGGTGGCGCTCGCCGACTCCCCGCGCTCCGCGCCCCGTCGCGCTTCGGCCAGCGCCGAGCGTCGGTCGTCGGGCGCGGTCGCCTCGACGGCGGCGCGGCGATCGCGCTCCCGGAATCCCTCGGCGTCGAGGAGGGCATCGAGCGCAGTCGCGGCGAACGCGCCCCGCCGCGTGATGGACGACGCCCGATCCGCGGCGCTGCGGCGATCGTCGAGCCATCCATCGGCCCGGAGCTGATCCAGGACGGAGCGCACGACGGCGGCCGACGCGCCGCGGCGCCGGAGCCGCGCCTCCAACTGCGCTTCGGACACCGCCGAGCGCCCCAGCGCCAGGAGGGCGCGGCGCCGCAGCTCCGTCGACTCCACGAGCACCGCCACGCGCCGGGCGAGCGCGGCGGTCCACGCCGCGCCGACGCGGAGGCCGAGCCGCTCGGCATCATCGCGACGAATGGGCCCCACCGCGCCGCGGGGCGCGGTGCCGCCGGTCAGCTCGATCCGGCAGAGCCCCGGATCGCGCGGCAGGGTGACGACGGCGGCGATGGAAGCGGTTCCGCGGCGCATGGCCTTTCCATGATCAGGCGCGGCCCATGCTAGTCTGCGGCCATGCCATTCATCGCGTCGCGCCCCAGGATCGCGGGGGGAACGACCATCGCCGTGCTCGCGGCGGCCATGGTCGCCGGCTGCATCGACGAGAGCTATGTGGCCGAGGACCGGACCGACCGCACTCCCCGGGACCTCCGCGTGATGCATCACGCGGGCGGCACGCATCATCGAACGCTCATCCGCGGCGGAACCTGGTACGTCTCGCGCGGCGTGGTGGTCCAGGCGCTCGATCCCAACACCGGCAAGAACCGGGGCGAATGCACCATCGTCACCGACGGAACGGCCGGTCCGGTGGTGGACCTGGTGGAGTGGAACGGCTCGCTCATGGCCGTCCTGGACGAGAGCGCGGTGGCGCGGCTGGAAATCGATCGCGGCCGCGCGCCCACGGTGGCGGAAGTGATCGACGCGAAGGCCCTCGGCATCCGGCCCAAGCAGCTCTCGGTGGTGGGCGACGCCCTCTATGTCTCCGGCGTCGGCGGCGTGGTCCGACTGCCCGATCGAACCAAGTTCCTGGAGGGACAGGGGCGCGTGGGCGCCGTGGCCATGGGCCAGCAGGGGCCGGTGGCGGTCGTCGATCGTCGCGTCGTCTCGCTGGAGGGCGGCCAGTTCCTCGGAGCCGCCACGGAACTCCAGCCGCTGCCCGAGTCGATCGGACTTCCCGGCGGCCTCGCCTTCGCCCTCCAGCATCGCGACGGCGCCTCGGTGGGCCTCATGGGGCCGGACATCCGCGAGCGATCCACCGATGTGGTGCCCGGCCTCGTCCGCCGCGTGCGGGTGATCGACGGGCGGCTCTGGGTGGTGACCGACGCCGAACTCGTCACCTGGGACATCTCGCGCGGGGCGCTCGCCGATCCGCTGGTGCTGAAGCTGCGCGGCGGTCGGGACCTGGACGCGGTGAACGAGAACTACTTCGGCGTGGTGGGGAGCTTCGGCCGGGCGGTGCTGCGCCTCCGCGACGACGCCACCGGCGACGGCGACGACTTCATCCGCGTCGTGCGCTCGCCCGGGCGGCTCGACATGGCCATCTCCGACCAGCGCACGATCCTCGGATCGAGCGTCGAGGGCACCTGGAGTTACGCGCTGCGCGGAACGCCCACGCTCACCGATCGCTCGGTGCCCGTCTGGGGAATCCCGGCGCGCGAGATCACCGCCGCCTGGGGGACCGCGAAGCTGGAGAGCGACGGCGCCGACGAGCCGGCGCGGCGCGTCACGATCACCTCGGGGATGGGGAGCGGCGCGATGAAGGGATCCTGGACGGCGCCGGAAGACGGCGCCATCTGGGTCCTGGCGCTCGTCGACGGCGACCTCTGGGTGGGGCACGATCGCGGCATCAGCGTGCTGCGCCATCGGACCGCGGCCGCCACCGGCGGCGGGGCGTACCCGGTGGAGGCTACCGAGGGACGGGGCGCGGCCACCGCGGACTGCCCGATGGTGGAGGTCGGGTCGTTGACCCTCGAGGGGCCCGTCATCCACCTCTTCCCGCTGCGCACCGGCCAGGGCGCGAGCTGGGTCAGCCAGTGGGGAGGCTTCGGCGTCGCCGAGTGGATTTCGAAGGACGCTTCGTCGCGGCGTCGGAGCACCAGCGCCGGCACAGCGGGTCGTCGGCGCAGGAACCGCCGCGCGCCTTGCAGACGCGCCGACCGTGCAGGATGAGCAGGTGCGAGAGATCGCACCAGCGCTCGCGCGGGAAGAGCGCCATCAGGTCCCGCTCCACATGCTCGGGCTTCGTCGACCTCGAGAGACCGAATCGCCGCGCCAGCCGCAGCACGTGCGTGTCGACGACCACGCCCTCGTTGAGGCCGAACGCGGTGCCGAGGACCACGTTGGCGGTCTTTCGGGCCACGCCGCGAAGGGCGGTGAGTTCCTCCATGGTGCGGGGAACCTGGCCGCCGTGGCGCTCCGCGATCACCCGCATCGACTCGACCACCGCCTTCGCCTTCATGCGCCAGAAGTTGAGCGTGCGAAGGTACGGGGCGACGGCGTCCACCCCGGCCGCGGCGTAGTCGGCGGGCGCGGGGAAGGCGGCGAAGAGCGCGGGCGTGGCCTTGTTGACCCCCGCGTCGGTGGACTGCGCCGAGAGGATCGTGGCCACGAGCAGTTCATGCGGCGAGCGGAAGTGGAGCTCGCACCGCGGATCGGGATAGCGGGCATCGAGATCCCGGAGGATGGCCAGCGCGCGGCGCTTCGCCGCGGGCGCGGGTCTCGCCGCCGTCGGGCGCTTCATCGCTCCGGGCTCCGGCCGCCGGGCGCCAGCGACCAGGCGGCCAGGGCGATCGCCGCGAGCGCGGCGCCGAGTTGGAGCTTCCGCTCCGTCTCGGCGCGTCGATGGAGGGCGTCGAATTCCGCCTTCGACGCCTCGGCGCGCGGGCGATCCCCGAGGCGGGCGAGCGTTCGGTAGTCGTGCAGCGTCGCGGTCAGCGCCGATTCGCCCGACTGCGAGAACGCGGCCACGCCGATGAGCACGATCATGCAACCGAGGGCGGCGCGGCCGTGCCATCGGCGCGAGGCTCGCGGGGTGGCCAGCACCACCGCCCCCCACGCGGCGCCGACCACGACCGAGAGCACGGTGGTGGTCAGGGTGGTGACCCGGAAGAGATCCTCCAGCGCGAATCCCGCGGCGATGCGTCCCATGGTGACCTGGGCGCCCCCGGCGTAGGCGCGGAAGTCGGGGAGCTGCAGTCCCAGCGCGGGCAGCGTCCGGAAGGCGGCGATCGCCGCGGCGCCCGGGGCGGCGATGGAGAGGCACAGGAGCGTGGCTCCGATGAAGAAGACGATGGTCGCCACGACGCCGATGGTCCGCATGCGGCGATGGTAGACGATGGCGTTCCCTAGACTCCGCGGCATGTCGGGAGCGACACCGGAACGACGCGTGCGCCTCGCCGCCACGCTGGCACCGCTGGGCGATCCGGAACCCGGACTCCAGTTCATCTCGCGCAGCGGCTTCGAGGCCGTCCAGCTCTCGGCCTCGCAGCCGGGGCTCAAGCCGCGCGAACTCGACTCCGGTGCCCGACGCGGTCTCCGGGAGCGCCTGCGCCGCCTCGAGCTCGCGGTGGGCGGCCTCGACCTCTGGATCCCGCGCGAGCACTTCCGGGATCCGCAGGAGGTGGCCCGCGCCACCGACGCCATGCTGGACGCGCTGCGCCTGGCGGAGGATCTCGGTCGCGTGACGCTGCACTGCATGATGCCGGCGGAGTCGGATGCGGAGACGGCGCCGGTGCGGCGGACGATCGTGGGAGAGGCGGCCCGGCGCGGCGTCTCCATCGCCGACTTCGCCGACGACGCGGTGGCCGAGGGGCCCGTTCGACTGGGCGTGGATCTCGCGGCGCTCGCCGCCCGCCGCGCCACCGCGATGGAGTCGATCGCCCTCGCCGGCGCCGCGCTGGGCGCGGTTCGGCTGAGCCGCGCCGTCGATGGCGGAGCCCGCATGCCGTTCCGACCGGGGGGCGAGGGCTGGGAGATCCTCCACGAGGTGCGAACCGCGCTCGTGACCGGCGGCTTCCCCGGCTTCCCCGTGGCGGACGCCCGCCGATGGCCGGATGCGAAGGCGGGCCTCCTCTCCACGCGCGATGCATGGAGCGCCGTCGCCGCGGTCGGCTAGGGTGCACGCCCATGGACGTTCTCGCCCACGGCATCGATGTGGTGGACATCGAGCGGATCGCCTCGCTCCTCCTGGCCCACGGCGATCGCTTCCGCCGCCGCGTCTACACACCCGCCGAGCAGGCGCTGGCGGAGGCCTCGGGCCCGCGGCGCGCCGAGCGCTACGCCGTGCGCTTCGCCGCCAAGGAGGCGGCGCTCAAGGCGCTGGGAACCGGACTGCGCGGCGGCATGACCTGGACCGACATCGAGGTGGTGGCCTCCTGGAGCGGTCGCCCGGAGCTGATCCTGCGCGGCGAAGCGCTCGCGGAGGCGCGCCGGCTGGGGCTGGAGCGCTGGATGGTGACACTCAGCCACTCCGGTGGCGTGGCGGTGGCCAGCGTCATCGCCGGGCGCGATCGAGCTGCCTGATCGCCGGGCGCCGAAGTTCCGCCGGATCGCACCGTGCCGTCGGCGGGGTACCATGGCCGCGTGGCCAGGCGAGGTTCGAGTCCGGTGCTCTACGAGCTGCTCGGTGCGGCGCCGCCCACGGGCGCTCCCAGCGCCCGCAGTGCGCCCGGCGCCGGCGATGCGACGCGCGCGTCGCCGCGACAGTCGGTGCGCGTGCCCATCGGATGGTTCTGGCTCTCCGCGGTCGCGGCGCTCGCGATGGTGGCCGTGGCCTACCAGTTCGGTCGTTCCAGCGGCGAGCGCGCCGGCTTCGCCCGTGGGCAGGAGTACTCCAACGATGGCGCCCTGCAGGCGCGCATGGCGGGGGAGACGCCGGACCCCACGCGCCGCGGCGGCGCGACGCCGCCGGTGGCGCCGCCCCCTCCGGGCGCCGCTCCGAAGACCGCGTCCGGCTCGGGGGCCGGCGGAGATCGCCCGGCGACCGCGCCGCCCGGAACCGTGGCGCCGCCCGCCGCGACCGGCGACCCGCGCGAGAAGGGCCGCAACTACCTGGTCATCGCGCGGCCGGCGGCCACCGAGGCTCAGAAGCTCGCGGACTTCCTGCGTTCCAACCAACTTGAAGTGGCGGTCGTTCCCGACGATAATCCGCGGTTTCGCAAGGTCGTTGCCCTTCCCGGCTTTCCCGCCGGCACCGCCCGGAGTTCCGAGCAGGTGCGTCGACTGGAGTCGAAGGTGAAGTCGCTCGGCCAGACCTGGAAGAACGCCGCGCGCGGCAACCGCGACTTCGACGACGCCTACCTCGAACTGAATCGATAGCCATGAGCATCCACCCCAGCCTCAAGACCACCTCCGGCGCCCTGAACTCCCATCGCAACGTCCTCTCCCGAGCGGAGCGGATCGAGAAGCTCTCGCAGGCCGAGAAGTTCGATCCCGAGAAGAACTCGGCGCTGGGCCTGGTGAAGGTGCGCAGCATCAAGGCCTCCGCCGGCAAGAAGGCGAAGAAGGCCGAGGGCGAAGGCGAGGCCGGCGCGGCGGCGGCGGGCGCCGCACCGGCAGGCGGTGCGGGAGCCAAGGCCGCGGCACCGGCCGCCGGCGCTGCGAAGGCCGGGGCTGCGGCCGGCGCCAAGGCCGCACCGGCCAAGGATGCCGGCGCTGCCAAGAAGAAGTGATCCTTCGGTGCCGTCCTCGTCGCGGGCCAGGAACGAGCCGTCGGCGCTCGATGTGGAGCATCTGCTCTCGTCGCGCGTCCTCTCCATGGACGCGTCGGGCATCCGCCGGGTCTTCGACCTCGGGGCGCGCCTCGAGCGACCGATCAATCTCTCGATCGGGCAGCCCGACTTCCCGGTTCCGGAACCGCTGCGCCGGGCGCTCTCCCACGCGGCGCTGGAGAATCGCGCCGGCTACTCCGTCACGCAGGGCATCCCCCAGCTCCTCGACGCCATCTGGGCGCACCTGGCGCGCGATGTCGGATGGCATGGGCCCAACGAAGACCTGGGCTGCATCGTCACCTCCGGGACCAGCGGTGGACTCCTGCTGGCGGCGATGGCCCTGCTCGATCCCGGCGACGAGCTGATCGTCGCCGATCCGTACTTCGTCCTCTATCCGCAGTTCGCCCCGCTCACCGGTGGCACGGTGGTCCTCTGCGACACCTACCCGGACTTCCGGCTCACCGCCGAGCGCGTGGAGCCGCTCATCACGACGCGGACGAAGGCGGTGATCCTCAACAGCCCGTCGAATCCATGCGGCACCGTCCTCACGGGCGCGGAGATCACGGAGCTGGTGGAGCTCTGCCGACGACGCAACATCCTCCTCGTCACCGACGAGATCTACGACGCCTTCTGCTTCGAGGACGGTCGCGAGGAGGGCCGCTGCCCCAGCCCCGCACGCTGGAGCGAGGAGTGCCTGCTCATCCGCGGATTCGGCAAGAGCTACGGCTGCACCGGGTGGCGCGTCGGCTACGCCGCGGGACCGCGGCGCCTGATCCAGGAGATGGCCAAGCTCCAGCAGTACACCTTCGTCTGCGCGCCGACGCCGGCGCAGCACGCCCTCGCCGCCGCCTTCGAGTGCGACCTCTCGCCGATGGTGGCCGAGTACCAGCGGCGTCGCGACATGGTGCTCGCCGCCTTCGATGGCGTGACCACGGTGGCCCGGCCCTCGGGGGCGTTCTACGCGTTCGTCGAGGTCCCGCCGCGACTGGGGATCACCGCCGGGGAGTTCGTGGAGCGGGC
>CAZSVT010000111.1:0-6729 GCA_964610365.1 uncultured Isosphaeraceae bacterium
AGCGTCGGAACGCCGGTCGAGTGGGCGCGAGGGCCCGTGGATCCGGCCGTCGACGGCACGCCGATCCGCCGGGCGACGGCGAGCGCCTGCCGATGCGGTTCCACCTCGTGGACGCGGAGGATCGACGCTCCGCGCTGCGCCGCGATCACGGCGGCGGCCAGGCTGCCCGCGAGTCGATCCTGCGGGCGCGCCACCCCGCCGGCGGCGCCGATGAAGCTCTTGCGGCTGGCGCCCACCAGCACCGGCGGCCCGAGGGCGGCGATCTCGGCCAGCCCCGACAGCAGCTCGAAGTTCTCCGCCACGCTCTTGCCGAAGCCCAGCCCGGGATCGATGGCGATCGCGCCGGGCTCGATGCCCGCTTCGCGCGCCGCGCGCACGCGCTCGCCCAGCGCCTCGACCACGCGTCGGACCACCGGGACGCCATCGCCGGCGCCCTCGCCGGCGTCGGGATGTTCGTAGCTCCAGCGCTCCGCGACGGGCGGCCGCTCCCGATGCATGAGCACCACCCCCGCGCGCCGCTCCGCCACCAGCGGGAGGAGTCGCGGATCGTCGCATCCGGCGCTCGTGTCGTTGACGATGTCGGCGCCCTCGTCGAGCGCCGCCCGCGCCACCTCGGCGCTGGTGGTGTCGATGCTCACGGGCGTGGTGCGCGCGGCGCGGAAGGCCCGGATCACCGGGATCACCCGGCGGATCTGCTCCGCCGCCGGCACCGGCGCCGCGCCCGGGCGCGTGCTCTCGCCGCCGAGGTCGACGATCGCCGCGCCATCGTCCACGGCGCGGAGGCAGGCCTCGAGCGCGTGCGCCGGATCGAGGAATCGACCGCCGTCGGAGAAGCTGTCCGGCGTGGCGTTGACGATGGCCATGAGGAGCGGCCCGTCCTCGCCGCCGCCCACCAGCGCCCGGCCCGGTGCGATCTCCCAGCGCCGCGCCGGGACGACGGTCACGGCCGATCGCCCGCCGGCGACTTCGCGGGCGCTTCCGGATGCGCGGGCGCATCCGCGGGCGCCGACGACGGCGGCGGCGCGGGCATGAGTCGCGCCTTCGCCTGGTCCCACGCGATCGCCAGCACGCCCGTCGGCACCATCGCCGCCGTCTCCACGCGGCCATCCTGCACCTGCATGGCGAAGGCGATCGGCTCGAGATTCTCCGGCACCTCGATCACCGCCGAGGTGAGTCCGAAGGACGCCGCCGCGGCCGACGCCATCTTGATGATCGGTCCCACGCCGACGAAGCCCTCGAGGTCGGCGCCGGGAATCAGCCATCGGCGCAGGGCGCGCACGGTGCCGCTCTCCGCCAGCGTCGAACGACCGGCCGCGGCCTCGGTGGCGCGGCCGAGCACATCGGTGCGCTGACTGAGCGTCATCACCACGCCGCCCGGCACCACGCGCATGAACCCGATGAAGCCCTTCGGCCCGATCACCAGTTGCCGCGCCATCCGCGACATCGCCTCGTCGCCGGCCTTCGCCGCGGCGTCGGCATCCATCTCCTCCGTCACCGCGAACGCCGACACTTCGCCCCCGGACTTGAGCGTGCGCGACTCCTCCCACACCGCCGTGCGCGTCACGCCGTCCTTGCTCCCCGAGAGCGAGCGGATCCAGTCGCGCCAGAGTGACTTCACCTTCTCCGGATCCTTCGTCTGCACGAAGATGGCCGAGTCGTTGAGGAGTCCGCTCGCCAGTCCGAGTTTGCTCGGGTAGAGCCCCACCTGCACGCGATCCACGAGGTCGCGATGCTCCGCCATCCACGGCGGAAGCATCGACTCGGCGCCGAGCAGCGAGAGCAGTTCCATGAACGGACCGCCCCCGCCGAGCCCGCGCACGTCCACGGAGAGCGCCAGGTAGTGCGGTCCTCCCGGAAGCCGATCCACGCCCTCGCCGGCGGTGGCGCCGCCGCGCGTGAGCTTCCCCATGCGCGATTCGGGATCGAAGACGCTCATGGTGCGGATGGAGAGCCCCAGCGGATCCACGTCGATGGCCACCAGCGCATCGCGCATGCCTTCGCCGATGGCGGCGAATCGATCGAGCTCCGCCGAAGGCACGCCGGGCTGCGCCTTCGCCTCCGCCAGGGAGCGCTCGCGCATCGTTCGCAGCGCCTCCGGTCCCGCCCACGCGCTGAACTCCGCGTCATGGACGATGGTCAGGGCGCGCTCGCCGAGGCGATTCCGCAGCTGGGCGGCGAAGCCGGGCTTGGGCGACCAGCCGCGGACCAGCGCCGCCGATGGACTCATGGCCACCAGCTTGTCCACGGTCTTCGCGTGCAGGATCACGCCGTCGCGCTCCCAGGCATCCTCGCCCGCATGCGCGGCCCGGGTGAAGTTGGCCTCGAGGAACTGGAGGGGATCGGTGGTTCCCACCACCATCACCATCTCCGGCGGCGCCTCACCGCCGGGAACCGCCTGCCACCACGCCACCACCGGGCCGCGATCGTCGAAGCCCGCGCCGATGCAGGCCTGGGCCTTGAGCAGGTCGATGGGGCGACCCATGATCGCGACCTCGGGTCGCTCCATCCGCTCCAGGCACTGCGCGATGTCGTCGGACGCGGCCTTCGGATCCGCCACCACGATCACGCCCAGCGCCTCCGCCGGAACGAGATCGAGCGCCGCGTCGACCTTGATCGGATCGCCCGCGGGGAACGCGATCGCGGCGACGGCCAGTGCGAATGCCGGAGCGATCATGGCGTGGGCGACTTCGGCGGGGCGGGCGCCGACGGCGACTTCGGCGCGGCCGGCGCCGAGGGCGCCGACTTCGCCAGCGCCGCCTCCAGGGCCTTCGCCATCGCGTCGCCCTCGGGCTTCACATCCGAGGCGAAGAAGGTGGTGGTGGTGCCGTCGCGCTCCACCAGGTACTTGCAGAAGTTCCACGACGGCGCCTTGCCGGTGCGCGCCTCGAGGATGCGGTAGACGGGACTCTGGCCGTTGCCGGGCTTCGTCTGCACCTTCTCCATCAGCGGGAAGGTCACGGCGTACTGGCGCGTGCAGAAGTCGCGGATCTCGCTGGAAGTCCCCGGCTCCTGGCCGCCAAAGTCGTTGCTCGGGAAGCCCAGGATCACCAATCCCCGGTCGCGGAACTTCTTGTGGATGCGTTCCAGCTCCGCGTACTGCGGCGTGTAGCCGCACTTGCTGGCCACATTGACGACGAGGACGACCTTCCCGCGGTACTGCGCCAGGTCGGCCGGCGCCCCTTCCAGCGTCTTCACCGGAACCGCGAAGAGGTCCTCGGAGCCGGGCTTCGGCGAATCGGGAGGCGCCGCGAAGCAGAGGCCGGCGAGGACCAGCGCGCCGAGGAGCGTGGGAGCGAGTGCGTTCATGGGATCTCCTTCGTTGGAGCGGGGAGACAGGAGCCTAGCGGCCCGGATCTCACCGGCCCAGTCGGGCCCGCGCGATCCCCCGGCCGTGCTCGATCAGCCGCTCCGTCTCCGCGGCCGTGAAGGTGCGCGCCGCGCGATTGGCCACGCCCAGGGCGCCGACCGCGGTGCCCGCCTCGTCGAGGATGGGGACGACGATGGCGCCCTCCAACCCGGTGGCGCGGGCGCCGGGGCGCACATCGCCGGAGCGATCGGTCTGGATGTTGCACGCCGACACCGGCGCTGATCGCTCCACCGCGAGACCGGCCATGCCCTTGCCCACCGCAACGCGGCGCACGATGGCCAGCACCGGCGCGGGAATTCCGATGGAGCCGATGAGGTGCAGTTCGCCGTCGTCGGTGCGCAGGTGGATGGACCCGCTCTCGGCGCCGAGATCGCCGATGGCATGCTGGAGGAGCGGCCCGAAGCGCGGATCGGGCGACTCGGGCGTCCAGCCCTGCGGCGCCGTCTCGCCCGCGCCGCGGCGCGAGCCGGGTGCGATGGCGCAGCCGCCGAGGAACGCGCCGTCCGCCGAAGAGAGACGGTGCCAGGCATACGGAGGAACGATGGCGGCGGGTGACGCCGCAGCAGACGCTGCGAGAGACGCCGAAAGCCGCCGGCGCTCCACGCCCGCGCCCGGCTCGAAGATCTCCAGCTCGGCCTCGCCCTGCAGCGCGAACCACGCCGTCGCGGCATCGACGCGGCGCCACGGCGTGCGCATGCCGCGATCGAGGAGCTTGAGGGCGGTGGCGATCGACGCCGACGCCGAGAGCTCCGTCGCCCAGCCGCCTTCGGGGCAGACCTGAAGCGACAGTCGCTCGGCAATCCCGCCTGCGGAACTGCCGAGCGACTGGTTCATGCGCTGGTGCTGCGTGGCGCCCGGACTCAGCCGCCGGTGGTCCAGTTGCCCAGGAGCGTGCCGAGGTCGTCGCCGTCGGTCACGAAGTCGCAGTTGAGGTCGGCGCCGATGCTTCCCCACTCGCCCAGCAGCGTTCCCAGGTCGTCGCCGTCCACGATGCCGTCGAGGTTGAAGTCACCGGGGATTCCGCAGGTGGTGTTGCCGCTGGCGGGCACGATCTTGAAGATGCCGCCGCTGGTGGTGCCGCTGTGCTTGACGATGTAGAGCTCGCCGTTGGCGTCCTCGCCGAAGGAGACGCGCGAGTTGACGGTGGTGCCCTGGAGGGACGGCGAGATCTGGCTGTTCATCACCGTGAGGTTGGTGATGCCGCCGCCCTGCGTGTAGCGCATCGCCCACACATTGTTGTTGGAGTAGTCGGCGTGGAAGTAGAAGCCCTGGAGGTCCGGGATGGCGCAGCCGCGATAGACATAGCCGCCGATGACGCAGAAGCCGCCGCTGGTCCCGCCGACATGGTTGTAGGAGCGGATGGGGTTGGTCAGCGCCGCCGAGCCGCAGGTGCAGCCGGTGAGACCGGTGCAGCTTCCACCCTCCATGCAGCGCCAGCCGTAGTTTCGTCCGCCCGCCGCGCCGGCCGCCTGGAAGTTGATCTCCTCCACCGCGTCCTGGCCCACATCGCCGATGTAGAGGTCGCCGGTGAGCCGGTCGAAGCTGTTGCGCCACGGATTGCGCAGGCCGTAGGCCCAGATCGTGTCGTCGCCGGTGACGCCCACGAAGGGGTTGTCCGGCGGATTGGTGTAGGTGGGGCTGGAGCCAGCGACATTCGGCGCGATGCGGAGCATCTTGCCGAGCTTGGTGTTGATGTTCTGCCCGTTGCCGCTCGGATCGTTGCCGCTGCCGCCGTCACCGAGGGCGATGTAGAGGTAGCCGTCGGGACCGAAGGCCATCCAACCGCCCTTGTGGTTGGTGAACCCGGGCTGCGTCACCGTCATCACGATGAGGGCGCTGGCGGGATCCGCCACGTTCGGGTTCGAATCGCTCACCTTGTAGCGCGCCACCACGGTGTTGTTGCTGTTGTTGGTGTAGTAGACGAAGAAGTAGCCGTTCGACCAGTAGTCCGGGTGGAACGCGAGGCCGAGCAGGCCCTGCTCACCACCGACGCTGGCCGAGCTGAGGACGAGCGAGTCGATGTCCAGGAAGGTGCCGATCACCGTGCCGGTGCCGCTGGAGATGTCGATCGCCTTGATCACACCGCGCTTCTCGGTGACGAAGAGGCGGCAGTGATCGCCCGGCGCATGCGTGACGAAGGTGGGCAGATTGAGGCCGGTGCTGATGATGTTGTGGGTCTTGATGGCCGGCGGTGCCTGACCCGACGCGGTCAGGGAGGCGGCGAGCGTTGCGGCGGCAGCAAGACCGAGGAGAGAGCGCTTCATCATGGGTTCCTGCGAGTTGGGACGAGAGCGGTGCCGAAGTGTGTCGGCACGGGACAGAGCGACAAGTCCCGGAATGGACGAGGAGAAATATAGCCTCGGGCGTCGGCAACAGTGGCATCGCCTCTGCCACCAGGGCTCAATCTTCCTCCTGTCCGATAGTCCGGCACGCGGCCGGTGATTCGCATCCGACGGCGACGGCGTTGCAGTGAATCTTCGATTCAGGGGGCGCTCAGTCGATCGGATCGATGGATGCGTCCAGTTCCTGGAGGACTTCGTTCAGGCGATCGAGGGCTTCGGCGGTGCGCTCCATGGCGTCGCGGCGGACTCCGGGATCCTTCACGGACAGGGCCTCTGCCAGGAGCGGCAGCGGCAGGGCGCCGTAGGCCGTCTCGCGGTCGCTTGCGGCGGAGAGATTCCGGTACCACGGTCGCTCGCGCAGCCCGCGCGGGTCGTACCAGGCGCGGTCGAGGGCCATGAGCAGGCCGTCGATCCGCGCCCGCCGCGCCGCGTCGGCGGTGGAGGAACGCGCGACCTCGTCGAGTCGGGGATCGATCCGGGCGCCGAGTTCGGTGATCGCCTCTGCGCGGAGGGCGATCGCGTCCAGGTCGCGTGCGAGCGCGGGTTCGAGCGGGCCGGAGCCCTCCGGAGTCGCGCGGCGCCGCAGCGCCTCCACCCAGCCCGTCACCGCGCGGCCGATCGACTCGGTGCGCATCGGGAGGATCCGATCTCCCGCCAGCGCCGCGCTGATGCCCACGCAGGCGCGGGTGACCGCCAGCGCCGAGGCGTAGTCCTCGCCCACCACGCGCCGATACCACGCCAGCGTGTCGTAGTTGCTGTGGTAGCTGTCGCCGGCGCTGCCATGGGCGCCGAGCGTGGCGCAGGGCACCGCCAGGTGATGGAGGAAGCCCACATGATCGCTGCCGCCGCCGGGGTCGCCCACGGTACTGACACTTGTGTCATTAGTAGCAATGAATTTCGAAGTGGACGAGATCGTGGCTGTTCCGTCGTCTTCCGTCGCATTTGGTTCCAATCCGACAACATAAATAATTTCGCCGGCGACATTAGGATCCAAGATAACCGAAAAATCTCTTGGAGTGG
>CAZSVT010000111.1:6739-9558 GCA_964610365.1 uncultured Isosphaeraceae bacterium
TCCGGGCCGCCACCAGTCCGCGGATGGACGGCGAGGCGCTCGCCGCCAGCGTGGGACCCATCGCCGCCATGTCGAGGTTGATGTACGCGACCGCGTGCGAGGCGATGGCCTCGCGGTGCGCTTCCACCCACTCCACGCTCCCGATGATGCCGAACTCCTCCGCGCCCCAGGCGGCGAAGATGACGCTCCGCTCCGGGCGAAGACCCTGCTTCGCCGCCTCGGCGAAGGCGCGGGCCGTCTCCATGAGCACGATGGTGCCCGCCAGCGGATCCGCGGCGCCGAACCCCCACGCATCGTGATGGCAGCCGACGATGACGCTCTGTTCCGGCGCCCGCGATCCCTCCAGCACGGCGATCACATTCGCGCTCTCCTTGATCACCCGCTCCTGCACCACCTTCAGGCGCAGCCGCGGATGCTCACCGTCGCCGAATCGATACGGCACCGGCATGCCGCCGCGCCATGGGTCGGCGTCGGGGAGATCCTTCCCCCGCATCCGCATCATGATCTGGGCGGCGGCGGCGTACCCGATCGGCTGCACCGGGATGCGCGGGAGTCCCACGGCGGCGGGATCCAGGCGCGGAGCGTCGCGCGTGGCGGGAACCAGCGGCGTGAGCGGATCGCCGGGGGCGTCCAGGGCGAGCACGCTGCCGCGCTGCACGCAGGTGTCGTTGGCCCAACCGCCCTCGGGCCACACGGCGCCCTTGGCGGCGCCGCTGTCGGCGGGATCGGTGTAGAGCAGGACGCCGGCGGCGCCCGCCTCCTCCGCGTTGCGGACCTTGGATCCGCGGAAGATGCCGCCATACCGGATGAGCACGATGCGGCCGGTGCAGTCCACGCCCTCGCGGCGCAGACGCTCGAAGTCCTCACGCGTCCCTCGATTGGCGAAGACCACGCCGGCCTCCACTTCGCCGGATCCGCTGTAGGCATTCCAGCCCCACGCGAGGTCGGGGTGCGCGGTGGCGGGATCCTCGAGGAGATTGCGCTCGCGCAGTGGCAGGGCGATGACGCCGCGGCGCGGCGTCACCGGACCATCGGAGGGACCGCTCGGCGCCGCGGCGGCATCCAGCGGCCCGCTCGGCGCGGCGGCGCCGTCGGATGGTCCGCGCGGCTCCACGATCTCCAGCTCGGCTTCGACCGGCACGGCCAGGAGCGCCCAGAAGGGCTCGATGCGCACCGAGAGCCCCATCTGGGCAAAGGCGCCGGCGAGGCGCTCGATCTGCCGGGCATCGCCGGGCGTTCCCGCCACATGCGGCTCGCTTCCGAGCAGCTCATGGAACTGCCGCAGCGACGACGCGTCCGGCACGCGCTCCAGGGCCGCCAGGAGTTCGGGCGGCGCGCCGGAGCCGGAGGCCGCGCCGTGCACCAGCGCGGCCGCGAGCAGCGCCGGCGCGAATCGTCTCACCGCGCCGCCGCCCCGAGCACGGCCGGCCACGGATTGGACACATGGCAGACCTGGCCGGTCCTGTCCACGTAGTCCTGGTGGTACCCCTCGGCCTTGTAGAAGGTGCGCGCCGGCTCCACCACGGTCACGATCGGCGCCTTGAAGCGACCGCTCGCGGTGAGCTCCTGCACGATCGCCTTCGCCTCGGCGGCCTGTCGATCGTTCGTGGTGAAGACGGCGCTGCGGTACTGGTCGCCGACATCGGGGCCCTGCCGATTGAGCTGGGTCGGATCGTGCAACTGGAAGAAGCCTTCCAGGAGCTGCCGGTAGCTGACCTGCTTCGGGTCGAAGACCACCTTCACCGCCTCCGCGTGCCCGGTCTTCTTGCCGCAGACCTGCTCGTAGGTGGGGTTCGCGGTGGTGCCGTTCATGTAGCCGCTCTCGGCATCGAGCACGCCGGGGCAGCGCGAGAAGACATGCTCCACGCCCCAGAAGCATCCGCCGGCGAAGTACGCCGTCTCGGTGGTGATGGCGGGTCGACTCTCGGGGGGCACGGAATCCTCCTTGGCGCGGAAGCGAAGGGCCACGCCGTTGAGACAGTATCGAAGACCGGTCTTGTCGCGGGGGCCGTCGTCGAAGACATGCCCCAGGTGGGCGCCGCAGCGGGCGCAATCGATCTCCACGCGCTCCATCCCCAGCGAGTCGTCGCGGTGATAGGCCACGTGCTTCGGATCGAAGGGCGAGAAGAAGCTCGGCCAGCCGGTGCCGGAGTGGAACTTGTGCTCGCTGGAGAAGAGCGGCAGGCCGCAGACCACGCAGTCGTAGGTGCCGTCCTTCTTGTTGTCGAGCATGACGCCGCAGGAGCCCGGAGCTTCGGTGCCCGAGCGCTGCGTGACCTTGTACGCCTCGGGCGAAAGCGACTTCGCGAGC
The DNA here is from genome assembly GCA_964610365.1 of uncultured Isosphaeraceae bacterium. GTDB lineage: Bacteria > Planctomycetota > Phycisphaerae > Phycisphaerales > SM1A02 > VGXK01. The sequence continues at coordinate 9,051 of CAZSVT010000111.1, forward strand.
TCCGCCACGCGCTCCTTCGGCAACGGCGTGATGTCGTAGCCGGACGGCGAGAAGGTCCGGGCGGCGGCATGGGTCGGGGTCGTCGAGGTCGACGGCTTGGTCGATGGCATCTCCAGCTCCTTCTTCACCGCGGCGGCGATGGTCTTGGGGTCCACCCATCCCTGCTTGAGTCGCACCGTGCCCGTGGCATCCACGAGCACCGCCATGTTCGGGCCGCCGCCGAGCGCGGTCCACGCGGCATCACCGGGAAGATCCACCACCAGCGGCAGGTCCGTGGCCGTGCGATCCCGGAACTCCTTCGCCAGCGCGAGCCGCGCGTCCAGCGTGGCCGGCTGGGCGCGAAGGATTCCCTCCTGCTCGTTCTCCTTGGTGACCCACGGTCCGTCCTTGGGTCGATACGGCGACGGCCCGTCCGACGGGTGCGCTTCGACCGTGTAGAGCAGGACCACATCGGCGGCGCCGTGCAGCTCCCGGCGCACGGCGGCCAGGTCGGGGCATGCGCCGCGCG
>CAZSVT010000112.1:0-9556 GCA_964610365.1 uncultured Isosphaeraceae bacterium
CCACGCCGGGGCACGGACCCGCGGGAATCACCGCCGTGTACTCGTTCGATCCGGTCCCCGACATGGTCTTGGACTGGAACGCCCCGTTGGTGCCGAACCGCCAGTAGAGCTTGCCGCTTCCCTGCGCCGGAGTGCTGCTCAGCGCGGACACCACCACCGGGAAGGAGGTGCTGCCGGACGCGTTGGCCACCGACGGGAGTCCATCCGGGTAGGTGAAGAGGATGGGCGAGAGCGCCGGCGCCGGCATGTTGTGGGCGCCGAAGGCCGCGTCGATCTTCGTGTAGTCGGGCGTGCCGTCGGTGATGTCGGCGTTGTCGTCGTTGACGGTGAGGAAATCCACCGTGATCGACGGGGTGATGGACGAGCTCCCCACGTGGAGGAGCACGGAGTTCACCACGAGCGTCGCCAGCCGCGCCCGGTAGTCGGCGGGGTAGGCGGCGGCGAACTGCTCGCGAAGATCCCAGACGCAGCCGGAGAGGAGCCGTCCGCAGGCGTGGATCTCCGAGCCGCAGCTGGAGCAACCGCTCACCTGGTACTGGCAGGTGTTGTCGGCGTTGCGCAGGCCGGCGTCGCAGTTGCCGCTGAAGCCCCAGCCCAGCATGCTCTCGTCGGTGATCACCACGGCGAGGCAGTCGCTCATGCCTTCGCCGTAGGCGCCCTGCCCGGAGCCGCCCTTGGCCACCATGTTGTGTCCGTACTCGTGGTGCACCACCGACGAGTACGCCGTGTTCGGGCAGCCGCTGCCGGAGGCGTAGAAGTTGATGGTGCTGTTGGAGTAGAAGGCGTTGCAGGAGTCGTTCAGGTTCACGTTGACCGGGAAGTCGGTCTGCGTGGAAATGGTGGGATAGGACGGGTTGGCGCTGAGGACCCAGTCCCGCGCGATGTTCGCGTGCAGGTACGCGTTGACCTGGGCCCGGGCGCCCTCGGAGTCATTGAGTTCGTTCTGCACGATGACGGCCGAACCGCCGCTGTCGATCTGCACCACCTGCGAGAGGTCGCCGCCGCTGGACGACGAGACCACGAAGTGCTTTCCGGCGATGGCGGAGGTCACGGTGAGCGGCGTCCCGTTGAGCCAGGGGATCACGAAGTTGCCGTCGGCGTCGGCGTAGTGCGTGCCTGCGGCCGAGGTCAGCCGCGCGTAGGGCAGCGGCGTGTTCACCTCCGGGCTGCAGAGGTCCGACTTGGTGCCCTGCGTCAGCGTGCCCTCCACGGTGCCGCTCACGTCGGCGTGATAGACGAGGCTCTCCTGGTAGAGGATGCGCCCGTCGGTCGCGTCGACCACATAGAGCATGTTGATGTAGTTCGCGGGATCCAGCAGCGATCCGCCCTCGGCCTCGAACTGGATGGCCAGGCGCGGCTCCACCACCTGGTCGTCGATGCCCGCCCAGATCACCCACTGGGCCGGCTTCACCTGGGGCGGCCGACGGAACTGCGCCAGCGCCCGGCGCGTGTAGAGCGCGGGATCCGGGGCGCCGACCGGCTTCGCGGTCAGCGAGGCCTCCAGGGCGCTGACATCGCGCAGCGTGCTTGCGGCGAGCACCATCGGGAAGCCGGGCTCGTTGCGCACGAGGCCGGTGAGGTAGGCGCGGAACACCGGGACGCCGGCGAGCTGCTGCGAGTAGTAGACGGCGGTGAAGAGGTAGGCGTCGGTGGCCGCGTCGTAGACCAGCGGCTGCGCGTGGCGTCCGTCCTCGAACGGTCCGATCGGCGCCAGCTGCGCCGATGGGACGCCCCAGATCCCGCTGTGGGCGTCGACGAACGCCTGCACGCTCTCCAGCGGCGAGGCGCCCATGGAGAAGGCACGGCCCCAGACGCGCTCCACGAGCGTGCCGATCTCGGTGAATCCCGTGTTCGGGTGGGCGTCGAGAAAGGCGTTGCGGGCGTCGGTGATCGGCTGCGGGACGGCCGGCGCGAGCTGGGCGGAGGCGGTGCCGCAGACGATCGCCAGGGTGGCGATTCGGAGGAGATTCCGTGTCATGTCCTGTCTCGAGGGATCGGGGAGAAATGAGATCGCCCCGCGGATCTCACGCGGGACACATCGACGATGAACGGATTCTCCACGGATCCGAGGCCGAGGCAAATGCCAGCCCGGGGATTTACCGGCCTTTGCTGCGGCCCCGGCGGGGTCGGGGCGAGATCGGACCCTCGGTAGGCTCGACGCATGGCCGATCGCCGACCACAAGCGCCGGAGATCGAGAACCGCAAGGCGCGCCACGACTTCAGCATCTCCGACACGCTCGAGGTGGGGATCAAGCTGCTGGGGAGCGAGGTGAAGTCGCTGCGCGACGGCAAGGCGAGCCTCGCCGAAGGGTTCGTCATGGCCCGCGAGGCGCCGCCGAGCCTGGAGCTGCACGGCGTCCACATCGACGAGTATCCGCCGGCCGGCGCCGCCCGGCAGCATGCGCCGCGGCGCGTGCGTCCGCTGCTGGCGCACGCGCGGGAGATCCGGCGGCTGGCGCAGAGCATGAAGGCCAAGGGCGTGTCGCTCGTCCCGCTGAAGATCTACTTCAAGGGAGGTCGGGCGAAGCTGCTGGTGGGCGTCGGCCAGGGCCGCAAGCATGGCGACAAGCGGGCGGCCATCGCCGAGCGCGAGATGCGACGCGACATGGACCGGGCGATGTCGCGTCGCCGAGGCTAGCGTCCATCCGCGGCGCGGATCACGCGCGGCTCACCGCGGACTCGGCAGCTCGATGGTGCGGCCGTGTTCGTGGTCGCGCGATCCGACGATGCATTCCACGATCACCTCCGCCACCGCCTCCGGTCGCAGGGCCCGTTCGCGCGGGAGCTGGTGCTCGGGGAAGTTGCGGCGCAGGAGCGGCGTCTCCACCGCGCCGGGATTCACGCAGAAGGCGCGCACGCCGATGGAGCGGCCTTCGCGGGCGCAGGAGCGCGTGAGGCTGTCGAGGGCCGACTTGCTCGCCGCGTAGACGAAGAAGCCGGGGAAGGGATCGCTGGTGCCGATCGTGGAGACATTGACGATGCAGCCGGACTTCTGGCGGCGGAAGATCGGCCAGGCGCGGACGATGAGGGCCGCGGGACCGAAGGTGTTCACGGCGAAGACCTCCTCCAGCACCGGACGCGTGGTGCGCTCGATGGGAAGGAGCGGGGCGACGCCCGCGGAGTTCACCAGCACGTCGAGGCGGCCGAAGCGCTCCACGGCGTCATCCACCGCGCGCGACGCCTGGTCCCACTCCGCCAGGTCGGCCACCTGCACCATCGCGTCGGCGCCGTGGGCGCGCACGGCGTCGAGCGTGTCGTGGAGCGCCGACTCGGTGCGCCCCACCAGCACCAGCCGGTGCCCCAGATCCGCCAGCCGCAGGGCGGTGGCCCGACCGATGCCGCTGCCGGCGCCGGTGACGACCGAGACGAGCGGGACCTGGGTCTTCGAAGCGCCGCGGTTCGGGGCCATGGGAGTGCGGTGGGAGCTACGGCCGCCCGATGAGGCGCATCACGTCGTTGTAGGACGCGAGGACGAAGACGCCCACGATGAGACAGAGACCGATCACGGTGGCGGCGTTCTGGAAGGCCACCGACGGGGGACGGCCGCGGAGCTTCTCGTAGACCAGGAAGAGGAAGAGGCCCCCGTCGACGATGGGCAGCGGCAGGAAGTTGAGCACGGCCAGGTTGACGCTGATCATCGCCAGGAAGAAGAGCAGGTACATGAAGCCGCGATCGGCCACGCGCGTGCCGACATGGACGATGCCCACCGGTCCGTGCAGCTCCTTCACCGCCACGGTCCCGCGGAAGAGGCGATCGAGCGTGAGGTAGGTGAGCAGCACCATGCGCTGCGTCTGCCGGAACCCCATGGCGATCGCGCGCAGCGGATTGCCGTCGGCGGTGAGCGTGGTCTGCAGCGGCTCGAAGACGAACTCGGAGAGGGCCGGCGCCCAGCCGGAGTCGAGGATGCGGCGGCGCTCCGCGTCGGTGATCCCCAGCGAGAGCGTGCGCCGCTCACGGCCCGGCGTGGGCGAGACCACGACCAGTTCCAGCGCGGCCGGCGCGCCGTCCGGGCGGGCGGCCAGCGCCTGCGTGGCCAGGAAGCGCAGCCGATCGAAGCGTTCGATCGGCACGCCGTCGAGCGAGACGAGCTGGGAGAGCGGCAGGATGCCGAGGTCGGAGGCGGGGGTCTTCGCCGCCGGCGGCGCCGCGGTGAGCGGCAGTTCCAGCGCGGGCTCCAGCTGGACCCCGAGGCGCGGGAATCCGCCGGAGAGGGCGGCCGGCTCGGCGATGGTGGCGTCGACGGTCGTCTCCCGCCCGTCGCGCAGCACCAGCATGGGGAAGGCACCGGGGCCGTGCTGACGCACGACGCGCGAGAGATCGCTGAAGGAGGGCCCCGTGGTCTCGCCCGCGCGGAGGACCACATCGCCCGGCTGGAGGATTCCGTGGTTGATGCTGTCGGCCTCCACCGCGGCGATGCGGGCGAGCGGCAGCAGGCCGAGGAAGCCCTGCTCGATGATCGGTGCGCCGTCGGGCGCGACGCCGACCTCGACTCGATCGAGCTGGGCGCGAACCGGCATCTCCACGCGGAGTTCGGTGGAGGCGTCGGGTCCGCGCCAGGTGGTGGGCACCGGCGCGCCGCGCGAGCGCGCGGCGGCCGCGACCAGTTCGTTCGCGCTGCGCACGGGTCGGCCGTCGACGGTGAGCAGCGTCCAGCCGGGGCCCAGCGGCGAGCCCGCGAGTCCCGCGTCGTCGATCGCCTGTTGCAGGAACGAGGCCGCGCGCGGATCGGTGGTGATGGTCGTGTCGAAAGCCGGCGACACCATGAGCGAGCGGATGCCGGCGCCCGGTTCGGGCTGCGGATCGACGGCGAAGAGGAGCCCCTGCGGCGTTCCCTCGCGGGTCACGGAGATCTCCAGTGGTGCGCCCGGTCGGCTCATCGCCGCCGCGATGCGGATGTCGGCGAAGGTGAGCATCTCCGAGCCGTCGATCGCGCGCACCCGATCGCCGGGACGGAGTCCCCGGCCGACCTGGCTCGACTCGGGTCCGATCGGCCGAGCCTGCGCCGCCGGTCCCTCCGGCGTGACGCTGCCCAGCACCGGGGCCTCGAAGCGGACGCCCACCATGAACGCGATCACGAAGAGGACCACCGCGAGGATCAGGTTGGCGATCACCCCGGCCGAGACCACCACCATCCGGCGCCCGATCGACGCGCTCTGGTAGCTGCGCGGATCCTCCGACCGCGCCGAGGGGTCGAGATCGTCCTGGCCCAGCATGCCCACGAAGCCGCCGATGGGGAGGAGCCGCAGCGAGTACTCCGTCTCACCGAGACCGTGGCGGGCCAGCTCCGAGTCGCTCATGCGCATCGCCGGAGTTCCGAAGCGGGCGACGACGGTGCGCTCGGTGGATCCCAGGCGCACGCCGACGCCGCGTCGGAAGGAACAGACCACCGGCCCCATGCCCAGGGCGAAGGTGTGGACGCGGATGCCCGCCCAGCGCGCGGCGAGGAAGTGCCCCAGCTCGTGCAGGGCGATGAGCAGGCAGAAGCCCGCGATGATCATCAGCAGGTTGCCGCCCGTCGTCAGCGCGTCCACGACGCGGCTCCTTCATGGCGCGGGGTCGGTGATCGCTCGCGCACGAAGCGTCGCGCCTCGGCGTCGGCGCGGGCGATGTCGTCGAAGCCGGTCACCGGCGCCGGCGGAAGGGCGTCGAGCGCCTCCTCCACGATCGCGGCGATCCGGCCGAAGGCGATGTCGCCCCGCAGGAAGGCCGCCACCGCCTCCTCGTTGGCGGCGTTGAAGGTGGCGCCGGCGGAGCCGCCGTCGCGCACCACGCGGCGGGCGAGATCGATCGCCCGGAAGCGCTCGCGGTCCACGGGCTCGAAGACCAGCGTGCGCATCGCCTCGAAGTCGAGGATCGGCGTGCAGCCCTCGACGCGCGTGGGGTGGGTCAGCGCGTACTGGATGGGGAGGCGCATGTCCGGCGGCGAGAGCTGGGCGATCACCGAGCGATCCTCGAACTCCACGAAGCCGTGCACGATGGACTGCGGGTGGATGATGGCTTCGATGCGCGCCTCGGGGAGATCGAAGAGCCAGTGGGCCTCGATGATCTCCAGCGCCTTGTTCATCATGGTGGCGCTGTCGATGGTGTTCTTGGCGCCCATCGACCAGGTGGGATGGCGCAGGGCCTCCTCGGGCGTGGCGCGGGCCATGCGCTCCAGGGGCCAGGTGCGGAACGGTCCGCCGCTGGCGGTGAGCACGATGCGCCGGATGGGGCGCGAGCCGGCGTCGCGGAGACACTGGGCGATGGCGCTGTGCTCGCTGTCGACGGGGAGGAGCGTGGCGCCGTGGCGGCGCAGCGCGTCCGTCACCAGGGCGCCGGCGGCCACGAGCGTCTCCTTGTTGGCCAGGGCCACGGTGCAGCCGCGCTCGATCGCCCGCAGCGTGGGCGCCAGCCCGGCGAATCCCACCATCGCCGCCATCACCATGTCGCCGGGCCTCGCCACCGCGTCGACCATCTCCAGCGCCGCATCGCGGCCCCGGAAGAGGCGCGTGCCGCGCGGGAGGGCGTCGATGGCGTCGTCGCCCGCGAGCGCCGCCGCCTCCGCACCGAATTCGGCGGCGATGGTCGCGAGCTCGCCGGCGCTGCGACCGGCGGCGACGCCGACGATGCGGAAGCGATGCGAACCGATGGCGTGCAGGTGCCGCACCACGTCGAGCGTGCTGCGTCCGATGGAGCCCGTGGCTCCGAGGACGATGAGTCGTCGTTCAGCGGGGGCGCCGGTCATGGGCGATCACCGATCGTCGTACTTCACGGGGCCACCGAGGCGTCGCACCGCGGCACCGTAGAGGCCGCGTCGCTTCGGGGCCGCGGGTGCGGAGCCGCCGTCGCCGCCGGACCCGCCGGAGGGCGCGTGACCCTGCCCGCCGCCGCGCGATGAACCCGACGAGGAGCCGGAGGATTCCGGCGGTCGGGCGCCGCCCTCGGGACCGCCGCCGCCACCACCGCCGCGACCTCGTCGCCGACGACGGCGTCGCTTCTTGCCGCCGCCCTCGCCGCCGCCGTCGTCGCCACCATGCGGTCGGCCTTCGGATCCGGCGTGCGATCGATCCTCGCGCGGAGCGTCGGGGCGCGCCGGTGAAGGTGCGCCGCCTTGCCCACCTTGCCCGCCTTGCCCGCCCTTGCCGCCGCGGCCACGGCGACCGCGCCGGCGCCGACGGCGCCTCGGTTCGCCTCCCTGTCCGTCGCCGCCGCCGTCGCGATCCTCGCCGTCGCGCCCTTCATCGTCCGCGCCCTCGGCGCTCTCGGCGTCCGGACGCCCGAGCGCTCCGGGAGCGCCCGGCGGCGCCGGGACGGGCGCCTCGGGGGCGACGCTCTCGGGGTCGTAGATCCGCTGGGCGATGGTCACCCAGGCGGGTGCCAGGAGCGACATGTGGCTCTTCGCGTCGAGCGGCATCGACTCCGTCTCGCGGGCGCGCAGCGCCGTCAGCAGCTCCTTGCTGCTGATGCCGAACTCCTTGGCCAGCAGGTGCACGCGACGCGGTTCGGGTTCCACCACCGGCGCCGGCGGTTCCGGGGCCGCCGCCACCGGCGCGGCGGGAACGCTCCGGGTTCGATCGGCGTCCGATCGCGGCGACTCCGAGGCCGGTGCGCGGCCGCTCTCCCGATCGCCGCCGCGACCACCGCGACCTCGGCGCCGACGGCGCTTGCGCCGGCCGCCCTCGCCGTCGCTCTCATCGGAGCGGTGACGACCGTCGCGCCCCTCGCCGCCGGCCGGTCGCGCCGACTCCTGCGGTTCGGGCGTGCGCCGTTCGCGCTCGCGGATCTCCTCCAGGGCGCTCGGCTCGTCGTCGCGGACATCGGGAAGATCGTCGAAGCCGCCGGCCAGCGCGATGCTCGCGGCATCCGCGGGCGCCGGTCGGCGCCGGCGTCGGCGTCGCCGCGACTCGGCGGGCACGGCGCCCTCGGGCGCCGGGGCGCCGTCGTCCTCCGGCGGCTCCAGCGGGAGCGACTCCAGCGACGGCGGGGAGGGAGGACCGAGTCTCGCCAGTTCCACGTCCGCGCCGCGATCGTCGTAGCCGTAGAGGTCCACGCGGTCCACGGGGAGCGCCTCGCTGATGCGCACGTCCACGCGCTTGCCGCTCCGATGCTCGATCTCGTAGAGCCGTTCGCGCTTCCCCGAGAGGAGCACGCTGGCCACCTTCACCGAGCAGACGAGCTCCACGCGGTGCACGCGCGGATGTCCCAGGAGCGACTGCACGTCCCGCAGCGCCTCCGCCGCGGTGGAGTCGGGGATCTTCACGTCGCCCAGCCCCTCGCAATGCGGGCAGGGCATGAAGTGCATCTTCTGCACGCTGGGACGCATGCGCTGGCGCGTCAGCTCCACCATGCCGAAGTCGCTGACGGGCAGGACCGTGGTCTTCGCCCGATCGCGCCGCAGCTGGTCGCGGAATCGCTCCTCGATGTCGCGCCGATGCTTCGTGAGGCGCATGTCGATGAGATCGCAGATCACCAGTCCGCCCAGGTCGCGCAGCCGCAGCTGTCGGCAGATCTCGTCGACGGCCTCCTTGTTCGTGTTGTAGGCGTTGGTCTCGCTGTCGCGCGCCGAGCGGCTCTTGCCGCTGTTCACGTCAATGGCCACCATCGCCTCGGCCTGGTCGAAGACCAGGGCGCCGCCGCTGGGCAGCGGCACCTCGCGGCTGTAGATGGAGCGCACCTGCGGCTCGATGCCGAAGGCGTGGAAGATCGGCGCCGAGCCGTCGTAGAAGCGGATCGTCGGCGGATCCTTGGGGAAGGCCACCTCCAGGAAGAGGCTGGCGCGGTCGAACGCGCAGACGCTGTCCACCACGATCGTGTGGACCGAGTCGTCCACCACGTCGCGGATGGTGCGGACGAGGAGATCGCTCTCGGTGTAGAGCTCGCACGGCGCGCCGCTGCGCTTCATCCGCGCCTCCATGGCCTGCCAGAGGCGCATGAGGTACGCGGCGTCGCGCTGGAGCTCGGTGCGGCTGCGATCGAAGCCGGCGGTGCGGAGGATGAAGCCGAAGCCCTCGGGGAGATCCAGGGAATCCAGGATCTGGCGCATCGCGCGGCGCTGACCTTCGTCGTCCACCTTGCGCGAGACGCCCACGTTGTCCATGTCCGGCATCATCACGAGCAGGCGCCCGGGGATGCTCAGGTAGCTGGAGAGCGTGGGACCCTTGGTGCCGAGCCCCTCCTTGATGACCTGGACCAGGATCTCCTGGCCGCGGCGCAGCGCCTCCTGGATCGGCGGACGATCGCGGCGCGGGATCTTGCGGCCCACCGCCTCGGTGCGATCCGCGCCGGGGAAGTAGCGCGGGTGCAGGTCGCTGACATGGAGGAAGCCGTTCTGGCTCTCGCCGAAGTCCACGAACGCGGCCTGGATAGCGGGCTCCACGTTGGTGACGCGGCCCTTGTAGATGTTGCCGACGTTGGTGGCGGTGGCGGCGCGCTCGCCGTAGAAGGCCTCGAGGCGCCCCTTGCGCACCAGCGCGATGCGGCACTCGTCGCCGCCGACGTCGTTCACCAGCATCACCGTGTCGGGCGTGCGCGCCGGCTCGCGCGACTCGCGGCGCACGACGGCGGGCGCGGCGCCCGT
>CAZSVT010000113.1:0-9556 GCA_964610365.1 uncultured Isosphaeraceae bacterium
GCGACTCAGGGTGTCAAAGGTGGCCGCGCGCCGGTAGCGCGCGTCGTGCGACGCCTCCAGGGCCTGCATCCCGCCGGAGACGGCGTTGTTGGCCACCCAGCCCGCCATGCGCCCGACCACGCCGGGACCGCCGCCCCCGCGCCCGTCAGGTAGAGACCGCGCTCCGGCCCGAGCCGCGCCCAGAGCAGACGCACGCGCGACGCGGCGCCGCGTGGACTGGTCGCGGCGTCGCGGCTCACCGTCGCCTCGTGGCGGCGCCGCCCGAGGGACGGGCGCCGCCGTACCGCGCGGCGCCGCCGAGATCCTCGGCGATGCGCAGCAGGCGGTTGTACTTGGCGTTGCGGTCGCTGCGGCAGGGAGCGCCGGTCTTGATCTGGCCGCAGTTGGTGGCCACCGCGAGGTCGGCGATGGTGGTGTCCTCGGTCTCGCCGCTGCGGTGGCTCATGACGCACCGCCAGCCGGCCCGGTGGGCCATGGCCACCGTCTCGAAGGTCTCCGAGAGCGTGCCGATCTGGTTCACCTTCACCAGCACCGCGTTGGCGCAGCCCTCGCGGATGCCGCGGCCCACGAACGACGGATTGGTGACGAAGAGATCGTCGCCCACCAGCTGCACGGAGGAGCCGAGCGCCGCGGTGAGGGCCTTCCAGCCGCTCCAGTCGTTCTCGCCCAGGCCGTCCTCGATGCTGGCGATGGGCCACTTCCGGCACCATCCGCTCCAGAGCTCCACCATCTCCTCGCTGGAGAGGATCCTCTTCGGATCACTCTTGAAGAAGCAGTAGCCCTTGCGCTTCGCGCGCTGCGCGGCGTTGGCCAGCTCGCTCGTCGCCGGGTCGAGGCAGATCACCACCTGGCGGCCGGCGTCGTAGCCGGCGCGCTCGATGGCCCGCATGATGAACTCGCACGCCTCTTCGTTGCGCTTCAGGTTCGGCGCGAAGCCGCCCTCGTCGCCCACGGTGGTGTCGAGGTGCTTCTCGTGCAGCACGTCGGCCAGGGCGTGGTAGATCTCCACGCCGGCGCGCAGGGCCTCGCCGAAGTCGTCGAAGCCGATCGGCTGCACCATGAACTCCTGGAAGTCGACGGTGTTGGAGGCGTGGCGGCCGCCGTTGAGGATGTTGAGCATCGGCGCCGGGAGCGTCCGGGCCGCGGATCCGCCCAGGTAGCGGTAGAGCGGAAGGCGCACCGCCGTCGCCGCGGCGTGGGCCACGGCCATCGACACGCCCAGGAGGGCGTTGGCGCCGAGCTTCCCCTTGTTGGCGGTGCCGTCGAGCTCGCGCAGGATCTGATCGATCATCTCCTGCTCGCGAGCGTCCAGGCCCGCGAGCGCCGGCGCGATCCGGTCATTCACGTTGCGGACCGCCTTCGAGACGCCCTTGCCGCGCCAGCGCTTGCGGTCGCCGTCGCGCAGCTCCACCGCCTCGTGCTCGCCCGTCGACGCGCCGGAGGGAACGATGGCCCGGCCGCTCGCATCGCCGTCGAGCAGCACCTCGCACTCGAGGGTCGGGTTGCCGCGCGAATCGAGGACCTGGCGGGCGTGCACGTCGACGATGGTGAAGCTCATGAGGATCTCCGGGCGGTTGGAAGGGGGCGGAGGATACAGCGCCGGCGCGGCGCCTCTCCCGCGCGATCTCCGCCGGGCGCACCGGCCGATCACCAGGCGGGGAAGCGGGGCGGCGAGCCCTCGAGGACGGCCCAGACATCGCGCACCACCCAGCTCATCGCCTCGGTCGCTCGGAGCGTCCGGCTGGCCAGGTGCGGCGCGAGGTGGGCGTTGGGGAGACCGAGCAGGGGCGCCTCGGGGGGAATCGGCTCGGGGTCGTGCACGTCGAGGATGGCCATCGACGCGGGATTGGCGCGGAGGTGGGCCGCGAGCGCCGACGCATCGACGACGAAGCCCCGCGAGGTGTTGATCAGGATCGCATCCGGACGCAGGAGACCGATGAGTCCCGCGTCGACGAAGCCGCGATTCGAGGGACGACCGTCGCAGTGCAGCGAGAGGATGTCGCTCTCGGCGAAGAGCTCCGTGAGCTCCACGGGCGTGGCGCCGGCGCGATGCGGCGTCGGAATCTCCACCAGGTCGTGGTAGACCACCTCGAAGCCGATGGCGCCCGCCACCTCCGCCACGCGGCGTCCGATGCGCCCCAGGCCGAGGATGCCCAGGCGCAGCTCGTCCATCTGCCAGAGGCCGGTGACCTCCTCGCGGATCCTCGTCCACTCCTCGGCGTCCACGGCCCGGTCGAGGTAGAGGCGCGGACGAAGGGCGTCGCACAGCAGGCAGACCACGTACTCCACCACCGCCTGCGTGTTGGCGTCCGGCGTGGACACCACCATCACGCCGCGCCGGCGGCATTCGTCGAGGTCGATCGAGTCGAGGCCCACGCCCCCGCGTCCGACCACGCGCAGGCGCGGAAGCCGATCCAGGAGTTCGCCGTTCACGCGCGTGCGCGTCCGCACCAGGAGGCCCTCGGCCTCGGGCGCCGCGGCGAGGAAGTCCGGGGAACCGCATCCGGCGACCACCACGCGACAGCGCTCCGCGAGCCAGCGGGCCGGCTCCTCGGCGAGTTCGTCCAACTGGATGACCAGCGGCGGCGGCACGGAGCGGCACGATATCCCGCGGCGACGGTGATCGGAGCGCGGCCCGCGAAGCCCGCGAGGCGCGGGGCCGCCCGCACGACCCGCACGACCCTTCCACGGCGACGCCGGTCGCGTCGCGGCGCCGGGCGGGATGGCCCCGTCCCCGCCGTCGGTCGATCACTCCTGCGGGAGCGCCGTCGCGGCGCCTCGCCCTGGAGCACGCCGCATGGACAAGTCAAGCATCATCGGTGCCGTGATCGGAGTGCTGGCCCTCTTCTGGGTCTGCTGGCGCGCCAGCCAGGGCCATTGGGAGATGTTCTGGTCGGAGAAGGGCGCCGTGGCGGTGATCGGCGGCACCATCAGCGTGCTGCTCATGGCCATGCCCATGGACAAGCTGCGCTGCGTCCCCGGCTACATCCGCCGCTTCCTCTTCCACAAGGGCATCTCGCCCGACGAGACCGTGCGCACCATGAGCCGGCTCTCCGAGAAGGCGCGCCGCGAGGGCGTGCTGTCGCTGGAGCCCGAGCTCGCCGAGATCCAGGATCCGTTCCTGCAGCAGGGGCTGCGCATGGCCGTGGACGGCGCGGACGAAGAGACCATCGAGAGCACGCTGCGCCTGGAGATCATGGCGATGCAGGAGCGCCACAAGGCGGGCAAGAAGTTCTTCGACCTCATCAAGCTCTACGGTCCCGGCTACGGACTGGTGGCCACGCTCATCGGCCAGATCGGCATGTTCGGCAATCTCGGCGGCGACGTGGAGGTGCTGGGCCACATGCTGGCGGTGGCGGTCACCGCCACCATGTACGGCTGCGTGCTGGCCAATGCCATCGCGGGTCCCATCGGCGACAAGCTCTCGCTGCGCAGCGGCGAGGAGATCATCGCCAAGGAGATGATGCTCCAGGGGATCCTCTCCATCCAGGCGGGCGACAATCCGCGGGCGACGCAGGACAAGATGCTCGCCTTCGTGCCGCAGGCGATCCGCGTCCAGCATCGGCAGGCGGCGTGATCGCCGCGACGGCGCCACTCCCATGAGCGACGAGCGACGCAAGGACGACGTGCAGGTGGTGGTGAGCGACGGCGGGCACCGCCCGAAGCGATCGCACCACTTCTCGCCGGGGCATCCCGAGTTCCACGAGGGCGCTCCCGAATGGCTCATCAGCTTCGCCGACATGGTGATGCTCATGATGGGCTTCTTCGTGATCCTCTTTGCGCTGAACTTCAAGCCCAAGACGGCGGAGGCCGCCCCGGGCGCTCCGGTGGAGGACGGCGAGCAGCCGGCGCCGACGCCGGACATGATCGACTTCGCCATCGCCGTGCGGAAGGCCTTCAACAACGAAGTGGACATGGCCAGCACGGATCCCAAGGACCGACCGCTCATCGACCGGATCCTCTCGCGGCAGGCGGGCGCCGGCGAGGCGCGCGACGACGGCGTGAAGGGGCGCGAGATGGAAGTCCGCAGCATTCGGCCGACGCCGCGCTTCGGCACGGGCGTGAGCGTGGCCTTCGGCGAGCGGTCCGCCGCGCTCTCCGCGGAGGACGAGCGCATGCTCGCCGAGCTGGCCCGCGGTCTTCGGGGACTCCAGAGCGTGATCGAGGTGCGCGGACATGCCTCCGCCGCCGAGTCCTTCCGCACCCCCGAGGCGGCGATGAAGCTCTCCTTCGATCGTGCCTTCGCGGTGGCCGGAGTGCTGGCGCGCGAGGGCGTGGACTGGCGACGGCTGCGGCTGGCGAGCGAGGGCGATCACGATCGCGCGGCACCGTTCCCGCGCGATCCTTCCGAGGATCGCACCAACGCCCGCGCGGAGGTGCTGGTCCTCGACGAGGTCGCCGCGGACTCCGTTCCCATCAGGCCCGCCGGCGATGCCGCCGGGAACGGGTCCGGAAACGGCGAGCCTGCGCCCTCGCCGTTGCCCTGAATCGCGCGGATGCTAGGCTTCGGCCGTCCCGTGACGAGTCGCCCATCGTCCGCGGCGATCGTTCGTCCCCGGCGCTCCCGCTCCTCCATCCCGACCCCCGCAGAGAACGACATGAATCGCAACGCATGCGCCCGAGGCGCCGTCGCCTCGCTCGTCTGGATCGGCTCCCTCGCCGGCGTCGCCGCGGCGGACATCGGCTACGACGATCTCGTGGCGCGCCTCGGCGGCGTGGGCGTGCCCACCGGCGCGGGCGTGAACGTGGTTCAGACGGAAGCGCCCGAGAGCGCCGGCAACTACGGTCCGGACCTCTCGGATCCCGAGTTCGCCGGCGTCGCGTTCACGCCGATGAGCGGTCCGTCGGGATACAGCTGGCACGCCACCACCGTGGGCCACTTCTTCTACGGTGATGTGTCGGGCATCGCCCCCGGCATCCCGGGCGTGTGGCTCTACGAAGCGAGCAACTTCATCGGGGCGGGGTACCTGCGCAACGGACAGGGCGCCGCGGTGCTGCCGCTGACCCCGCCGGGCGGCTGCAGGCTCTTCAATCACTCCTGGGTCGGCTCCACCGGAAGCACCAGCAGCAACAACGAGATCATCCGCCGCACCGACTACGCGCAGAGCCGCGACCTGACGCTCTTCTGCGTGGGCGTGAACAACGCGCCCGGCGCGCTGCAGCCGCTCCTGGCCTTCACCTACGACGGCATCTCGGTGGGGCTTTCCAACGGCGCGCACTCGTGGGGCACCGTGCCCGCCGGATACGACGGCGCCGGGCGGATGAAGCCCGAGCTCGTGGCCCCGGCCAGCGCCACCAGCTGGGCGTGCGGCATCGTGAACTCGGTGGCGGCGCTCCTGATGGAAACCGCGAACACCGCACCGCTGGACGCCAACCCCGACGCCGACCGCGGCGTGGTGATCAAGAGCGTGATGATGTCCGGCGCCGCGCACCGTGAGACATGGAGCAACCAGCCCACGATGTCGGGCGCCAACCGAGGCATCGCGTCCAAGCCGCTCGATCCCATCTACGGCGCGGACACGGTGAACATCGATCGTTCCCACTGGATCCTCACCTCGGGCGAGCAGGAGGGGAGTCCGGCCGTTCCCGCCGCGCCGACGATCGGTCCGCGCGGATGGGACTACCAGCTCGTCGGGATGTCGGGCATCTCCTACTACCGCTTCCGCGTGACGCAGCCGGTCACCGACGTGAGCATCCTGGTCACCTGGAATCGGGCCTTCGGAGGCACGATCGGCGCGGGCACCAGCGGCAATCAGCAACTCACCCTCTACAAGGTCGCCCCGGGCAGCACCACGCTGCAGTCGCTGACCGGCGATGCGGGGCTCACCGTCTTCCAGAACGGCAACGTGGTCTCGCAGAGCGGCGTCGACAACGTGGAGCATCTCTACCTGCACGACCTCGCCCGCGGCGAGTACGTGATCGAGCTCAAGCGCATCGACGCCTCCGCCACGGCAGTGCAGACGGCCATCTCCTGGATCATGCCGGAGACGCCGGAATCCTTCGCCGACTTCAACGCCGACGGGATCGTGGATGGCGACGACCTCGGCACGCTCCTGGGCAACTGGGGACCGTGCACCGGCTGCCTGCCGGACCTCAACGAGGACGGGATCGTGGACGGCGACGATCTCGGCTCGCTGCTGGGCGACTGGGGCTGATCGACGCTGATGCGTTTCGCGGCGGGCCACGCCCGCTGACGCTGGCCCGCCGGGAGGGCCCGTATGCTCCGCGGCATGCCGAAGCGTCATCTCGAGCGCGTCCAGTTGGCGCTCCTGCTCGGGCTGCTCGGCGTCTTCCTGCTCTGGCCGATCTCGCTGGTGGTGCGCGGCGGCTTCACCGCCACCGACGGCTCCTTCTCGCTGTGGGCGATCGGCAACGTCTTCACGGACGAGCTCCTGCGCCGCGGGCTGCTGAACTCGCTCCTCATCGCCGCGCTCACCACCACGCTCGCCATCCTCATCGCCCTGCCGCTGGGGGTGCTGGTGTCCCGCACGCGCTTTCCCGGTCGCGGGCTCCTCTCGGGTCTCCTGCTCCTTCCGCTGATCCTGCCGCCGTTCGTGGGCGCCATCGGCATGCGCCACATCCTGGGGCGCGAAGGGGCCCTCAACGCCCTGCTCCAGTCGATGGGTCTGGTGGACCAGGGGATCGACTTCCTCGGGCGCGGCGGCCTCGGCGCCATCGTGCTGCTGGAAGCGATCTCGCTCTACCCGATCATCTTCCTCAACATCACCGCCGCGCTGGCGAACATCGATCCGGCGCTGGAGGAAGCGGCGCGAAACCTGGGCGCCGGCCCCTGGACGCGCTTCCGGCGCGTGACGCTCCCGCTCATGCGGCCCGGCATCTTCGCCGGGGCCACGATCGTCTTCATCTGGAGCTTCACCGAGCTGGGCACGCCGCTCATGTTCGAGTTCTACGCGGTGACGCCGGTGCAGGTCTTCGCGGGACTCAAGGACATGGAGACCTCCAGGCAGCCGTACGCCCTGGTCACGGTGATGCTGGCCGTGGCGGTGGTCCTCTACCTGGTGGGCAAGCTCCTCCTCGGCGGCGGGGCCCACGCCATGCAGGTGAAGGCGAGCGTCCGGCGGGAGGAGCTTCCTCTCTCCGGCTGGCGCGCGGCGGCGGCGTTCGCGGCGTGCGCGTCGATCGTCGGCCTGGCGGCGCTCCCGCACCTGGGCGTGATCCTGGCAAGCCTGTGCGCTCCCGGGCAGTGGTACGGAACCATCGTGCCGCGGGCGTTCACGCTGGAA
This sequence comes from uncultured Isosphaeraceae bacterium, assembly GCA_964610365.1. Taxonomy (GTDB): domain Bacteria; phylum Planctomycetota; class Phycisphaerae; order Phycisphaerales; family SM1A02; genus VGXK01. The sequence continues at coordinate 7,245 of CAZSVT010000113.1, forward strand.
CACTTCCAGCATGCGCTGACCCATCCGCTGGCCTCGGGGAGCATCCGCAACAGTCTCATGCTGTCGCTGGCCGCGGCCCTGGCCGCCACGCTGGCCGGGCTCATGGTGGCGCGCCTGGTGGTGCGCGGCACGGTGCGCGGCCGCGCCCTGCTCGACGCGCTCTCCATGCTGCCGTTGGCGGTCCCGGGCCTGGTGATGGCGTTCGGGTTCGTGGCCCTCTCCCTGGAATGGCCCTTCAAGGGCGGGCCGCTCGAGCCGGTGGCCAACATCCTCGGCGCGGACCCCAATCCCTTCCCGTTCCTCATCATTGCGTACGCGGTCCGGCGCCTTCCCTACGTGGTGCGCAGCGCCGCGGCGGGGCTCCAGCAGACCAGCGTCACGCTCGAGGAGGCGGCGGCCAGCGTCGGCGCCGGTCGATTCACCACGCTGCGCCGCGTGGTGGTGCCGCTCATCGCCGCGAATCTCGCCGCCGGCGCCCTGCTCGCCTTCAGCTTCTCGATGCTCGAGGTGAGCGACTCCCTGATCCTCGCCCAGCGCGAGCGCGACTATCCCATCACGAAAGCCATCTGGTCGCTCTACGACCGGCTCGGCGACGGCGACGGCATCGCCAGCGCGATGGGCGTCTGGGCGATGGCGCTCCTGGCGGCGACGCTGCTCGGAACGAGCGCGCTCATCGGCAGGAAGATGGGAGCGCTCTTCCGAGCCTGACGCACCGACGGCGCGCGACGCGGCTCCTCGAATCAGCGACGACTCGGGCGGGGATCGGGGTCGATATCGGGCATGGGCGGCCATGACTCCGATTTTCGAACTGGCCTGGCGTTGATCTCCCTGTACCCTCGAAGCCGTCCGCGGGATCCTGCGAGCGCGGGCGACACACGAGGGAGAGACACCGATGAAGCGATCGATCGCCCTGGCCGTCGTCGGCGTGCTGCCGATCCTTGGTTTCTGCGCCTCGGCGTCGGCGGTCCTCAGGACCTGGACCGGTGCGACGGGCACGCCGCTCTGGTCGCAGGCGGGCAACTGGAGTCCCGTGGGCGTTCCCACCGGTGCCGACGACGCGCAGATCCTGGTGTCCTCGAGCACCGAGATCCACTTCCCCGGCGGCGCCTCCACCGTGGCGAGCCTTCTCTGCACGGGCACGCTCGTCATCGACGGCGGCACCTTCACGGTCACGGGCACCGCCACCGTCCCCGGCCACCTTCGGCTGGCGGGCGGAACGATCGCCGGCGGATCCTGGGAGCTTTCCAACCCCGCCACGATCAACAGCAATCCGAACAACCGGATCAGCGGCGTCACCATCGACGGCGACATCAAGCTCGATGTTCCCGGCTCGCAGCTCCGCGTGGCCGATGGCATGGAGATCCTCGGCCAGGTGCGCCTGGAGGCCGCGAACACGCGGCTGCTCTACGAGAACACGCAGACCTGGGCGGGGGCGACGGTGGTGGCGCTGCCGGCAGCCAATGCCACGATCGCGCCGGCGGCCGCCGGGCTCACCCTCACGCTCGGCAGCGGCTTCGCGCTGGAGGGCGGCAACTGGACCATCACGGGCGGACCGTTGGCGCCGACCGTGATGAACGAAGGCCTGCTTCGCGCCACCTCCGGCACGCTGTCGCAGATCAGGGCGAACACCTTCAGCAACATGGGCTCGGTGCGATCGCTCGCCGGCACGCTCAGCATCGATTCGGATCACTGGACGAATCCCGGCGGCTCGCTCCTGGCGCTCGGCGGCGTGATGCGCTTCGGCGGAGGCATGCTGGACAACACCGGCTGGACGCTGTCGCTCAATCCGAACTTCGGCACCTTCCTCCTGGACGGCGCCACGATCAAGGGCGGAATGATGGACATCACGCCGCCCGGGGCGCTCACGGTCTCCAACAACGCGGCCAACCGGCTGGACGGAGTGATGGTGAGCGGACACCTCTCGTTGATGAGCCCGGGGTCGCAGCTGCGCATCCTCAACGGACTCGACGTGAAGGGTGATGTGCTCGTCGGTCCCGGCGCCGAGCTGGGATTCGAGGGGACCCAGACCTGGGGACCGGCGCATGTGATGGCCTTCGGAACGGAGATGGCCCCGGCGCGCATCGGCATCGCCCACCTTCCGGGCACCGATCTCACGCTCGCACCGACCTTCGTCCTCGACGGATCCTGGTGGCGCTTCAACGCCGGTACCGGATTCGACTCGTGGATCGAGAGCCACGGTCTGCTCCAGTCCTCCGACGGGGAGTCGGAGATCGGCGGCTCGCCGTTCCGCAACGAGGGCGAGGTGCGCGCCGAGTTCGGGCTGCTGCGCCTGCCGACGAACCTCTGGAACC
>CAZSVT010000114.1:0-9547 GCA_964610365.1 uncultured Isosphaeraceae bacterium
CCCTCCGGATCCTTGCGGTTGACCCACCAGTTGAAGTTCTGCGAGAGCCGCTGGAGCGTGGTTCGGAGGAAGTCGTCGGTGGTGGGGCCCCGCTGCTTGCGGAGCAGGTGGAGGAACATCGAGGCCCACGCGTGCACGGGCGGATTGACGTCGCCGAAGTTCCACTCGTAGGCGGGGATCTGCCCGCTCGGGTGCAAGTAGTTCTCGTCGAGCATGAGCAGGAGCTGCTCCTGCGCGAACTCCGGATCCACGAGCTGGAGCGGCAGCACGTGGAAGGCCAGGTCCCACGCCGCGTACCAGGGGTACTCCCACTTGTCGGGCATCGAGATCACGTGCCGGTTGAGCATGTGGAACCACTCGCGGTTCCGCACGCGGGTTCGGCCACCGGTGAGCGGGTTGCCGCGGTGCTCGTCCAGCCATCGGTCGAGGTCGAAGAAGTAGAACTGCTTGCTCCAGAGCATGCCCGCCAGCGCCTGCCGCATGACATTGGCGCGATCGGCGGAGATGCCCGGGGGAAGGACGGCGTCGTAGAACTCGTCGGCCTCGCGCCGACGGGCGCGCATCACGGCGTCGAAATCGGAGAAGGGACGCGTGCCGTTCCCGGGGCGTCGGTCGTTGAGGCGCAGCCGGATGGCGACCGACGCCCGCGGCGGGACCTCCAGCAGGTAGTGGGCCGCGGACTTCGTCCCGCGGAGCTCGGGGTTCACCGTGTCCCGCCGTCCGTGGACGAGTCGATCGTTGAAGGCGTCCTTCACGAAGCGCGAGGCGTTGGGCTGCCCCCAGAGGCGCTGCGTGTTCGACTCGTTCTCGGTGAAGAGGAGCTCCGGCGTTCCATCGCAGTGGAGGAACATCTCGCCGAGTTCGCGGTGGCTGGCGGCGATGCAGCGGGCCTTCGCCCCCGCCGGCGCGTCGCAGAGGATGGGGCGGGAGGCCGTGGGGTGCATCCACCATTCGTTGCGGAACCAGAGGTGCGGCAGCACATGGAGCGACGCGGCCTCGGGGCCCCGGTTGTGCACGGTGATGCGGATGCAGGTGTCCGTGGGCGACGCCTTCGCGAACTCCACCTCCACGTCGAAGGAGCGGTCGTCGGCGAAGACCCCGGTGTCCAGGAGTTCGTACTCGGGCTCGTGACGGCTGCGCTGCCGGTTCGTGCGCACCAGGTCGTCGTAGGGGAAGGCGCGCTGCGGGTACTTGTAGAGCCAGCGCATCCACGAATGCGTGGGCGTGCTGTCGAGGTAGAAGTAGTACTCCTTCACATCCTCGCCGTGGTTGCCCTCGCCGTTGGTGAGGCCGAAGAGGCGCTCCTTGATGATCGGATCGCGACCGTTCCAGAGCGCCAGCGCCCAGCAGAGGCGCTGCTGGTCGTCGCAGAAGCCCGCGAGCCCGTCCTCGCCCCACTTGTACGCGCGGCTGCGGGCGTGATCGTGCGGAAAGGACTCCCAGGCGTTGCCGTCCTCGGAGTAATCCTCGCGCACCGTGCCCCACTGGCGCTCGCTCAGGTAGGGACCCCAGAGCTTCCAGGGCGTGCGCGGGTTGCGGGCTCGTTGGAGACGCTGTTCTTCGGCGTTCATGGGGCGGCGGTCCTTCGGTCCGCGGCGCGACTCCACCGATCCGAACCAACGAGGCCGTCCTCCGATGGATGCGCCGCGCGGGCGAGCCCGTCAGCGTAGCCGAACCGCCGCGGCGACCGGCGGGTCGACGCCCCGCGGCGCCGCACGATCCGAGGTCGTCGCCGCCGCGGCACCCTTCGACGGCGCGCCGCCATTACACTGCCCGTCGCGTCAGGAGGTCGCGGCGTGCGGATGCGAGATCAACGCGAGCTTCGAGACCTCCCGGAACGCGCTCGCCGCTTCGGCGCTCTCGCCGGCGCTTCCGTGGCGGCGCTCGTGACCATCGTCATGCTCGTCGCCGCCGGGGCGCTTCCGTCCGCCGCCGCGCCGGCGCGCCCGTCCCCCTCCGCCACGACCGCGCCCGATCGGCCACCACTCCCCGCCCCCGCCATCGGCCGCGCCGGAACCGCCGCCGTCCTCTGTGCGCCCGGCGCGAACGGGCGGCTGCCCACCGAGGGCGCCGGCGTCACGAGCATCTTCGGGGCGGATTCGCCTCCCTCGGAGTCGATCCGTTCGCTGGCGTGGCTGGTGCTGGGAATCTGCGCCGTGATCTTCGTGATCGTGGAGTGCCTGCTGGTGCTGGCGGTGGTGCGATTCCGCCGGAAGCGCGGGTCGGCGGAGCGCGCCGCGCCCGGAACGGGCCACGGCGCGAGCGGCGCCGCCGGCGTGGCACCGACCGGCGCCGTCGGAGGCGGCGAACCGGAACCGCCGCAGCTCTACGGCTCCAATCCGATCGAGCTCGCCTGGACCATCGTGCCGCTCCTCATCGTCTTCGTGCTGGGGCTGGTCACGATCCGCACCATCCGGGAGGTGCAGCTCACGGAGCCGCCGCCGGGCTCGCTGCGCGTGCAGGTGATCGGTCACCAGTGGTGGTGGGAGTACCGCTACCCCGACGAACTCGCCGACGGCCGCGAAGTAGTGACCGCCAACGAACTGGTGGTCCCGGTGGGGCGCCCGGTGTGGCTGGAGCTGGAATCGGCCGACGTGATCCACAGCTGGTGGGTCCCGCGCCTGGCGGGCAAGACCGACTGCGTGCCCGCGCGGACCAATGTCACCTGGTTCCAGGCCCGTCGCGCCGGCCTCTACCTCGGCCAGTGCGCCGAGTACTGCGGCACGCAGCACGCCGGCATGCTGCTGCGCGTGCAGGCGGTGACGCCGGAGGAGTTCCGCGCGTGGCTGGAGCACCAGGCGTCGCCGGCGGTGGTCGATCCGTCGGTGGAGGACGGCCGCAACCTCTTCGCCGAGCTCGCGTGCCTGAACTGCCACGCCATCGAGGGGCTGAGCGACGGTCTCTTCGGCCCGAATCTCTCCCACCTGGCCAGCCGTCAGACGATCGGATCGGGGATCCTGCCGCTCGACCGCCCGAATCTCCGCGCCTGGATCGCCGATCCGCAGGCCGTCAAGATCGGCTGCAACATGCCCTCGCTCAAGCTCGAAGCCCGCGAGCTCGACCTCCTGACCGACTACCTGATGACGCTCCGCTAGCGCCATGACCACCCTCTCCACCGATCATCGACCGGCCCGACCCGAGGCGTACGGGGGCGGTCTCATGGCCCGGCTGCACGAGTGGACCATCACCGTGGACCACAAGCGGCTGGGCATCATGTACGTGGGCTGCGGGCTGATCTTCTTCGTGATCGCGGGGCTGCAGGCCACGCTGATGCGCTTCCAGCTCATCGCGCCGCTCAACGACCTGATCACCCCCGACACCTTCAACCGGCTCTTCACCATGCACGGCACCACCATGGTCTTCCTGGTGGGAATGCCGGTGCTCCTGGGCTTCGGGAACTTCCTGGTGCCGCTGATGATCGGGGCGCGGGACATGGCCTTCCCGCGCCTCAACGCCTTCGGCTTCTGGCTCTTCCTCTTCGGCGGGCTGCTCCTCTACTACAGCTACGTGGGCAGCGCCGGGCTCTACGGCGCCGGCAGCGCGCCCGACGCCGGGTGGTTCATGTACGCGCCGCTCACCACGCGCACCTTCAGCCGCGGGAACGCCACCGACTACTGGATCCTCGGCATCATGGTCAGCGGCTTCGGCAGCATGACGACGGCCGTGAACCTGCTCGCCACGATCGTCTCGATGCGCTGCCCCGGCATGACCCTGATGCGCATGCCGCTCTTCGTCTGGATGATGATCGTGGTGGCGGTGCTGATTCTCGCGGTCATGCCCGTGCTCACGGCGGCGCAGGTGATGCTGCTCTTCGATCGCTCGATGGGCGCCCACTTCTTCGACCCGCAGCAGAGCGGCTCGGCCGTCCTCTGGCAGCACCTCTTCTGGTTCTTCGGCCACCCCGAGGTGTACATCCTGATCCTGCCGGCCTTCGGATTCATCAGCGAGATCATCCCGGTCTTCAGCCGCAAGGTGATCTTCGGCTACCCGCTCATGGTGGCGGCCACGGTGGCCATCTGCTTCATCTCGCTGGGCGTCTGGGCGCACCACATGTTCGTGGTCGGTCTCAGCCCGTTCCTCAACGCCCTCTTCAGCGCCGCCACCTTCCTCATCTCCGTGCCCACCGGCATCAAGATCTTCAACTGGATCGGCACCATGTGGGGCGGCCGCATCCGATTCGAGACGCCGATGCTCTTCGCCACGGGCTTCCTGGCGCTCTTCGTCTTCGGCGGACTCACCGGCATCATGCTCGCGGTGGTGCCATTCGACTGGCAGCTCTCCGACACCTACTTCGTGGTGGGCCACTTCCACTACGTGCTCATCGGCGGCACGCTCTTCGGCATCTTCGGCGCGCTCTTCTTCTGGTTCCCCAAGGCCTTCGGCCGCCGCCTCGACGAGCGCCTCGGCCGCTGGACCTTCTGGCTCTTCCTGATCGGCTTCACGCTCACCTTCTTCCCGATGCACATCTCCGGCATGCTGGGGATGCCGCGCCGCATCTACACCTATCAGCCGGATCGGGGCTGGGACCTGTGGAACCTGGTCTCCACGGTGGGCGTTCCCATCCAGATCGCCGCGGTGCTGCTGCTGGTCTTCAACATCCTGCGCACGCTGCGGCGCGGCGAGCCGTGCGGGAGCGATCCGTGGGACGCCTGGACGCTGGAGTGGGCCACGCGGAGTCCGCCGCCGGAATGGAACTTCGACGAGATCCCCGTCTGCACCAGCCGGCGCCCGCTCTGGGACGCGAAGCACCCCGAGGATCCGGACGAGCACTATGAGTAGCGCCGCCGTTCATCCACGGGGCATCGTCGGCGCAGGCGACGGCGCGGGTGCCGGGCCCGGCGCTCCGCGCGACGCCGACGGCGCGTGGCGGCCCTCGCGCGGGCGCGTGGGGATGACCTGCCTCATCTTCAGTGAGAGCGCCTTCTTCTGCGCCTTCATCGTGGCGTATCTCTACTACGCCGGGCGCGACGCGCGCGGGCCCACGCCCTGGCAGGTGCTGGAGCTGCCCCCGGTGATCGTGAACAGCGTGGCGCTCCTCTCCTCCAGCGTCACCGTCATGTTCGCGCTCGCGGCGCTGCGCCGCGGCGCGGTGGGACTCTTCCGGGGATGGCTGCTGGCCACCATCCTGCTCGGCGGCTACTTCCTCTACGGCACGGGCGTGGAGTGGGCGGGACTCCTCCGCGACCACCACCTCACCATCGCCACCAACCTCTTCGGCACCACCTTCTATTCGCTGGTGGGCTTCCACGCCTTCCATGTCACGCTGGGGCTGCTGCTCCTCTCGCTGACGCTGGTGCTCTCGCTGCTGGGGCACGTGCATCCGCAGCGCGATCACGGGCGCGTGGACCTGCTGAGCTGGTACTGGCACTTCGTGGATGTGGTGTGGATCTTCGTCTTCCTCACCGTCTACATCGTGGGTCGGCAGCCGCCGGGAGGCGCCGCATGAGCGAGCCGCGCGGACCCGTGCCGTACTCGAGCGCCATCCCGCGACCCACCGGTGCGCCGCTGGTGGCGGCCGCGGGCGTCACGCTCATCTTCGCGGGCATGGTCACCAACTGGGCGCTCACCATCGTGGGCGCCGTCATGGCCCTGGGCGGCGCGGTGGCGTGGTTCCGCCATGTCTTCCCCGAGGAGCAGCTCGAGGAGATCCCGGTTCCGGCCCGGCGCGACGCCGATCGGCCCGCGCTTCGCGCCGCGCCACCCGCCGCGGCGCCGCTCCCGGCCGCCGCCCGCGCCGCCGTGCGCGAGGTGGTGGAAGGACCGCGCCGACTCGCCCTGCCGCTGGAGATCCACCCCTACCGCGTGGGCATCTGGGGCGGGCTGGCCGGCGGCGCCGCGATGGCCGTGGTGGCGTGCCTGTGGGGCGTGCTCTTCGAAGGGAGCCTCTGGCTTCCCATCAATCTCCTGGCGGGCGTCTTCGTTCCCGGCGTCGAGACGGCGTCGGCCGAGACGCTGCGATCGCTCGAACCGGGCTGGCTCCTCACCGCCGCGGCCATCCACGCGGTGGGCAGCGTCTTCATCGGACTGCTGTACACGGTGGCGCTGCCGATGATGCCGAAGCGCCCGATCCTCTTCGGCGGCCTGGTGGCGCCGGTGCTCTGGACCGGCCTCATCTGGGCGTCGCTGGGCATCGTGAACCCGGCGCTGGAGCGGTCCATCAGCTGGCCGTGGTTCATCGCCAGCCAGTTCGCCTTCGGCGTGACCGCCGGATGGGTGATCTCCCGCTTCAATCGCGTGCCGACGATGCAATTCCTGCCGCTGCGGGATCGCCTGGGCGTGGAGGCGAGCCACGAGCGCCCGCGCGACGGAGGCCCGCGATGAGCGCGCCCGGAGCGACGATGAAGGCGCGGGTGTCGCGGCGCGCCGGGCTCGCGGCGCAGGGCGCGGCGATCCCGCGGGCGTTCGCCGCGCTCGCCGCAGCCGCCGCGGCGCTCCTGGCCGGGTGCGACGGCGCCATCCCGCTCACACAGACCCCGACGGCGCCGCCCTCGATCGACTCCCCCGCGGGCTTCGCGCGACTCTGGAGCTCCCACTGCGCCGGCTGCCACGGCGCGGACGGCCAGCTCGGTCCCGCCCGGCCCATGCGCGATCCGCTCTACCTGGCCAGCGTCACCGACGCCGACCTGACGCGCGTCATCGCGTCCGGGTCCGCGTCGGGAACGCTCATGCCCGCGTTCGGGCGCTCCTCCGGCGGCCCGCTCGCCGACGAGGAGATCGCGGCGATCGTCTCGGGCATGCGACGCGCCTGGGGACGATCCGACGCCGGCGCCTCGCCGATCCCGTACGCCGTGAACGCGCGCGGCGACGCCGCGCGCGGCCGGGCGATCTTCGACCGATCGTGCGCGTCCTGCCACCCGGGCGGCAACGCCGCCGATCCCTTCTTCCTCCAGCTCACCAGCGACCAGGCGCTGCGCAGCGCCGTCATCTTCGGGCGCCTCGACCTCGGCATGCCCGGCGCGGCGGGACCGTTCCCCGGGCGACCGCCGGGCGAGACGCTCTCGTCGAAGGACGTGGACGACCTGGTGGCGTGGATGGCGGAGCGGCGCGCGAAGGACTGGCCGCCCGGAACCGAGCGGCGCGGAGGACAACCATGAACGACGGGACGCATCGCTGCCCATGTCTCGACGCGCGCGAGCCCGGCGCGGGAACGCCCGCGGAGCTGCGCGTCCACGGCCGCGCGCCGGGAGGCGGCGCGCGCGACCGCCGCGGCTTCCTCTTCGGCGTCGGCGCCGCGCTCATGGCCGTGGGCGGCGCGCTGGTGGCCGTGCCGGTGATCGGAACGCTCTTCGCCCCGGCGCGCCGGCGCGATCCCGACCGCTGGACGGACCTGGGCCCCGTCGACGGCTTCCCCTCCGGCACCACGCGGCTCGCCACCTTCACCAACCCCGAGAGTTCGCCCACCGACGGCGACTCGGCGCGCGACGCCTGCTGGGTGCGCAGCCTCGGCGACGGCCGCTTCCAGGTCTTCGCCGTCAACTGCGCGCACCTGGGCTGCCCGGTGCGCTGGTTCGAGCAGAGCCGCCTCTTCATGTGCCCCTGCCACGGCGGCGTCTACTACGAGGACGGCTCGCGCGCCAGCGGCCCCCCGCCGCGCGGTCTCTTCGAATACCGGTGGCGCGTGGAGGCGGGACGCCTCCAGATCGAGGCGGGTCGACTGCCCGGACTCCAGGAGGGCACCTGAATGGGCTGGTGGCGCCGCGCGCGGGCGTGGATGGAGGATCGATCGGGCGCGGAGGCGCTCGTCGGTCCGGTGATGACGCACCGCGTGCCGCGCAGCGCGAAGTGGTGGTATGTCTTCGGCAGCGCCACGCTCATGTTCTTCGTGGTGCAGATCGTCACCGGGATCCTGCTGGCCACGCTCTACGCCCCCAGCGCCGCCGAGGCCTACGCCAGCCTGAAGTTCATCGACGAAGAGGTGCCCTTCGGCTGGATGGTCCGCGCCATCCACGGGTGGTCGAGCAACGCGATGGTGCTGATGATGCTCGTCCACTTCTCGCAGGTCTTCCTCCACGCCGCCTACAAGTTCCCGCGCGAGCTCACCTGGATGGTGGGCGTGCTGCTGCTCGTCTGCACGCTGGCCCTGGCGTTCACCGGGCAGGTGATGCGCTGGGACCAGGACGCGTACTGGGGGCTCGGCATCGGCGCGGCGATCGTCGACCGCATTCCCTTCGTCGGGAACGAACTCCGCGCGGTGATGCTCGGCGGACCGATCATCGCCGGACCGACGCTCTCGCGCTTCTTCGCCCTCCATGTCTTCGTGCTGCCCGGCATCACCATCGCCCTCGTCGGCCTGCACCTGATGCTCATCCTGCGGCACGGCATCAGCGAGATGCCCAGGCCCGGCGAGACGGTGGATCCCGCCACCTATCGTCCGGCGTACGAGGAGCGCGTCCACCGGACCGGCGTGCCGTTCTTCCCCGACGCGGCGCAGCGCGACATGGTCTTCTGCGGCGCCGCCCTGCTGGCGATGCTGGCGCTGGCCGCGTGGTTCGGGCCCTTCGGTCCCGGCGGCGTGCCGGATCCCACCATCATCGACACCAATCCGCGGCCCGACTTCTTCTTCCTCTGGATCTTCGCGGCACTGGCGCTGCTGCCGCCGGAGGTGGAGACGCCGCTCCTCATCATCGGACCGCCGGTGCTGCTGCTGGGGCTGCTGCTCCTGCCGCTCTTCGCCTCCAGGGGTGAACGATCGCCGTCGCGGAGGCCGCTGGTGGTGGTCCTCTTCGTCGTGGCGGCGACGGCCCTGGTCACGCTCTCGTGGCTGGGCGTGACCAGCCGCTGGTCTCCGCAGATGGATGCGTGGACGAGCGCCCCGGTGCCGCCGGAATTCGTGCGCGGGCGCACGCCGCTGGAACTGCAGGGCGCGGTGATGGTGCAGTTCGCGCAGTGCCGCAACTGCCACTCGCTGGGCGGTGAGGGCGGCGAGCGCGGACCGCGCCTGGACGGCGTGGCCACGCGTCTCTCCTGGGATCAACTGGTGCGCCAGGTGCAGCAGGGCGGCGGCAACATGCCCGCGTACGGCAAGACCCTCTCCAGCGCCCAGACCCAGGCGATCGTGGCCTTCCTGGCCACCCTGCGCCCGGATCATGTCCCGGCGAGCGCCATTCCGGGCGCCCTGGAGTCGTCGCCGGGTCGGGATCAGCCGCCGCAGGCGAGCCCCTCGGCGCCGGAACCGGCGCGCGGATTCCGCTGATCGATCGAGGAGCGCCCGCCGACGCGACGCCGCGGCTCGCCGGCGGGGAGGAGGATGATGCGCGACGGCATGCTGGCCTCCTGGAGCTTCGACCCGTGGCTGGCGCTCTGGCTGGCGCTCCCGGCGGTGCTCTTCCTGCGCGGCTCGATGGGGTGGCGCGGGCGATCCGCGGCGCGGCTCGCCTGCTTCCTCGGCGGACTCGCGGCGATCTGGCTGGCCCTCGCCTCGCCGATCGAGGCGTTCGCCCCGCTTCTCCTCTCCGCGCACATGACGCAGCACATGCTGCTCACGATGGTGGCGGCGCCGCTCCTGCTCCTCGGCGAACCGTTCGTGCCGATCCTCCGCGGCGTGCCC